>CAZHTZ010000024.1:0-11755 GCA_964535455.1 uncultured Caldilineales bacterium
CGCCAACCAATACTCCGACCAGAACACCGACCAGCACACCAACCAATACACCGACCAGCACGCCGACCAGCACGCCGACCAGCACTCCGACCAGCACTCCGACCAACACACCAACCAATACACCGACAGCGACGCCGACCAACACGGCGACACCGACAGCGACGCCGACAGCGACGCCGACGGCCACACCCACGAATACACCTACCAATACGCCGACATCCACACCGACAAGCACGCCAACCAGCACTCCGACCAGAACACCGACCAGCACACCAACCAATACACCGACAAGCACGCCGACCAGCACTCCAACCAACACGCCGACGAACACCCCGACGGCGACGCCGACCAACACGGCGACACCGACAGCGACGCCGACGGCCACACCCACGAATACACCTACCAATACACCGACGGCGACGCCGACAGCCACACCCACGAATACACCTACCAATACACCGACGAACACCCCGACGGCGACGCCGACCAACACGCCGACCAACACACCCACGGCGACACCGACCAACACACCGACAGCGACGCCGTCGGCAACTCCGAGCAGCACACCGACGGCGACCCCGACCAGGACGCCATCGGCAACGCCGACCACCACACCGACGGCGACGCCGGACTTGGAAAGCGGAGCCATCGGCGACTTCATCTGGTATGACGCCAACGGCAACGGCATCGAGGACGTGGGTGAGCCCGGGATTGGCAACGTCACGGTCGATCTGTACGTGGATACGGACAATAACGGCGTGTACAGCGGCGGCGACACCCTGGTGGACTCGACGGTGACCGACTCCAACGGCGGCTACCTGTTTACGGGTCTGATTCCCGAAACCTATTTCGTGGTCGTCACCGATCTCAACGGCCAACTGACGGGACTGACACTGGTCGTCGGCAACCAGAGCTTGATGACGCCCACCGGCCCCATCAATCTCGCAGCGAATGAGGTGTTCAAGGACGCCGACTTCGGCTATGTACAGAATCCCGGCCCCGGCAACGCCATCATCGGCGACACGGTGTTCTACGACGCCAATGGCGACGGCGTGCAGCAGCCGTCCGAGCTGGGGATTCCGGGCGTGCAGGTCTGCGCCAACCCGACCGGCGGTGGATTCTCGATCTGCAGCACCACGGACGACAACGGCCACTACCGCATCGTGGTTCCGGCCGGCTCGTACGATGTGGCGCCGACGAATCCGCCCGCGGGCTACTCTGCCACCACGCCGTCGCCGCAGCCGGTGACGGTGGCGGCGGGTGAACAGTATCTGGATGCCGACTTCGGTTATGACTCCGCTTCGCTGCTCGGCTCCATCGGCAACCTGATCTTCCGAGACGTGGTCGTGGACGGCGTCTTCAGCGGCGGCAGCGACGAGCCATTGGGCGGCGTGGATGTCTGCCTCATCGCCGATAGCAACGGCGATGGGGTTTGGCAGGGCGGCGAGCCGATTGTGGCGACTACGGTGAGCGCGGGAGCGCTTAGCGGCAGCGGCAACTATCTGTTCCCGGGCGTGCCTGCTGGAGACTACCTGGTGAATGTGTGCGACACCAACGGTGTGCTGTTCGACTACACACAGGCGCCATTGGGCACACCGGGCGCGGACAACCACAACCAGGCTGACCCATATGCGGTCGAACTGAGCAGCGGCGAGAACGAGCTGACCGCAGACTTCGGGTTTGTACAGGCGGAGGGACCGTCGACGGGCCTCATCGGCAACCAGGTATGGATCGATGCGGACGGGGACGGCGTGTTTGACCCGAACGCCGGCGACGTTGGCCAACCGGGAGTCACGGTGGACCTGTACCGCAACGGTGTCTTCTGGGCGAAGACGACCACCGGAGCCGCGGGCGAGTACGCCTTTCTGCACCTGCCATCGGGCAACTACACCGTGCAGGTGACGGACGACTTCCAGGTGCTTTACAACCTGGTTCTGGCGCCCTTCGGTCCCAATCCGGGCCAGGACAACAACAACCAGGAGCAGCCCTACGCTGTGGTGCTGGCCGAGGGCGGGGTGAACCTGACCGCCGACTTCGGCTATCTGGGCGAGGGTACGGGTCAAGGCGAGGGCTTGCTGGGCGACTTCGTGTGGTGGGACGCCGACAAGGACGGTCTGCAAGACCTGGGCGAGCCGGGCATACCCAATGTCCAGGTAAATCTCTACGACGGCAGCAACCAGCTCCTGGCGAGCACGGCCACGAACGCCCTGGGTCTCTACGAGTTCGTCAATCTGGACCCCGGCCTGTACCGCATCGAGATTGACGCCAGCGAGTTCCTGGCCGGCGGCGACCTTGTAGGGACGAGCCCCAGTCCGCGCTTCGTGGGAGTGGACCCCCTGATCGATTCCAATGGGAATCTCGTGACGCACGACGACTTGGTCACGCTCGGATTCCAGGAATCCAACACCACCATCGACTTCGGCTTCTACGCCAGCGGCGACTACTTGCTGACCAAGCAGCTCAACACGGCCGAGCCGGTCCAGGTGGGCGATCCCGTCAGCTTCACGATTACGATCACCAACCTCACGGATCGTTA
Organism: uncultured Caldilineales bacterium; assembly: GCA_964535455.1. Lineage (GTDB taxonomy): Bacteria > Chloroflexota > Anaerolineae > J102 > J102 > SSF26. The sequence goes on from CAZHTZ010000024.1 coordinate 2,537, forward strand.
TCTGGGCGTGGTGCCGCTGCAGGACATCTACGACACGAACTACCTGACATATGGCAATGCGGGGCAGTTCAGCACACCGGCGTCGGACAACAACACCGACGACGGACAGATCGACTGGAGTGATCTGGTCGTGAGCTTCGGGCAACAACTGGCTCCAGGCGGGAGCTGGTCGGTGGATGTCTGGTTTACGGCCAAGGCAGACACCACCAACCTCCTGCCCGACGGCCAAACCGAGAACCGGGCTCGCGTGGAGGGCGCCCTGATCGATCCGGACGGCCCCGGCGGCGCTTTGCCGCCGCTGCTGCCGCTGCCGGCGAAGGAGGCATCCGACAGGGTGGAGATCTTCAAGCCCACCGGCGTCGGCGCCTATGGTCTGACAGCGCACGTACAGGCAGACGACAGCGTGGTGGTGAGTTGGAAGACCGCCAGTGAAGCCAACCTGCTCGGCTTCAACGTGCTGCGCTCGGCGACAGAGGCCGGACCGTACGGGGCCGTGAACGACGGTGTGCTCCTGGCGGCGCAGTCAGGGATGAACGCCGGGAACCCGTATGTGTTCCGGGACGAAACGGCTGACGGCAAGTCGTATTGGTACAAGCTCGAGGTCCTGAGGGTTGACGGGATCACGGAAACGCTTGGGCCGGTGGTCGCCGTCATCCTCCGCTATCTGTACCTCCCACTGATGAACCGTTGAACTGCGGCCTGTGACTCGCTTCGGGCTGCAGGCGTCTCGGACGCTTACGACTCCGCAGGCGAACACCCTGACGCCTGCGGGGTCGTGTTTTCACATGCCGTGCCGGTCGCAGGTTGCACGTTGAACGTTGCAGGTTGCACGTTGAAGGCTGCAAAATGACGCAGGTTTCACTACGCAGTCACCCGGTCCGACGCTTTTTCGCGGCGGCGCTGCTTGCCGCTAATGTGCTGCTGGCAGCGGCGCCGGTGGTCGCAAGGCCGCTGGCCGAACCGGGGACCACGCCGCCCGCGCCTGTGGCGAGCGCCCGACTGCTGGGCGCTGACACAGGCGCGGTCGTGCTGGAAACATCATTCAGCGCCGACGGCGTGTGGGCGCAGGTAGACGCAGCCGGCGCCGGATCCTGTGTCGATCTCCGGTTGCCGGGAGTAACGGCGACGGAGGAGCCCGGCCGGCCCAGGCTGCCGGTCCAGGTGGTGATCGTGGGCGTCCCGCCTGGCGTCGAGATCAGCCTGGAGACGCAAAGTCTCAGCAGCACCGAGCTGGTGGATCTGGGAGTGATTTGTGCGGATGCCGGGCAAAATATGGCGGCGGAGCCGTCCATCGGGGTGGAGCCGGCGTATCCGGCCGAGACTGTGAAGTTGGTCGAGCTTGGCATGGCGCGCAGCCAGCGCCTTGTCCGGCTGGAAGTCATGCCGGTGCAGCTGTACGGCCGCGGCGGGAACGTGATTGTGCACGAGCGCCTGCGTGTGGCGCTGCGTTTCAGCGGCAGGGCCGATACGGCTGGCGTCGTGGCCGAAAGCGCGGCATTCGAGGCGGCGATGGCCGGGATCATGCTGAACTACGAGGCCGCACGCGGCTGGCGGGCGCTGACAGCCATCAGCCCGGGGGAGGCGACGGTGTGGACGCCGCCGCAGCCAGGGTATCGCGTGCTTGTGCGAGAAGCCGGCTTGACGGCGCTCACGCGCGGCGTGCTGGCAGGCGCCGGGGTTCCGGTGGACACGCTGGATCCACGTACATTCAAGCTCTATTTCGCCGGGCAACAAGCGGCGATACGGGTCAGCGGCGAAGAGGACGGGCAGTTCAACGAAGGGGACGCCATACTTTTCTACGGACAGGGGGCGAACACCCGTTACACGGATACGAACATCTACTGGCTGAGCTTTGGCGGCGCTGCGGGCAAACGCATGGCGACCGCAGCCAGCCTGGGCAGCGGGGCGACTGTCACGTCGTACCGCAACACGCTGCGTCAGGAGACGAACCTGTTTTATGTGTCGTCCCTGCCCAAAGCCACGGGTCACGATCACTGGTATGGTCAACAGATCACGGCCGCGGGCTTTGGCACACCGGGACGCCGCGACCTGAGCTTTGCCACAGCACAGCTTGATCCGGGGAACCACGTGGCCAGGGTGCGGGCGCTGCTGGCCGGGAACGTCAGCGGCGTGCACCATTTGCGCCTGTACGTGAACGGCCAACTGGTCCATGATACGAGCTGGAGCCAGCGAACGTTGAAACTGGCGGAAGCCGAGTTCCCGCAGTCCTATCTGACGGAGGGCGCCTCGACGATCAGAGTAGAGTTGGTGAACGACACGACGGGGCAGGCTATCGACCAAGCCTATGTCGACTGGGTTGAAGTGGTCTACCAGCGCCAGCAAGCAGCGATAAACGACGCCCTGGCCTTTGGCGGGGACAGCAGCGGGATGCAACAATACGAGGTCAGCGGCTTTACGAACAACACCGTGGAGGTGTATGACATCGCGGACCAGGCCAATGTGCAGCGGGTCACAGGCGGCAGCGTGTTTGCCGCCGGAGCGGGGTACAAGCTGCGTTTCGCCGTGAACCAGACGCAGCCACGACGCTTTGTAGCCCTGACCACGGGGCGGCGTCTGGCGCCTGTGGCCGTGGTGGCAGACCAAGCTTCTGACCTGCAAAACGCCGGCAACGGCGCCGACTACGTAATAGTGTCGCATGCTAGCTTTCTGGCAGCACTGCAGCCGCTGGTGGACCTGCGGGCCGGACAAGGCATGAGGGTGAAGCTCGTGGACGTTCAGGATGTCTACGACGAGTTCAATTACGGCGCCATGTCGGCGGAAGCCATCCGCGACTTCCTGGCCTACACCTATGCCAACTGGCCGGCGCCGGCGCCGAGGGACGTGTTGTTGGTGGGCGACGGCACCTATGACTTCCGCCACTACCTGCCCACCAGCGCCCCCACCTACCTGCCGCCCTACTTGGCCATGGTGGATCTGGAAGCGGGCGAGACCGCAAGCGACAATCGCTTTGCCGCGGTATCGGGCACGGATATTCTTCCTGACTTGAACGTGGGCAGGCTGCCGGCCAACACCCCGGGCGAGACGACCGTCATGGTGAACAAGATCCTGGCGTACGAAAGCGTGTCGCCGGATGAGGCATGGACGCAACGTGTCTTGTTCGTGACAGACAATCTGGAAGGCGGCGGCGGCAACTTCTACAAGCTGTCGGACGCCATCGCCGACGGCTTTGCGGGCCCACCCAATCAGGGTAAGCTGCTGCTGCCGAGCGCGTATGAGCGCCCCAAGATTTATCTGGGGCAGACCTGTCCCACCGAAAACCCGTCTGTTGCGTGCCGAAACCAGCTAAAGAGCGAGTTGGAAACAAATGGTGCGCTGATGGTGAGCTATATTGGGCATGGAGCCAGAACTTTTTGGGCCGTCGAACGTCTTCTTGACATAGTAGGGATCATCGGTCTGCAGAACGTGGGTCGCCTGCCCATCATGCTGCCGATGACATGCGACGAAGGCTATTTCATCGAACCTCGCGCCGGCGTCCAGTCGACCAGCGAGGCCGGCATTCGCCAACCTGAGCGCGGCAGCATCGCCAGCTATGCGCCGACCGGGTTTGGTCTGAGCACCGGCCATGAATACCTGGAGAGAGGCCTGTTTCAAGCGGTGTTTCACGATCGCACCGCTGCTCTGGGAGCCGCCACAACCGCCAGTAAGTACTACCTGATCGCCAACGCTCCGCCAAACAAGTACCTCGACCTCATTGATACTTTCTTGTTGATGGGTGATCCGGCTCTGCAGATTCCGCTGCAGAAGGCGGATCAAAGCCAGTTGTTCATGCCGCTGCAGAATAGGAGTCACTGACATGGAACATCGCTCTTTGCGTCTGCCGCGATGGCTACCGAGCATAGTGGGGTTCGGCGCCGTAGTGGTGCTGCTTCTTACCCTGGCCGGCCTGGCCGCCTATGCCGAACCGGCGGTGAGGGTGGCGCCGGACCGGGCAGGGGTCGCTGTGGCCTGGCAGGGCCAGAGCGCCGGCCCGACAGGCGTGGCGATCATCGGCGACTTCGTGTGGAAGGACACCGACGGGGATGGCAACCAGGACGTTGGCGAGCCGGGAATCAACGGCGTTTTGGTGAATCTTTGGGTCGATGATGGCGACGGAATCTTTGAACCTGGGTCCGGCGACACCCTGTTTACCAGCACCACCACGGCCACCGATCTTAATCCACCCTTCGGGGACGGCTGGTACAACTTCATTGGCCTTGACCCCGACACCTACTGGGTCGAGATCGACAGCAGCAACTTCGATCCGGGTGGGCCGCTGGAAGGGCTCAAGTTTACGAGCGGCGGCACCTACGGTGCATCGCCGCTGCTGGTGACCGTGAACGTCGATCCATTCTTGGATGCCGATTTCGGCTACACACGACCGGGCGCCATTGGCGACTTCGTGTGGTACGACTCCGACGCCGACGGTATCCAGGACGTGGGTGAACCGGGCATTGCCAATGTCACGCTGGATCTGTACAGCACCGGGCCGAACGGCGTAGTCGGCGGCGGCGATGATGTTCTGATCGACAGCACGGTGACGGACGCCGACGGCGGCTATTTGTTCTCAGACTTGGCGCCCGGAAGCTACTATGTGGATGTCACCGACGCCAACGGCGTTCTGACCGGCTACACGCAGATTGTGGGCAATCAGGCGCAGAGCGACCCGACCGCGCCGATTCTGTTGGGGGGCGGGGAGGTCTATAAGGACGCGGACTTCGGCTATCGCGATGTGCCGGCGCCAGGCAACGCCATGATCGGCGATACGGTGTGGTACGACGCCAACGGCGACGGCATCCAGCAGCCGAACGAGCCCGGCATCCCAGGGGTGCAGGTGTGCGCCACTCCGGTTGGCGGCGGAGCCTCGATTTGCGACACCACGGACAGCAACGGCCACTACCTGATCGAAGTGCCGGCGGGCAGCTATGACGTGGCGCCGACCAATCCGCCTGTGGGCTATGTGGCCACCACCCCGGTGCCGCAGACGGTGTCGGTGGCTGCCGGACAACAACTGTTGACGGTTGACTTTGGCTATGACTCCGACCAGCTTGGCGCCATCGGCAACCTGGTGTTCGAGGATGCGAACAAGAACGGCGTCTTCGACCTGGGGGACAGCGGCATTGCCGGTGTGAGCGTCGATCTGATTCAAGACCTGAACAATAACAACGTCTGGGACGGCGGCGAGCCTGTGATTGCCACGACCACGACCGACGCAAACGGGAACTACCTGTTTGAGGGCGTGCCGGCGGGAGAGTATCTGGTGCATGTCAGCGACACCAACTCCGTGCTGATCGACTTCATCAAGTCGCCGCTGGGTGCACCCGACACGAACAACAACAATCAGGTGGATCCGTATCCGGTCACACTGCCCGCAGCCGGGTCGGTCTTGACCGCGGATTTCGGCTATTACCGCGCCAACCGCGACGATATCGGCGTCATCGGCAACCAGGTTTGGATCGAGACAGACAACAACGGCGTCTTCGATCCCTTGAGCGGTGACGTCGGCCAGGCGGGCGTGACTGTCGAGCTCCTCGATGCGCAGGGCGGTGTCATCGCTTCGACCACAACCGGCGCATCAGGCGACTACAGTTTCACGGGTCTGCCCGCCGGCGTCTACCAGGTGCGGGTCACGGACGTGTTCGCCGTCCTGGCGGGATATGTCAACACTGTGTTCCCGGTGGATCAGACCTCAGACGGCACCAACAAGATGCAGCCCTACGGAGTGAATCTGCCGCCGGCTTCCTCCAACATGACGGCCGACTTTGGCTATCGACCCGGAGCGCCCACGCCGACGCCCACGCCGACGAGCACGCCAACGGCCGGTCCTTCGCCCACCCCCACGAACACCCCCACGAACACCCCCACGAGTACGCCCACGCGCACGCCGCCCCCCACCCCGACCCTGACCCCCACCACCACGCCACCCGCCACGCCGACGTTCACGCCGACGTTCACGCCGACATTCACGTCGACGCCGACACCCACCCGCACCCCGACGCCGGCAAACACACCGACGCCCACCCCGACCCCGACGTCGACGCCCACACGGACCCCGACGCCGACACCAACGCGGACGCCGACCGCCACGCTCACGCCCACGCCGACGAACACACCCGCCGGGCTGGGCTGTATAATCGGCTACAAGGTTGACGACTTGCACGTGGGCCTGCCAGGGTGGGTGGTACATACGCGGCCCCTGAACAGCGGCGCTCCGGTATACACGGCCACGACAGATGGCACCGGGCTGTTCACGTTCCCCAACTTGACTCCCGGAACCTGGCTGGTGTGGGAGGATATGCAACAAGGCTGGACGGCGGTGACTTCGCCGAGCTTTACGGTGGAGGTGCCGCCCAGTCCCGGCTGCGTGCAGGTGAGGTTCAAGAACCGCCAGGCGACGTCCACTCCCACGCCCGTGCCGCCCGCTACTTCTACGCCCACGCCGGGCGCTGCCACATCCACCCCGACGCGAACCCCCACGCCAACGCGCACGCCCACACCCGCAGGCGTCTGTGCCACCGGCCGGGTGGAAGTGACCATCTGGGGTCAGAAGTACAGCTACTCGTTGGTGCCTGATGGCAACGCCAAGATGATCAAGCCGCTGCCCCAGCAGTATGCAACGACCTTCCAGATCGTGAACTACAGCGGCGACGTGCTCTGGACCCAGTACGCGCCGTACTGGAAGAAGCAGGTGGGCGGCTATTCGTTTACGTATCCGGGCGGCTTGCCCGGTGCGTCCTTCGCCCTGTTCATCATCACCGACTGCGGTGAGATCATGCTCATCTCCTACATCGATGACCCGACGGCGACGCCAACGCCGAAGGTGATCTCGGGTCCCTTCAAGACCTTCCTGCCCGTGCAGAACCGTAAGCACTAGCGCCTCCCTGGAGTTGCAGCGTCTAAGGGCCTTTGCCCCCATCGATCTCCACGACAGGTAAGGCCGCCTTAAGGCGACAGGTTGCCGGGAGCTGAATACCCCCGGTTTGAGAGCTCGTTCAGGCAAGCGCCGCTTCTCGCTTCGGGAAGCGGCGCTTGCTGTTGGCTGGCCTGCCATCGCGACTGGAAACGGAAGCTTCATGCTGCGTTATGACCTGCGTGTGGTGAACCTGGGCGCCGCGCCGCTGGGCAGTGTACAGATGAGTTGATTCACTTTCCTTCTGGTCGCCACCTGCCGGTGATCAGGAGGCGGCGAGAGGTGCGAACCGATAGGGTCGTGGGGTTGGTATCGAATAGGCGCAGCTCTGCGCCATAAGGTGGCGCTACGCTGGCGCCATGGTGCGCAGCTACTTTCGGAAGATGCTTAGGTTTGCTGATTATCTGTGCTCGATGTAAAATTGGGTACAATGTTTGGAAGGGCAATCACCGCATGACGAAACACGTTGCCTCGACTCAGGTCTTTGTCGCTGTCCTGCTCACATGCGCAGCCGCGATAGCTTTTTCGGTTCCTGTTGGAGCACGGAGCCGAAATGAGGGCTTGCCGCCACCCGCCGAGAATGGGCCGGCATTTGTTGCCGATGAAGTGGTCGTGCGTTTTGAGGAGGGTTTTCCACCCGCGGCGGTCGCTGAGCATCTGGGCGACCTCGGTTTGCACGCCAGGCTTGTTATCGACGACCTGGACATGTTTGTCGTGGTTGTGCCAGTCGGACAGCTAGATGCGTATGTCACCCTCTTTTCGGGTCTTCCTCACGTGGTTTGGGCGGAGCGCAATGGCATCGTTCGCGGTGCGTTGACACCCTCCGACCCAGACTATAGCAACCCCATGCGGGTGTATGCGCCGCAGAAGATCAACGCCGAATCAGCCTGGAATGTGACCCAGGGCGACCCCAACCTGGTCGTCGCGGTCATCGACACTGGCATCTCCATGACCCATCCCGAATTCAGTGGCCGCATTCTCCCAGGCTGGGACTATGTGAACGGCGACAGCGATGCCCAGGACGACCTGGGCCACGGCACTCATGTCGCCGGCATCATAGCCGCCGCCATGAACAACGGCGCCGGATCCACAGGTATTGCACCGAATGTCAAGCTGCTGCCAATCAAGGTGCTCAACTCGTCCAACACAGGTACGTGGGCCAACATTGCCGCTGGCATCACTTACGCCGTCAATCATGGAGCCAGTGTCATCAACCTGAGCCTGGGCAGTACGTCGGTGTCACAGAGCGTTCGTGATGCGGTCGCCAATGCTCTCAACCACAATGTGGTGGTCGTGGCCGCCGCTGGCAACAACGGCAACGCTACGCCTTTTTACCCCGCCGCGCTCGATGGTGTAGTGGCCGTGGGCGCCACCGACAGGGCTGACGCCCGCTGGACGAACTCGGACTACGGTTTCTACCTGGATGTTGTGGCGCCGGGCGACCGGATTTGGAGCAGCTACTGGCGATCGGCTGCCGTCCCGGCCACCTTCGAGTTCATGACCGGTACGTCGATGGCTGCGGCGCACGTCACGGCTCTGGCGGCATTGATCCGCTCCGTTCGTCCAGATCTCGACGTTGCTGGCGTCCAGGACATCATGCAGCAGGCTGCACGGGACCTGGGCGCCGCTGGTCGCGATGACTATTATGGGTGGGGACGGATCGATGCGGGAGCGGCGATTGCGCTGGCGCTGCCCGGGAGCGGCGATACGCCCACACCTACGCCCACACCTACGTCGACCCTGTCGCCGACTCCGATGGCAACGGCCACCCCGAGCGCTACGCCGACATCGACGCCGCCGGCCACGCCCACGTTCACGCCAACGGCCACGGCGACACCGAGTGCTACGCCGACGTTGGCACCCACTGCCACGCCCACAAAGACACCCACATACACGCCCACGCTCACGGACACCCCGATCGCTACGCTGACGTTGGCGCCGACGGCCACGCCCACAAAGACACCCACATACACGCCCACGCTCACGGCCACCCCGAGTGCTACGTCGGCGTTGCCGCCTACGGCGACGTCCACGAAAACGCCCACGGCCACCCCGAGCGCTACGCCGACGTTGGCGCCGACGGCCACGCCCACAAAGACACCCACGTTCACGCCAACACCCACGGCCACGCCGAGTGCTACGCCGACGTTGGCGCCGACGGCCACGCCCACGAAGACACCCACATACACGCCCACGCCCACGGCGACACCGAGTGCCGCGCCGACGTTGGCGCCCGCGGCCACGCCTACGAAGACGCCCACGTTCACGCCAACACCCACGGCGACACCGAGTGCTACGCCGACGTTGGCGCC
>CAZHTZ010000024.1:11855-29891 GCA_964535455.1 uncultured Caldilineales bacterium
ACGGCGACACCGAGTGCTACGCCGACGTTGGCGCCCGCGGCCACGCCTACGAAGACGTCCACATACACACCAGCCCCCACTTGGACGCCCGCCGCAACGATGACTCCGACCGTCACCTCTACTCCGCCGCCGGTCTTCGCCGCACGGCGAGTGAACGCCGGCGGCACAAGCGTCACCGATGCGCAAAGTCAGACCTGGGCGAGCGACACGGCTTATGCCTCAGGCTCCTGGGGCTACACCGGCGGCACTGCCAGGTCAACCACCAAGTACGTTGCGGGAACGGTCGACGATACGCTGTACCAGAAGTGGCGGGAGAACCCAGGGGAATACCGGTTCACAGTGCCCAGCGGCGTCTACCTGGTTACGTTGCGCTTTGCCGAGTTCGAAGTGTCCAAGGCCAGCGACCGCATCATGAAGATCACGATCGAGGGGGTGGTGGTGGAGAACACGCTGAGCATTTACGGCAAGGTCGGCGCTTCCACGGCGTTGGCCCGCACTTACACGACAACGGTGGCGGATGGCGTGCTGAATGTCGCCTTTGCCCAGAACGGCGGGCGCAAACTGCCTGTTGTGTCCGCCATCGCAGTCAAATAGAGTGGTTAGGTTCGGGAAGAGGAAGGTGCAGAGCGCAGCTTCCCGTTCCTTGCGGAGGCGATAGGGGGTCTGGAGCCTCTCGAAGCAAGTGTAAGCGAAGTGTAAGGAACATAGCGGGGAAAGGGGCCTTATACTCGTATATAGGCGTTTATGCTCGAATTTTGGCGTGACGCCGGCGACTGCATGCAAAGCACTGCTAGTCATTGTCAATTGGGAGTCCACATGACCCGAGTCCAGCGTACCCTCTTGTTGGTCTTCTTATTGTTGGGCGTTGTTGTTGTGCCCGTAGCGGCGGAAGGCCCGATAGTCGACGACCAACCAGCAGCGGTCGACGTTACGGGTTCCGTGTCCGGTCGCGTGTTCAACGATGCCAACGGCAACGGCCAGTTCGACGCAGCACCGGAGCTTGAGGGCGGCCTTGTACTGGAGGGTGTTCTGGTGACGATTGAGTCGACGAACGGTTCAGGCTTCTCATCGATCCTCCCCGTCGTGGAGCCACAAGGCACGTATGTTTTCTCAGATCTGGTCCCCGGTGTCTACAAGGTCTCTGTGAATGTGCCACCTGCCTATATTGCGACCATGCCGACGAGCCAGGTTGTCGAGGTGGTCGCTGGTTTGGCGGTTGCGGACCTGAACTTCGCCATGAGTTGGCCGCGGAATGTCCAGGGCGTGGTGTATCAGGAGATCGATGCGCCCGGACATATCACCGGCACAAGGGACCTGGATGAACCCGGCATTCCTGGTGTCGAGGTGGACATCTTCAAGGATGTCGACGGCAACAGAGTGATCAACTTCGCCGATGAACTGCTCGGCTCGACCTTCACCGATGGCAGCGGCAACTACGTGATTGTCAATGTTCCTCCAGGTCTGCACCTCATTCGTTTCCTCCTCCCTGGTGGCACTGCGAGTGACCCGCTGCCGCTGGAGTTGGTCAGCGGTGAGGTCATGGGCGCCTATCAGAAGGATATGGGTCTTGCCGTGGGCGCCATCACAGGGGTGGTCTGGAATGACGCCGATGGGGATGGCGATGTCGACCCGGGTGAGGCGCCTCTATCGAGCGTTCGTGTCTTGCTCTACGCCGACCTCAACGGCAGTGGCAGCATCGAGGCGGATGAGACGGCAGTCCAGCGGGTCACCGCTGGTGATGGGTCTTTCGCGTTCGCAGGCGTTGCCGGAGGGGACTACGTTTTGACGGTGGATTCGCAGACGGTGGCCGCGGGCTGGGTGCCCCAGAGCAGCGCGGACAATGCCTTCAAGCTGGCTCTTGGAGAGACGAAGGCCATCGCTCTCGGCTACTATGACCCGCTCAACGTGGCGCCGTTGGCTGCCTGGGAGTGGAAGCGTGAATGCAGGCGAGAGGGGAGGACAAGGTACGCGGAAGCAGAGTTGGCGGCACTGATAGTGATGGTTGAGACCCATTCCGAGCTGTTCCCTGAGATGGGTGGCGTCTGCGATGCCCTGCTTTCGGGGAAGGGTGGTTTGCTGGTCGAGGCACTGAGGCAAGATGCGGCTCTGCAGCTCAACCTGGCAAGCGCCAGGCTGCTTCCCAAAACCCCTGTGAAGCCGGGTTGGTTGGTGGCGGCCGGGACAGTGGTAGAGGCCGCAAGGGAAGTCGAGAAACTGATTCTGCCGCCTGCCTGTAGCGACGAGGAGAACCTGCGACGAGCAGCCGCCATTGCCGGAGGTTTGGACAGCGGCAGAGGCATCGCTTCCGGCATGGAAGGTGGGGCCCGATTGGCCCGGGCAACTTACGACGGCAGGGATGCGACTTGGTTGCTGCGATCGGGTGGTGGAACTCTTGACGTCACGAAAGATGTTCCTGTGTACCTGGAGCGTTGGGGTCCAGGTTCCATCCCGTCGAGTACCCGCATCTTCAGGACCCAGTTGCGCGTCAGGGTGCAATCCTTGTACGCCGGCGAGGTGATTGAGCTGTGGCAGGCGCCTCCGGACCCCAATGCGAGCCCAATCTTGCTGGGCACTGCCTCAGAATCCTGGAACCGGGATTTGAGCACGGTCTACACGTTCGATTTCCGGAAAGTCGCTACCGTTGGCGACCTGACTACCACCGAGTTTCTGTTGTACGTTCGTGATGGGGATCAGCACGACGGGCGTTCTCGGCGGGCGAAGGTGGACTCCACGGAGCTAAGGTTCCGCTACTAGACCATCCGGCGATCAGAGGACGCGTTTGCCTTCGTGCGCCGCTGTCTTTCTGCGCCGCTGTCTTTCTGCGCCACCTGCGGGGCTGGTATACTGGGGGCGTGACAGGATCGAGTTGCTCTCCTTGCCCTTTGCAGCCAGCGCGGCCATGAAAAGCATCGTCGGGACGGCGTTTGCACGGTCCTTACACTTCGCGGTGCTGGGAGCGGTGCTCCTTAGCGCCTTCGTGGCCCCCCAGGCAACTATTGCATTCCCGGCGTCTCCAGACTCCGTTTCCGGCGCCTCTGGACGGGCATGGGAGACCCAGTGCGTGGACTGCCCGAAGTTCATCGATCTGCTGAGCAACCACGGCCTGCGGGTTGACAGCGCCGGGCGGCCCCGCCTTGCCTACGGAGGCGACCACCTCTACTATGCCTGGGATGAGGGTGGACAGTGGCAATACACGACCATCGACAGTAGTCCTGGCGTGGGCGCGTTTGCCTCGTTGGCCGTGGACAAGGCGGATCGGAGCCATATCGCCTACTACGATGCCTATGAAAGTAGCCTCAAGTACGCACGTGAAACCGGCCAGGGTTGGACGATCACCGTGGTCGATAGCGCGGGCGAGGTGGGGGCCAGCGCGGCTCTGGCTCTGGACGGCAATGGGCGACCGCAGATTGCCTACTACGATGATACGCAAAGCGCACTGAAGTACGCACGGTGGACAGATACCGCCTGGGACATCACGGTGGTAGTTAGCACCGCTTGGGTTGTGCGCAATATCGATATGGCCGTAGACAAGGCGGGGCGCCCTCATATCAGCTACTACGATCTTGGCAGCGAAAGCCTGCAGTATGCCACGCTGACTGGCGACGGATGGCGGCTTGAAACGGTGGATGACGATGGCTCAGTGGGGAGCGATAGCTCGCTTGCGCTCGATAGCTCTGGCGCCGCCTACATCAGCTACTACGATGCCAGCATAGGCGCCCTCAAGCTGGCGCGTTGGACGGGTGATGCCTGGCATAGTGAGGTGGTTGACGACGACGGCAACGTGGGGTCGTATACCTCGTTGGCGCTGGATAGCGGCGATTTCCCCGTTATCAGCTACCACGATTGGACTAATGGCGATCTGAAGCTGGCGCACTACGCCGGCAATCAGTGGGACATTTCGGTCGTGGATAGCGAAGGCACAGTAGGGATTGCCACCTCCCTTGTGATCGATGGGGAGGGGCGCGAGCACTTGTCCTACTTGACGGACACGGACTACCAACTCAAATACGGCGTGCGCAGCGCCGGCGTCTGGCGTCTCAGTGTGGTCGACAGCGCCGGACAGGTGGGAGACAGTACTTCGCTGGCGCTTGATGGCGAAGGGAAGCCACACATCAGCTACAACGATATTGCCCGTGACCGGCTGAAGTACGCGTATGGCGCCAATGGGGGCTGGTTTACAGAGACGGTCGACGAGGAGGAAGGGGCGGGTGCGGAAACGGCCTTGGCGCTCGACGCCAACGGCTTCCCGCACATTGCCTACTCCTCGGCTGTGCAGGGCACGCTGAAGTACGCTTTCCGCAGCGCGAGCGGCTGGCAGATCGAGACCGTGGATACCGGCTTCTCGACGGACCTCAGTGTAGCGCTGGCTCTGGATGACCAGGGCCGGGCGCGCATCGCCTACTACGATAGCGCCACCGAGGCGATGAGGTACGCTCGTCAGACCGAGGCGGGCTGGTCCCTGACGACGATCGACATCGTCGGCTCCATTGGCTCACTCTCGCTTGTGCTTGACAAACAAGATCACGGGCACGTAGCGTATTTCTATGCCCTCGCGCGAGATCTACGGTATGCCGTGGAGGCGGGAGACGGCTGGGACATTGAAACGGTGGCCAGTGACGGCGATGTGGGTGGTCATCCCTCACTTGCTTTGGACACGGCGGGGAATCCGCATATCAGCTACTACGATTGGACCGAGTTGAAGCTGCTTTACGCGATGAGGACAGTCTCTGGCTGGCAAATCGAGCCTGTGGCCAACGCCGAACTGGCCGGGTTTGACTCGCTTGCCCTCGACGCGGCCGGAAACCCGCATCTTGGCTATTACGATGAGGCCGGCGGCGCCCTGAAGTATGCGCGACGCTGGGCGGAAGGCTGGGTCAGCGAAACGGTGGACGATGTTGGCGACGTCGGTAGCCACGTTTCGTTGGCTGTGGCTAAGGATGGGGCGCCGCGGCTGAGCTACCATGACACGACAAACGGCGATCTCAAGTATGCAGCCGGCCCGGCGCAGGCAATGTCCGTCTACCTTCCGCTCGTACAAAACGAAGGCTAGATCGTCACCCACGGCATCGTAAGAACCCAGGCCAGCGGCGCGACAAAGCAAGGGTTCGATCTCACTCCAACATCTTCCACCCCTATTACCATTCCACGAAGCAAAGGCAACATGACCATTCGTAAAGCGGAAGCAACCTGGCTGGGCACCCTGCGCGAAGGCAGCGGCACCATGAGGGTCAGCAGTGGCTACTTCGAGGGACCTTATACTTATGCGTCCCGGTTCGAAGAGGCGAAGGGCACCAACCCTGAGGAACTCCTGGGCGCTGCCCACGCAGGCTGCTATTCCATGTTCCTATCGGCGCTAATCACCAAAGCGGGCTACACGCCCACGCGCATCCACACCACTGCCACCGTCCACCTGGAAGCGGGCCCTACCATCACCCGCATCGACCTGCACACCCAGGCCGAGGTGCCCGGTCTGGATGAAGCGACCTTCCTGGAAAAGGCCGAGGAGGCCAAGCAGGGTTGTCCGGTGTCCAAGGCCCTGGCGGCGGTTGAGTTGATCAATTTGCATGCGCGGCTGAAAAGCTAGCCGGCCACCGCCACGCCAACGTTGTTCGGCAATCGATTCCGTCGCAACCACAACGCCGCCCCGTCAGGGGCTGAAGCCGCCGAAATCAGCGCCGAATGACCCAGAGGATGGGTGAGCGCTAGCGCTCTCCGCGCATGAGAAAGGGGCCTCCAACACAGGATCGGGAAAGAGACCCCTTTCGACGCGCATGGTCTGATGCAGATCGGCTCAGACGGCTGGCTTTGCGGCCTCAGGATCGGGTGGCCGGATCTGACCGCAACAGCACAGGGATACGGATGAGGTCGATGGTCTTGTGGTCGCTGGGAGTCGGTGCGAAGACACTGACCAGCACTTCCAGACAGGGCGCGGCCACGTTCAACTCGCCGGAGAACTCGGCGTGATCGAAGACGCCGCCTGCAGCCACCGCCCGGCCAAGCCGCTGGCCAAAGCGTGTCTCTGCCACCAGAACGATGGTGCCCTCATAGGCCTGAGCGCAGCCTGAGACGCGGATGGGGTCTGCTGACGCTTCGCCGGCAGTGGGTTCAGCCACATAGACGGCACGTGGTCCGGAGGCGATGGTGATCGGTAAGCGGACTCCGCCCTGCTGTCTGCCCTCAAAACCCAGCTCGCAGAACTCCAGCACAGCCCGCTGGGGCTGACCGGCAGGCGGGGCGATAAACGAAAGGGAGGTGAAAAGGAAGCCATGTACATCCCCGCCCGTCTCCACCGCCGTCGCCAGCACGTTGCCCTGGTCGTCCACCAGCCGCATGATCAGGAAGCCGCTGGCTTCGGGCGTCCTGGCAATCACCTCAATCGGGCTGTGGTAGAGGCCGCCCGGAACCGGGGTGAAGACCTCAAGCGCCTGCGCGGGCAGCGACCATGCCCTGGCCGCGACCTTGGGCTCCGCCGGATAGTCCCCTTGCGGGCAGTAGGGCGTACCACCGAAACGTGGCATGTAGAGCATGGTCCCGGGCCTGATGCGTGAGATGGCGCCACCCTACTGCCTGTCGCCAGCCATGGGAAGCCAGCATGATGGCACCGATCATGACGCACAGCCAGGGCCAAAGATACGCGCCCCCGATTGCACCATCACGGCCAGCATGAGTGGCGCGGCGGGTATTACCAGAACGCTGGTGAGCAACACCCGTTGGCTAACCAGAGCCTTCTCTAGCCGGGGCGTTAGCCGCGTCCGCTCCATGTAGTGTTGGGCGGCAACCCTGTATGACGAGTAGCGATTCTGCTCTTGTGCTAATCGTATCGTCAAGACACGGCAGTGGCTTCCAGTTCAATCATCATTTCTGGGAAGGCCAGCCGTGTCACACCTATCAGCGAGCCGGTATGGCGACAACCCGCCTCTGCTAGGCGAGTGATAAACGCGTCATAGTTCTCGAGAAACTTATCTACGTCGGTTGTGTAGATGTTCAGCCGCACGATATCCTGGAAACTGAAACCCGACTCGCGCAGCAGGGTCTCAAGATTATCCAGGGCGAGCGTGATTTGGGCGCGCATATCACCAGGGTGTATCGCCTTACCTTCAGCGTCGTTCGCGGCCTGTCCTGAGCAGAAAAGGACCCGTTCTGCGCCACGCACTTCGTTGGCTTGGACATAGCCAAACTCATCCTGCCATTTCCATGGGTTGATGATTCGACGTTCCATGTTCCTGTTCTCCTTTGTGTTTGTGGGATTGATAGATACTCGATTATCTCACGTCATTGCCGGTTGGGGAAGTGCCGCCCAACAACACGATGACCGGCTCAACGCGCCGGGCCGGGCGGCGACCGCTAGGCGAAGCGCCGCATCAGCTCGCCCTCGATGTCCTGCCAGGTGAGATCCTTTGCTGCGAGCAAGACCAGGAGATGGTAAATGAGGTCGGCGGACTCGTAGATGATGCGGTCATCACCCTCGCCCTTGGCGGCGACGATTACCTCGATCGCCTCTTCCCCCACCTTCTTGACGATTTCGTTTTCGCCCTTACGAAAGAGATCCGCCGTGTAGCTGCCCAGGGGCAGGTCCTGTTTGCGGGCCTGGATGATCGACCACAGCTGGTCAAGAACGGCGCTAGTCATGGCTGGCTGTTGGCTCCTGCAGCAGAGTTCGGAAGAAACAGGTGACGCTGCCTGTGTGGCAGGCGGGGCCGGCTGGTCGCACCTGCACGAGCACGGAATCGCCGTCGCAGTCGATGTGGACGGCAACCACGTATTGCACGTTTCCGCTGGTGGCGCCCTTGTGCCAAAGCTCGTTGCGACTGCGGCTCCAGAAGGTGGTCTGGCCGGTGACCAGCGTGCGTTCCAGCGCCAGGCTGTTCATATAGGCCAGGGTGAGCACCTGGCCGGTTTCGGCATCCTGGACAATCGCCGGAATCAGGCCGCGTTCGTCGAACTGTATCTGCGCAAGCGTGGCAGTGACGGTGGCTGTGCCTGTTTGATCTGGCTGCTGGTCAGGCATCGAGCGCCTCCACAGACCGCACGAGCACGCCATTTGCGAGCAAGTAAGCCTTCAGGTCCGGCACTGTGAGCAGCCGGTAGTGGAACAACGTGGCGGCAAGCGCCGCATCGGCGTCAGTTTCGACGAATGCTTGCAGAAAATGCGCTGGTGCGCCGGCGCCGCCGCTGGCAATGACGGGAATGGGCACCGCCTGGACTACGGCCTGCAGCAGGGGAATATCGTAGCCGTCGGCCGTGCCGTCACGGTCCATGCTGGTCAGCAGAATCTCGCCTGCGCCGCGCTCGACGGCTTCCTGCGCCCAGAGGACGGCATCCAGTCCTGTGGGACGGCGGCCGCCGTGAGTGTAGACCTCCCAGCCGCCACCTGGCCGTTGACGGGCGTCGATGGCGACCACGACACACTGGCTCCCAAACTGCTCGGCGCCACGCCTGATGAGGTCAGGGTCGAGAACGGCTGAGGAGTTGATCGAGACCTTGTCGGCGCCAGCCTGGAGCATGCTGCGCATGTCTTCCACCGAACGCAGGCCGCCGCCCACGGTGAAGGGGATGAAGACGGCGTCGGCCACGCGGCGGACGACGTCGAGCATGATGTCGCGATCTTCGTGCGTGGCAGTGATGTCAAGGAAGACCAGTTCATCGGCGCCTTGAGCGTCGTAGATCACGGCCTGCTCGACGGGATCGCCGGCATCGCGCAGGTGCACGAAGTTGATGCCTTTGACCACGCGGCCGTCCTTCACATCAAGACAAGGGATAATGCGTTTCGCAAGCATGGCGTCCTATCCGCTGAAGCGCAAGAGGTGGATGCCGGCCGGCGGCCACGGTCCACCCCGCATGAGGTTGAGCATGCTATCGCCAAAAAGCCGAAATCCAAAGCGCTGGCACCACTCTGCGGTTTCTGAATGAGTGATATCGACGGGAAAACCGAAGCTGGTGCAGTGTAGTTCGACGGCCCACCGCCGTACGAGCTCCAGAGTCCACACCAACTCGTCAGGTGTGGCTTCGGGACTCACCATGAGCAGCCTGCCTTCCAGCCAGTCCATCTTTGCCCCGCTGTGATAGGCCAGCGCCATTGCCAGTGGCTGGCGCTCCCGCCATATCATCATCACATCGCCGGAACCCCGGTTGAGGGTCCAGCGCAGCCAGGGTCGATAGTCCAGGCCCGGCATCAAACGGTCGCCGAGGGTTCTGGCGGCGTCGATGGCCTGGCGGCAGGCCTGGTCGCTCAGGCGAGACAGCAAAGTGGAACGCAGCGGTGGACGGCCACTTGCCAGGGCGGAAGGGGTGAGGCGATAGGCGTAGAGCGACAAGCCAACGGGGCGGTAACCGAGGTGCTGGTAGAAGCCGATGTTGTTGACTGCGTCTGGCCAGGTCATCAAAGCCATGCTCTGGACGCCCCGTCCCGCGAGATAGGTTTGGGCATCGCTGACAACCTGCCTGCCAAAGCCGCGGTGCTGTACATTCGGGTGCACCGCAAGACTGTGAAACCAGCCAATCGCACCATAGCTCCGGCACACACAAACGCTGACGAGGCGATCCTGAGTAATACCGACGCGCACTCCTTCCTGCTCGCGCTGGAGATAGCCGCTGATGCGGCCTTCGTCATAGTGTCCCCAGTGTCCACGTGGACTGTCGCCGAACAGCCGGCGCACCTGCGGCGCGTAGGCAGCGTCGATCAGTTCCGAGATGGCAGGTATGTCGGCGGCAGCCGCGGGGCGCAACTGGAGCTTCATCAGGGTTGGGTCACCGGGCCTACCGTCGTCGCAGCGGTCGCGGCCAAAGCAAGCGCCTGGCGAAGGTCAAGCGCTCCCGTGTAGAGCGCCTGTCCGATGATGACACCCTCGATGCCCGCGGCCTCATAGTCGCGCAGGGTCGCGATGTCGTCAAGGCCGCGAACGCCGCCGGAGGCGATGACTTTTAGCCCAGAGCGCTCAGCCAACTGCACAGTGGCAGGCACGTTGACGCCGGTGAGCATGCCATCGCGCTGAATGTCGGTATAGACGGCGCGACGGACGCCTGCCTGTGCCATAGACCGGGCCAGATCGATGGCGTCCAGGCTGCTGGTCTCCTGCCAGCCGTGGGTGGCGACACGTCCGTCGCGGGCATCGATGCCGACCACCACGCGCTGAGGCCCAAAGCGATCGATCGCGTTCCGCACCAGGTCCGGCTCAGCCACAGCAGCCGTGCCCAGAACCACGCGACTGCAGCCCAATGCCAGCGCCAGGACAACGTCATCGAGCTGGCGCAGCCCGCCGCCGAACTGAATCGGTACGTCTACGGCCCGGCGGATGGCGTGCAGCCGCTGCAGGTTGATCGGCAACCTGTCCAGCAGGTCGGGGGAGATGATGTCTGGCAGGGCTGCGTCACCAAAAGCGCCGTCCAGGTTGACCACATGCAGCCAGGTGGCGCCCTGGGCGACCCAATGGCGGGCCATGGCGACCGGGTCGTCGCTGTAGATCGTTTCGGCGTCGGGATCGCCCTGGCGCAGCCGCACACAGCGGCCTCGGCGCAGATCGATGGCAGGGAAGAGGATCATGGTGGCTTGCGGCGGGAAGGTTGGGCTAGGCCACATCCAGGATGCGCATGGAAGAATTGCGAATTGCGAATTGCGAATTGCGAATTTCGGGCGCCGGGTGGGAAAGGCAGTGCGTGATGCGTGAATCGGGTTGGGTTGTCGGTGGTCGGTGGTCGGCCACCTGCCGCCTGCCACCTGCCACCTGCCGCCTGCCGCCTGCCACCTGCTACCTGCCGCCTGCCACCCGCAGAAGGGCCATGCCGGAGCGTGCTACCAGGGCGGCGAGGACGGCCTTGCCCAGGTCGACCAGGAGGAACGGTGTCACACCCAGGGCGACCGCCTGTGCCGGGGTGAGATGCAGCGTGACTCCCAGCCATGTGGCGCCAAAGACGTAGATGATGGCGGCGCCGGCAATGGCAGCGAGGAAGCTGCGTCCGCGTCCGGCGCCATCACCAGCCAGCAGACCCACAACGGCGGCGGCGATGGGGAAGCTGATAAGGTAGCCGGCGGTGGGACCGAGGAAGGGCGCGACACCCCCTGCACCTCCGGTGGCCAAAGGGAGGCCGACGGCCACGAGACCCACGTAGAGCAATTGGCTGAGGAAACCATCGCGGGAACCGAGCATGAGCCCTGCCAGGATCACTGCCAGCACCTGCAAGGTAATAGGAACCGGCGTGAAGGGCAGCGGCACACGCACCTGAGCGGCGACGCCGGTGAACAAGGCAAATCCGGCGATCAGCGCCAGGCGCGTCGCCAAACGTGGCTGGCTGAGAACTTGCGCTTCGAGCATGGTGGAAGTCTCCTTTGTTGTGTGCGTGAGTTGCGGAGCAGTGATGGGTCTTCGCAAGCATACCGCTCGGTCGCCATCGCCGCCATGACCTGGCTCATGTCTGGGTCATGGCGACGAAATTGCGAAGGATGCGTAAGCCTACCTGCTGGCTCTTTTCCGGATGACACTGAATGCCCCAGATGTGGCCGTGCTGCACCACGGAGGCATAGGAGAGGCCATAGTCGGTGATGGCAAGTACGTCTGCAGGGTCAGCCGCGTCGCAATAGAAGGAGTGTACGAAGTAGGCGAAGGCCCCATCACCAATGCCAGCCAGCAAGGGGTCAGGTCGCATGGGATGGAGTTGATTCCAGCCGATCTGGGGAACGCGCAGCGGTGGCTCGAAGCGACGCACGCGGCCCGGCAGCAGTCCCAGGCCACGCCAGGCGCCCATCTCCTCGCTGAACTCGAAGAGCATCTGCATGCCCACACAAATGCCGAGCAGCGGCGTGCCCTGCACCACGACCTCTCGCACCACCGAGGAGAGGTGCGCCTGGCGAAGGTTGGTGACGCAAGCGCCGAATGCGCCGACGCCCGGCAAGATGACGCCGTCAGCCCGGAGGAGGGTGGCCGGATCGCCCGTCAGAACGACCTCTTGCTGGCTGCCGGCATCGGCAGCTGCTCGCTCCACAGCCTTCTGCACGCTGCGTACATTACCGATGTTGTAGTCAACGATTGCGATCATGGTAGGTGGCGGGTAAGGCGTGACGGGTAGCGAGAGGCGGGTAGGGCAACTCGCTGAGTTGCCTGCGAGAGGCGGGAAAGGCCGTCTGCCATCTGACGTCTAACTGCTTGGCGCCGGCCGGTACTGCATCACCCAGGACGGGGGAAACTGGTGGGCGGCAATGCGGCGTGTCAGGTCGCGCACATGCGACTCAGCTTTCTGAATATCGCCTGTGCTTAACCTTTGCTCGCGACAGGCCTGCTCGAACGCGTCCTCCTTGAGCAGTGTCACCTGTCCGTCAGGCGTGATCCAGATGTCCATGTAGAGATCGGTGGTGTACCACTGGCGCGTCACACGCACGAGGGGCAGCGTCACATCGACGTGGATGCCGACCGGCTGCTGCCTGGCGTCGAAGATGCGGTCGAGAAGCGTTTCCGTTTCGGTCAGCCAGAAGCGGGTCCAAAGCCAGCCGCTGTCGGCGATGACGCCGATGGCATTGTGCACCGGCGCCTCTAGCTCGCCCCACCAGAATTCTTCCAGAAGCGACTCGCCCACACTTAGACGGCGGTAGCGGGCGATTGGCCCGGGCTGACCGGCCTGGCCGAGTGTGACGCGGCGGAGCGCAAGGCTATCGCCGATGGTGTTCATGTCGTCAACGTGCCTTTTGTGGAGGGGACGCCCTGCCGCCGGGCATCCTGGCGCGTGGCGGCGTCGAGCGCCCGTCCCAGCGCCTTGAACAGCGCCTCACACTGATGGTGATCATTGCGGCCATAGAGGACGCGGGCATGGAGGTTCATGCCGCCGTGTACAGCTACTGACTCGAAAAAGTGGCCGATGAGGTCCGTCCCCAAACCGCCGATATGGGGCGTGTGCCACTCGGCTTCGAAAACGCAATAGGGACGACCACTCAGATCGATGGCCACGAAGCCCAGCGCCTCGTCCATGGGCACATAGCTATGGGCGGTGCGCACAATGCCTGAGCGGTCGCCCAGACCCTGGGCGATAGCGCGGCCCAGGCAGATACCGACGTCCTCGACGGTATGGTGCTCGTCGATGTGCAAGTCCCCTTTGGCCGTCAGGGTCAGGTCGAACAGACCGTGGCTGGCAAACAGGGTCAGCATGTGGTCGAACAAGCCGATGCCGGTGCTCACCTGGGCATATCCGCTGCCATTCAAGTCGAGGCCCAGCGTGATATCAGTTTCGTTGGTGGTTCGAGAGACGGTAATCATAGGGAGGGTTCTCACTCGATCCCCAACGACGTCAGGGCCTGGAGCAGGGCATCGGTGTCGCTGGGACGGCCGGCGCTGATGCGAATATGGTTGCGCAGGCCAGGTTTGTCGTAGTAGCGCACCAAAACGCCCTGTTCAGCCAGTGCACGATGTATCTGGCGGGCCGGAACGCACAGGGTTTCGCATAGTACAAAATTGGCCTGTGAAGGCAGGGGGCGCAGGAAGGAGAATTTCGCTAATTCCTCACGCAGACGTTCGCGCTCGGCGATGAGGCTGGCGATGCGCTGGCGCAGGAGGGGGCGCTCCTCCAGGCTTGCCAACCCGGCGACAGTGGCCGCCACATTGACGTTGTACGGCTGCTTGAACTTCCACAGGTGCTGGATGATGCCGAGCGGAAACATGCCATAGCCCAAACGCAGCCCGGCCAGTCCCGCCCATTTTGAGAACGTGCGCAGGACGACCAGATTGGGCGTTTCCGGCACCCAGCCTGCGACCGAGACGTCGCCTGCCGCAAACTCGACATAAGCTTCATCCACGACGACGACAATCGGTAGCTTGAGCAGGCGGCGCAGCGTGCTGTGGGAAATGAGGCTGCCGTCAGGGTTGTTGGGGGAGGTCAGAAACAGGAGCTTGGGCGTGGGCTGCGCCGAAAGCACCGCCGCTTCTATGCCTGCGACATCCAGGTCAAAGTCCTCGCGACGGGGTACATCGATCACTTTCCCGCCGCTAAGTCTGGCATCGAAGCTGTACATGCCAAAGGTGGGTGGGCAGTTGACAACGGCATCGCCAGAGCCTGCACCGTCGCCCGGGAGAAGGAACAACCGGCACAGATAGTCCAGGAGCTCGTCGGCGCCGTGCCCGGGAAGGATGTGTTCTGCCGGCACGCCCACGTAACCGGCGAGGGCCTCACGCAGGGCGCCCTGCTGCGGGTCGGGGTAGATATGGTACCACGGAAAGCGGCTCAGCGCTTCCATGACTCGCGGCGCCGGTCCATAGGGGTTTTCGTTGGCGTCCAGCTTGACGATCGCTTCCGGTGCGCGGCCCAGGCGTTGGCTCAGCACCTCGAAGGGCTGCACGGGCGTGTACTCCTCCATCGTGGCGATGTCGGGACGGACGGAGGGAATGGCGAATTGCGGACTGCGAATTGGTTCGTCTGGCATATGACGAGGGTCAAGCTAAGGGCGGAGCGTGGTGGAGGGCCACTGTGCTGATCAGGCGCGCTCGCGAGCCGAGGCGGCGTGGGCGTCGAGGCCTTCGGCGCTGGCAAGGGTGACGGCGATGGGACTGAGGGCAGCGCTGGCCTGGGGCGTGAGGCCGATCAGACTGATGCGCTTGACAAAGTCCTCGACGTTTAGCGGCGAGGCATAGCGGGCCGTGCCTTCCGTGGGCATGATGTGGCTGGGTCCGGCGATGTAGTCGCCCAGCACCTCGAAGCTGTATTCGCCGACGAAGATGCCGCCGGCATTGCGGACGCTGGACACGAGCTCCCAGGGTCTGGCCACCGACAGACAGAGGTGCTCCGGCGCGAAGCTGTTGGCGGCTGCAACCGCGGCCTCAAGATCGGGTGTGACCACGGCGCCGCCGCGGTTGGCGAGGGAGACGGCGATGATCTCGGCCCGGCTCAGATTTTCGATCCGGCGAGCAATGGCGGCCTGCACAGCGCTGGCCAGGGTGGCGCTGGGCGTCAACAAGATGGCGGTCGCCAGCACGTCGTGTTCGGCTTGGGCCAGCAGGTCGGCAGCGGCGCGTTCGGGATTGGCCTCCGCGTCGGCGATGACCATCGTCTCGGTGGGGCCGGGCAGGCCGTCGATGCCGACGGCGCCGAACACCGCTCGCTTGGCCAGCGTGACAAAAAGGCCACCCGGCCCGACGATTTTGTCCACGCTGGGCACGGATTCGGTGCCAAAGGCCATGGCGGCAATTGCCTGGGCGCCGCCCAAGGCGTAGAACGCGTCGACACCGGCGATGGCCGCCGCGGCCAGGATCACATCGGGCACGCGGCCGGTCACGCGATCAGTCGGCGAGCAGGCGATGACAGTCTCGACGCCGGCAACACGGGCGACGACGGCCGCCATCAGCAGCGACGAGGGGAGGGGGGCGGTGCCGCCCGGCACGTACACGCCGACGGATGCCAGCGGTCGCACGATCTGGCCGAGGGTGCCATCGTCGTCGACTTGTATCCAGGAGTGCGCCGGCTGGCGACGGTGGAAAGCGGCGATGCGTTCGGCAGACCGCTCCAATGCCTGGCGCAAGGCCGGTTCGAGACGGAGCAGGCTGGCCTCCAGCTCGCTTGCAGGAACCTGAACGCCAGACTGTGCAGCGCCGTCGATACGCCGCGACCAGTCGGACAGGGCAGCGTCGCCACGTTGGCGTACGTCGGCCAGAATGCGACCGACGGCGGCTTCTGGCGTCAGGGCTTCGCCGAAGATGGCCTCAAGGCGCTCCAGGAGGCTGGCCGGATAGGTGGTCTCGGCCCAGGAGCGGCGCTTCAGGATGCCGCCCTGGGCGGTGGCGAGGTCGTAGATGGGGAAGAGCATGGAGAGGCGAGAAGCGAGGTAGGGGCGACCCCCCGTGGTCGCCCTGGGTGGCGGGTGAGGGGTGGCGGGTAGGGGCGACCCCCCGTGGTCGCCCTGGGTGGCGGGTAAGGGGTGGCGGGTAGAGGCGTGCGGCAGTGCGCCCGGTGACAATCCGTGGTCAGCGGTCGGTGGTCAGTGGTCGGTGGTCGTCGACCGCCTGGCGGAGCGAGTCGATCAGGACGTCGACGGCGCCAGCGTGCAGCCGGTAGCTGGCGCGGTTGACGATGAGAACGGCCTGTGATTCCAAGATGGTGCGGCGCTCGGCCAGGCCGTTGGCGGCCAGCGTATGACCCGTCTCCACCATGTCGACGATGAGGTCGGCCAGGTTGACGAGCGGCGCCAACTCCACTGAGCCGCTGAGGACGATCATCTCTGCCGAGATGCCGCGCTGGCGGAAGAAGGCCTCGGTCAGGCGGGGGTACTTGGTAGCGACGCGTGGGCTGATCTCAAGGCGCAGCGGCCGGTCGGGCCGGTCTGCAGGCGCCGCCACCGATAGGCGGCAGAAGCCGAAAGGAAGGCGCATCGGCTCGAAGACATCGGCGTTACGCTCGCGCAGCACGTCCAGCCCGGCGATTCCCAGGTCGGCGGCGCCCTGCTCGACGAATACCGGCACGTCCATGGGCTTGGCCATGACATAACTCAGGCTGCCGTCGGCGCTGGGTACGACAAGGCGGCGGTCGTCTTTGCCCGCGGGCAAGGACCAACCCGCCCGCGCCAGCCACTTCAGGGCATCGTCAGTCAGGCGACCTTTAGGCAGGGCGACGGTCAACATGGGAGAGCCAGGTGTCAGAGGGATGGCTGTGATCGCCTGCAGGCGTGTGCAGGAAGACAGTTCCGTCGCAAGTGCAGCGTACGGTGTAGGGAGCGGCGCCATCCGGTTCCGGACCCAGAGCCAAAGCGGCCACCAACCCCGAAGCGCGCGCTTCCTTAGCCAGGCGGACGTAGGCGCCACAGGCGCAGGGGTGGACCAGCAGGTCGGGCGCAGGCTCGACAGGCGGACCGGACTGGCGGGCGCGGGCCAACAGGATGCGGTCCAGGTAGAAGGCGCAGCCGACGGCGGGGCGGGAAGCGCCGAAGTGTCCAACCAGATTGTCGTAGCGCCCGCCATTGACCACCGAGAAGCCGATAGTCGAGGTGTAGGCCTTGAACGTAATGCCGGTGTAGTAGTCCATGCCGCGTACGTCGGCAAGATCAATCGCAAAGTAGGGGGCGACCTCATAGTGCTTCAGGCGGTCGACCACGCTGGCCAACCGCTCGACTGCCCCGGCCATGAGGTCGTTGCGAGCCAGGTCGGCCGCTCGCGCCAGCACCTCGCCATCCGGATGGCCCGCCAGATCGAGCAAGCCGAGGACGGATGCCTGGTCATGAGCGGTCAGGTGCTGCGCCGCGGCGAATGCTTGCAGGCCGTCGCTGCTTTTGCGATCCAGGAGGTCATGCAAGGTCTGCACTTCGGCCGGCTCCAGGGCCAGTTGCTGCAACAGGCCGTGAAAGAAACCCAGGTGCCCAAGTGTGAACTGGATGACCGGCAGGCCGAGCGCCTGCAAGGCAGCCACAGCGAACGCAAGCACTTCGGCGTCGGCGTCAAGACCACCGGCGCCGATCAGTTCGACGCCGGCCTGCCAAAATTCGCGCTGGCGGCCGGCGCGGGGCTCCTCGTAGCGGAAGGCCGGTCCGGCATAGAAGAAGCGCTGGGGCAGCGGCTGGTCGTACAGTTTGGAGCCTGCCAGCCGCGCCGTGGGGATCGTGAGATCAGGACGTAGGGCCAGGGCGTGCCCGTCGCGATCCAGAAAGCGGTACAGTTCCTCGGCCAACTGGGTGCCCGCCTCGGCTGCCAAAGTCTCCGCGTACTCAAACGTGGGCGGGATTACCTCCACATAGGCCCAGCGCCGCGCCAGTTCGCGCAAGGCCGCCTCGGCCTGGCGCTTGGCGACGGCAGCACCGCCGAAGAAATCGGCGACGCCTCGGGGGATGGCAGGTGGGAGGGAGGGCATGGTGAGGGGAGAGAGGAGAGAGGAGAGAGGCGAGAAGCGGGTGAGGGGTAGCGGGTAACGTAGGGGCGACCCCCCGTGGTCGCCCGGCGTGGCGGGTAACGTGTAGGGGCGTGGTCTCCACGCCCTGGCGTGTCGGATGAACGGAACGTCCGAGAAACAAAAAAGACTAGCGCGATCGCTAGTACAGGTGGGCTGAAATAGAGGTATAACTGTGGTAAGATAGGGTATGTT
>CAZHTZ010000025.1:0-28783 GCA_964535455.1 uncultured Caldilineales bacterium
TTGCTGGCGACGCCAGGCCTGATAGAGGACGATGACAACGGCAACGAGTGCAAGGGCCGCAAGGCCGCCGACCACCGGTAGAAGTGGAAAGGAAGATTTCGGTTTCAGAACCGCGTTCACTTGCACGCCCGCACCGTCCCAGGTGACGTCGCCCTTGCCCTCCTGCACGCCATCGCTCTCCAATATCTCGCCGGCGCGCAGGCGCAGCTTGTAACTCGCCAGGTCACCATCGGACCTGTATTGAAACTGCACGGCGTCCTCACCGTTGTAAACGGTTGGCTCGATTACGGCGTTATTGTTGAAAAGCACCTGGTTCAACAGCGCGTAGCCCTGACCAGAAGCGTTCACGGTATAGTAGAGGATGCCGTCGTCACCCTGCTCGCGTTCCCACTCGGCCTTCGCCCCCTGAGCCTCCGCTGCGGTTTTTCCCTTCTCCAGTTCCGAGGTAAGCATTTCCTCACCCCCTGCCAATGCCAGAACCCCGGGGGCCACGCCGATGCGCGTACTACCCTTCCATTGCTCGTCCTTGTGGAGCGTCACGTCTTGCTCCATGGTTGCACAGCCTGCCAGAAGAACCGTGACTACGACCAAGGAGAGACACAGTAGATGCTCCATATTGGGGTGTAGATGCCGGTGCATTGTTCGAATATCTCCTTAAGAATGCAGTCGTTCGCCACACGTCTGGCAGAAGCGCGCGCTAGCCGGACTGGTATG
Organism: uncultured Caldilineales bacterium; assembly: GCA_964535455.1. GTDB lineage: Bacteria > Chloroflexota > Anaerolineae > J102 > J102 > SSF26. Next base: position 715 of record CAZHTZ010000025.1, read on the forward strand.
GCCCTTGCTACAGGTCACCGACTGCACAGCAGGGCCGGGGCGTGGTGGAGTGGGGGGAAACGGCGGTGGCGGTGGTGTCGACTGGCGCGCCGACTGGCGACGGAACATGAAGTAGCCGGCAGCAGCTCCTCCTAAAAGCAGCGCCAGAACGCCCAGCAGCCACAGAGGAAAGCCAGAGCCGCCTTGGCTTGGTCTTCTTGGGGGATCAAGATTGACCGGCGTGGCAGCAGGTACGATAGTCAGTTGCGGGCGAGGTGTGGGGGTGTTCGTTGCGGTCGGCCGTGGTGTCGGCGTGACGGTTGGCGTTGATGTTGGCGTGGGTGTTGGCGTGGGTGGTAAGCCGCTAAAGTGGTAGCGCCACACAGCGCCGTTGTTTGTCTGCACAAGGATGTAGCGGGGATCAGATCCACCAGCAGTCATGTTGGCGACATTACCGGGAACGGGCTGGCCCAGGGGAAGCCATGTTTCACCGGCATTAGGACTGAGGTATACCTGTTGATAATCGAAGGCATATAGAAGGGTTGGTTCACTGGGCTGGACACGCATGCCTTGTATGGCGCCACCCTCTGGTAGGCCAACCGCCGCCTTCCAGTGCTGGCCTCCGTCACGGCTTACGAAGATGCTACCGTTTGCCAACGCTGCAAGATGCTGATCATCCAGCGGGTCAACCTGAAGCTGAGCGATACTGCCGAAATCGACAGGGCGGACGGTCCAGTCAGCACTGCCATCGCTGCTGTAGTAAAGAGCGTTTCCTGATATTGCGTAGATGGCGTTGGGGTTTTGGTATGACAAGCCCAGATCGCTGATGCGCACATCGGGCGGAAGTGGCAGTTCGCCCCAGGCCTGCCCGCTGCTGGTGCTGGTCAAGGCGCGACCATTGCTGAGCACGAACACTGCGTTGGGGTCATGAGGTGAGATATGGATGGCCGTTACCTGTGTCGCTTCGGGCAGCAACGTGGCCTTCCACGTTGTGTCGCCGCTGTCATCACTGCGCAGCAAACCCTGCCCGTAGCTGGCATAGCCAACATTGGAATTGCCAGGCGCCCATGACATGGCGGTCAGAGAGCGATTCTCGGCAAAAGTACGGTCTAGTTGCCATGTGACGCCGGCGTCGTCGGAGCGCAGAATCGAGTTGTAGGTCCTGCCGTAGAGGCGCTCGGTGCGCGTTGGGTGGGTGGCAAGAAGGACAATGCCCTCCGGAGCGGTCTCGGGCGCCCGCCAATTGGCCCCGTAGTCGAAGCTTTTGGAAAGACCAGCGTTCGACAGTGCATAGACCACTCCTGCCGTCTGCGGGTCGCGGCCTAACTGCCTGGTCTCGCCAACACTTGATTGCTCACGCACCTGCCATTCCCTACCGCCGCTATCGCTGGTTGCCTGGCGGTCGCCTGTCAGCATCAGCAGCCTGCCACCGCCAAAGGCCTCCAGTCTGGCGTTGGACCAGTAGCCCTCCGGTGCGATCGATTCCCATAGGCTGCCTCGATCTAGACTGCGGTAGGGACCGCTATCACTGTTCAGATAGACGGAGCCGCTCTGGGGATCGACTGCCAGGTCCCATAGATTCGCCGACTCTGGTAGGCCCGATCCCACGACTACCCAGGTCTTGCCGCCGTCGTCGCTGCGAAAGAGGCCTTGCCTTTCCACTGCCAGATACACCGTGTTGCCAGCTTGAGCGAAACCGGTGGTATAGCCCTTGACGGGCACACCTGCCGAGGCCCAGCTCTTGCCGCCATCCTGTGTTCGCAGCGTATCGCTACCCATGATTGCCCAGATGTTGTTGGGGTTGGCGTTGTCCACAGCGAGCCAACGCACATCAGTGAGCAATCCTGGCGCCAGTTGCTCCCATGATAGGCCAGCGTCGAGGCTCCTGAACAAACCGCCGTCACTGGCCGCATAGAAGATGTCGGAGGACAGCGGGTCGACCGCAAACTGGCCGGGTCCGGCGCTTCCCAGCTCGTAGGGCCGATACATTGACCACTCGCCGCCGCCATCGATGCTGCGCAGGATCGCATTAGGCGCCAGTGCGTACAACGTCGTGGGAGAGGAGGGATCTATTGCGAACGTACCTACGTTTAGGCCCTGGAGCGAGCGGGTCGACCAACCGTTGTCGCCGGCCCGAACCGTCTGGAGACTGATCCCTAATGCGATCAACGTTGACAGGAAGAGGAACGAACCTCTCGGTTTCAGACACATCTTGAGGACCTGACCTGCGGTACGTGCCATGATGTGGTTCTCACTGGGTCAATGTAGCTGCCAACAGATTAGCGTCCTTGTAGACGAGTTCTGGTTTTGGGTTGCGAGTGTCGACCAGGTAGATGTCGCCCAAATCGTAAGCGAGTTTGCCAACATGGTTTCCGGCTTCGTCGAACAACTCCCTGGAAACCGCTTCACCGCGTGCTTCATATACAAGGCTGTTTCCCTCCTGATCGAAGAATGCCTGGGGATACCCGTTCGTGGCGCCGGCATCTGCCTCTCGGGTCTCGTTGCGGGAGAGGTCGGCAACCATAAGCCGCCACCCATCTCCTGATTGAACGGCGTAGGCGACTTGCCCATCGGAAATGGCCAGGACATCAAGTGCGAATGCATCCTGCTCCAATATCTGTTCAGTCTTCGATTTGATGTTCCAGGCGAGCAGACTCCGAGAGCCGTTTCGCTGGAAGACGATGACTAGATCCTTGTCCGTGGCGTAGAGGCCAATATCCTGAGCGCCTTCGATAATCGTTTGTCTCCCTTCTCCCTTGATGTTGGTGACTTCAAGCTGCGCCTCGATGCCATTTGGCTGATGTAGTATCCAGAGGCCTGCGTCATTGGGCAGGAGCCCCCCATCCATCTCGGCACCCTCGCTCCCCAGGCGAGCGACTGATCGCCCGTCCCAATCAAGTACTCGGAGCTCGTAACGACCATCGACCTGCTGGACCGCTACAATGTACTTGTCTCCCACTGAGCGAAGTGCCAACGAGTCACTGCGACCGGCATCGGCAATAATGACGCCATTGCGACCATCGGCGTCGGCCGAAACTAACTGGCGATTGTTGGCAAGGATGAGGTGCTTGCCGTTGGGACTATAGATTGCCAGATTGTGTGACTGCCTAAGTCTGTATGATCGGGTGCCATCAGTTCGTGCTACATAACCTTTATCACTGCTATATGCGGCGTGGCGACCATCGGGCGAGAGAGCAACACCCTCGATGACATCAGTCTCGGCGGCAAGACTTATAGCTGTCTCGGCGTTCTGACCAGCAGCCAGCAAGGTACGATTGCCGCCCCTGCCGTAGTCAACAAGAAAGGTAGAGGTGCCAGGATATCCCCTAACAGTTGCGCTGTCGATTCCCTGCGCCAACTGGTGCACCTGGGCCACCGAAGCATCATAGCGCAGCAGATCCCAGCCCGAGGGTGTTTGTAGGGCGACTAGCGCAGTACTACTTCCAGGCCAGGCAAGAGCCTCGGCGCCATTGGCTGGCCGCCAATAGTTGGTCCACAGGCGGTGACGATCGTACAGGAAGAGGTTCGGTTTTGTACCCGGGCCGGATTCCGACACCGGACCCAGATTAGCCAATCGACGCCCGTCCAGGTCAATGGCATAGACCTCAGTCCCAGCCATATCGATGGTTGCCATGTCAGAGTTCATATCTTTGGGCGTCAATATCAGCAGAAAAGGATCGTTGGTAGCAACGGTTGCAGCCACAGGGCCATCTTCGAGTGATCGGTCTGCACCTGGAAATGGCACGACGCCGCTCAAGACAACAGCCAGCCCTGCGATGAGCACAAGGATCAGCACTCCCGCCACCACCACGAGCGGGACGCGCCGACGCCGCTTGTGGTTCGCCCGTTGCTCCACAGGCGCTCCTGCTTCGGCGGGGGATGTGGGCGCTAGTGGTTTTCCACAGTTCACGCAGAAAGTGACTCCAGCCATGTTGTCTGCCCTGCAATGCGGGCATTGAATCTCTGTCATAGCATCACCAGGGCAATTGGAGGTGGCGAACCGCGCTAGAAATTGCAGAGAGTAGAGTGTTCACTTCGCTTAGCTGCCGCCGGCAGCGGCGCCTGCAACAGGGCCGCCGCAATTCGGACAGAACATGGCGTCGTCTGCCAGTTCTTCGCCGCACACACGGCAGACAACGCCACCTGGCACCTCAGCAGTTCGCATTGCAGTCGCTTGGTCTGCCTCATTACCTTCCTCGCCGCCCCGGTAGGGGACAGTCGCTTCCTTGAGCTCCTCTGCTTCAGGCGGGTTTGTCTCAACATCCGATCCCGGCGCCGGCGAAGGCGGCTGCGACGCAACCTCTCGGCCGCATTCGGCGCAGAAGCGAGCATCTGCGGGCAGCGATGCACCGCAGTTTCCGCAAGTGATTCTCGGCCTGGGCGGCGGAACGGCAGTGCCGCAATGCTGGCAGAAGGCAGCGCCTTCAGGCAGGGCCCTTCCGCACGCCGTGCACCGCAACACAGACGGCCCTGGCCCATCGACCAGTGTTTCCGCGCGGATCATCTCGATCTCGTCCTGCCGGACGCGGATATCGCTATAGAGCGCGTCGATCTCGCGACATATCTGCTCAATCTCGGATGGCAGAGCCTGCCCCCGCCCGTGCAGACCATAAGTGACTGCTCCCAATTGGCTTAGCTTTTGGTCGACTAGCTTGCGCGTTTGGCCGATCTCACCCTGCTTTCGCTGGATGCGCAAGAGTTTGTCGCCCTCGAGTGCGACCTGATCAGCCTTGTTGCGGACCTGGCGAATGAAGCTCATTTGTGCGATCTCCTTCCGTCATTCTTGAGTCTGAAAATAGTCGTTGTTCTGTAGTACCTCTGCACAGTGAGAGGGGTAGCTTTCGCTCCCAGACTAGCGCCCGAGAGCCTTCGCCTCCACCTGCTTGATCACCTGCATTGTCATCTGCCACACGTTGGCATCCTGGCTTCTCACGAGCTGTTCTACAGCAGCAGTCGAGGTTGGCTCGCCCATCAGTCTGCTCGCCCCCATAAGCGATACGATTGCAGCGTTGCGCACATCCTTGTCTTGGCCGTGAGATGAATTGCACATCGCGGATGACCAGCCCCCACTTCACGTGACCGCTATAAGTCTGCCCCAAACCAGATATGAAGAAGCTTGGCAGGGCTGCCAGAACAGGATTCTTGGGCTGAGAAGACTCCACCATGTTGCACCTCTTCTGCAGAACGGACGGAGGGATTCACTCACTACCAAACCACGCGTCCAACGAGCATGGTCCTATGCCTGCTGGCAGAGTCACAACTCCGTGTGGACGGAATAGACTTCACACTGATAGCCCGGCAGTAAAGACCGAAGATTGTGCGTTTTTCCGGCTGGCGAGTTCCGGTTGGGCTGTATCTTAAGGTTTCTGAACCCGGAAGCGCCGACATGCTGGCATGTACGGCGAAGGCCGCGCCTCAGGATCCTCACATTAGGATAGCAGCTTACTGTGCATTGTAGGGACCGGGAAGATACACCGCCATGATCTATATCATAGCTGTCACGAAAGCCTTACACAAGTCTGGCAGTGCTGGTTGTTCCGCACGTCCATAGGCGCACGAACGTCTGACGAGAAAAGGCGGGTTGCCGCGATCTCTGTGCATTTCGCGGCAACCCGTTTTCTTTCCAGGTGGGTAACGGGTTGGACCAGCAGGGCCGTGACGCTGGCTCTTGCAGGCCCGGACCTGTTTGACGGACGACGGACGGGGTGCTAAAGTTGGGCGCTAACCTTACAGAACGTTGCGCCCAGGCGCTGATTGCTCCTGCCTATCACCGTTAAGGGTGTTGCCATGCAAACCATCACCGTCGCCGCCGCAAAGCGGCTGGGCATCATGTACTGCCATCCCTCTGCCAATTTGCACGAGGTTGTGACCACGCTTGTCACTGAGGACATCAGTTGCCTCGTCGTGGTCGATGAAAAACGGCTGCTCGAGGGCGTGATCTCACGCACGGATGTCGTGCGAGCCGCCACCGCCAAGCCGGACGATTGGCCGGCGGAGCTTTGCCGCGACTGGATGACGCGTGATGTCGTGACGATCGCACCGGATGCCCTGTTGGAGGAGGCCGCCAGCCTGCTGCAGGAGAAGCACATCCACCGGGTGGTGGTCGTGGAGTCTGAAGGCTCACGTTGGCGACCGATCGCCGTCGTCTCTGACAGCGATGTGGTTTACCACATGGCGAATCGGGTGCTTCCCCGACTGCTGGACGCGCGCCAATAGCCGGGACACGAGGTTTCGGCCGGGTCGGGTTCGAGTTCACCACGGTTCAAACCAGGCCGCCCATGATCCTCCCTTCCCAAGCTGACGTTCAGCCAGATGCTTCCCCTATCCCCAAGGCAGCGACGACCGAGCCGGTCATCCGCCTTGAGAATGTGAGCAAGTCGTACCATGAAGGGGAGAAGACCCGCGTCGTGCTGAAACACGCATCGGCCGGCTTTGGGGCGGGTGAGTTTACTGCCTTGTTGGGACGCAGCGGCAGCGGCAAGAGCACACTCCTGAACCTCATCAGTGGCATTGACCAGCCCGATGAGGGCCGTATTTGGGTCCTGGGACAAGAGCTCACGCGGATGAGCGAACGAGAGCGCACCCTGGTGCGCCGGCACAACATTGGCTTTATCTTCCAGTTCTTCAACCTCATCCCCACCCTGACGGCGCTGGAGAATGTCACATTGCCGCTGGAGTTGGCCGGGTCTGGCAGCCGTGAGGCGGCGACGCGGGCGCTGGCGATGCTGGCGGAGGTCGGCCTGGGTGATCGGGGCGATACTTTCCCCGACCGCCTTTCCGGGGGCGAACAGCAGCGCGTCGCCATTGCCCGCGCCCTGGTCCATGAGCCGGAGATCGTGCTGGCCGACGAGCCCACCGGGAATCTCGACGAGAACACCGGTCGCATCGTCATGGACTTGCTGGAGCGACTGACACGGGCGCGGGGGCACAGTCTGGTCCTGGTCACTCACGGCCACGAAGTCGCCGACCGCGCCGACCGCATCCTCCACGTGCGCGATGGGCAGCTCGCCTAATGCCCGTCCTCTGGCGTAACGGCCTGCGTTACTTACAGCGCCGGCCCTGGGCGACACTCCTGATGATCCTGGGGGTGGCGCTGGGCGTGACCGTGGTTGTTGCCATCGACATTGCCAACGCCGGGTCGCGGCGCGCCTTCGACCTCAGCACCGAGGCGCTGGCAGGGCGGGCGACGCACCAGATCGTGGGTGGGCCTCACGGTCTTGACGAAGCCACCTACACGAGGCTGCGGGTCGAGGGCGGCTTGCGCAATACGGCGCCGGTGATCACTGACTACCTGAGCTCGCCGCAACTGGGCGATCGCCCACTGCAACTGCTCGGCCTCGATCCCTTCGCCGACAGCCCTTTTCGAGATGTCTTTGGTCAGGACGGTCCCTCACCTGACAACCTGACCGCGTTTCTGTCGCAGCCCGGCGCTCTGTTCCTCTCTGGGGACCTGACGCAGCGCTACGGCCTCGCCGCCGGCGATGCCCTGACCCTCGAAATCAAAGGCCGGCAGGTTGAAGGCCACGTGGCCGGGTTGCTAGCGCCGCAAGACGGCTACAGTCGTCGCACGCTGGAGGGCGTGGTCGTCGCCGATATCAGCACGGCCCAGGAACTGACCGGACGGCTGGGGCAGCTCGACCGCATCGATCTGATCCTGCCTGACAGCAGTCCGGATGTATTGGCCCGCGTCCAGGCACTGTTGCCCCTCGGCGCCCGTATTCTTGCCGCCGAGGCCCGCAATGGCACCGTGTCCGAAATGACGCGGGCCTTCCAGGTCAACCTCACGGCCATGAGCCTGCTGGCGCTGGTGGTGGGTATGTTCCTTATCTACAACACCGTCACCTTCTCGGTTGTGCAGCGGCGGGAGTTGTTCGGCACGCTGCGTTGCCTTGGCGTCACCGATCGCGAGGTTTTCGGCCTCGTGCTGGCCGAAGCCGCCCTGGTGGGACTGGTGGGATCGACCCTGGGCCTGGGGCTTGGCATCCTGCTTGGCCGCGGAGCAGTGGCGCTCGTCAGCCAGACGGTCAACGATCTTTACTTCGTGACTACAGTCAGCAGCTTAGACGTGCCTGCCGCAAGCCTGGTCAAGGGCCTTGTGATCGGTCTGCTGGCGACGGTCGGCGCCGCCTTCCCACCCGCCCGCGAGGCGGCGAGTGTCTCACCTCGCAGCGCCCTTCGCCGCTCTGCCATCGAAGACAGCTTCGTCCGCGCTGCGCCGCGGCTGGCGCTTGCGGGTCTGGGGCTGATAACCGGGGGTGCGGCTCTGCTCTTTCTGAATAGCAGGAGCCTGACCCTGGCCTTTGCCGGCATCACCGGCATCATCATCGGCCTGGCAATGCAGACGCCGCTTGTCACACGGGTCGTCATGCGACAGGCTCCGCGATTCTTGCGCCCCGTGTTTGGACCGCTGGGGCGCATGGCGCCGCGCGACGTCGCCGAGTCGCTCAGCCGCAGCTCGATTGCCATCGCTGCCCTCATGGTGGCCGTCAGCGTCACCATTGGCGTCACCCTGATGATCGACAGCTTCCGTGGCACGGTGGAAACCTGGCTCTCGCAGACCCTCCAGGGCGACGTCTACATCACCACACCCGGGGTGACCGCGGCCGACAACACGGGCACCCTCGATCCGGCGGTCGTTCAGGCCGTCGAAACCTGGCCCGATGCGGGCAGAATCCGGACCCTGCGCCGCGCCCTGGTCGATTCGCCGCAAGGTCCGGTGCAGGTGGCGGCCGTCGACGTGCTGACCTACGGACCAGCGCTGTTTGCATCGGCCACAGGCACGCCAGAGGAAATGTGGGCGCAAGTGCAGCAAGGAGGCGTGCTGGTATCGGAACCTTACGCCAACCGGGTAAGCCTGCCCCGCCGGGGAGGCCAGGTGACGCTGGAAACGCCGGCAGGGCTGAGGACCTTCCCGGTGGTTGGCATCTACTATGATTATGCTTCCAGCGCCGGCATCGTCCTTATGGCGCTTGACAACTATCGGAGGCTGTGGGGAGACCCGGCCGTCACCGCCCTCTCCCTCGATTTGGAGGCGGAACTGGACGTCGATGCCGTGGCGAACGCGCTTTCCGCACGCCTGACGCCGATCCAGAAGGTGCTTGTGCGGCCCAACCGGGCACTGCGCGCCAATGCCCTGGTGGTCTTCGACCGCACCTTCGCCATCACCGCCGCCCTGCGCCTGTTGGCGACGCTGGTGGCATTCGTGGGCGTATTGTCGGCGCTGCTGGCGCTTCAGCTCGAGCGCGCCCGCGACCTGGGCGTGTTGCGAGCACTGGGGCTCACGGTGGGGCAGGTGGCGCAGCTTGTGCTGCTAGAGACAGGACTGATGGGCCTGGTGGCAGGACTTCTGGCCTGGCCGACGGGTCTGCTGTTGTCACTGATCCTGGTTTACGTCATCAACGTGCGAGCCTTTGGTTGGACCCTGCAAATGCAGATCACCCCTGAGCCTTTCCTTGCCGCGCTGCTGATTGCACTGACAGCAGCGTTGTTGGCAGGGATCTATCCGGCGCTGCGGGTGGGCCGCATGGCCGTGGCGGCGGTGTTGCGGGGGGAGTGAGGGGGAGAGAGGCGAGAAGTGAGAGGCGGGTGAGGGGTGGCGGGTAGCGTTTTATGGCGGCGGTGGCCGTGGCTGCGGTCAGTGGTCGGCGGTCGGTGATCCGTGGTCGGCGGTCGCCGTAGCTATGATCCAGATCATTGAACGGGCGCGGTGAATGGAGTAGGATTGAGGTAATCACATAGTTTTTCCGCTTTCGCTCGTAGTTGGAGGAGGAAACCATGAAGTCTCGAGCTATTTGGCGTGGTCTGGGCCTGGTAGTGCTGGCGGCACTGGTGTTAGCGGCGCTGGCGCCTGCTGCCCGGGCCTTTGAGTCACGCAGCGGCGACACCGTGGTCATCGGCGCTGGCGAGGTGGTGAACGACGACCTCTATGTCAGCGCCGGAACCTTCACTCTGGACGGCACGGTCAAGGGCGATGTCGTGGTGGTGGGAGGCACGATCACCATCAACGGCGTGGTCGAGGGTGACCTGATCGGCGCTGGACAGAGCATTATCATCAATGGCCTGGTCCAGGATGACGCCCGCGTCGGCGGCGCCGCCATCACACTGGGCGCCAAAGGCCAGGTGGGCGACGACCTGGTAGGAGCGGGTTGGAGCCTGGACACCCAACCCGACAGCACGGTGGGTGGCGATCTCGTCTTTGCAGGCCAACAAGCGCTACTGGCAGGGACCGTGACCGGAGACGTCGACGCGGCCGTGGGCAGCCTCAAGCTGACCGGGGCCGTGGGCGGCAATGTCGACGCCGTCGTGGGGGGGCCGAGCGACCGGCCGCCTTTCTCGCCCTTCATGTTCATGCCCAACGCTCCTACGATCCCCAGCGTGCCCGGCGGTCTGACGGTCGAGGGCGCTGAAATCGGCGGCACACTGAAGTACACCAGCCCGCAGCAGTACCAGGTGCCAGAGAGTGTGAGGAGCGAGTATACGCCCCCGCCGGTGCAGCCTGGTGAGGAAGCGGCCAGGGCAACCAGGTCGCCCGTCCTCGTGTGGCTGCTCGGGTTCGTCCGCGGTTTCGTCGCCCTCTTGCTCGCCGGTTTGCTATTGGTCTGGCTGGCGCCCCGTTTCACCAACGGGCTGGTGGAGGCTCTGGCAGCCAAACCGCTGCCCGGCCTGGGCTGGGGCTTCGTGATCCTGATCGGGTTCTTTGTGCTCGTTCCTTTGGTCCTGGCGGTGCTCATCGCCCTGGCGGCGTTGTTCGGCTTCCTCACCCTGGGCAGTCTCACAACGCTGGCCATCTTGCTCGGCCTTCTGCTCCTGTTCGCCCTGGTGGTTGCCTTCATCCTGATAGTGAGCTGGCTCTCCCGCATCGTCGTCAGCATCTGGCTCGGCCGGCTCATCTTGCACAAGTTCAAACCTGACTGGGCAAACCATCGCATCTGGCCGCTGCTGATCGGCCTGATCATCATCGTCCTGCTCAGCACCATCCCCTTCCTGGGCGGCCTTGTCGGCCTGTTGATCTCGCTGTGGGGGCTGGGTGCAGTGTGGCTGTGGTGGCGGGCCCGCAAGGACACAGCCGCCGTCGTGCCCGCTGCTTAAGGTTTGTGTGGCGCTCAGTGCGGGCCTACCGCGTGCCGGTGGGCTCGCACTTCGTTTGACGCCGGCTCAGGGCTGGTCTACAATCCGCGGCCATGTCCACATCCCCACGGCAACCGCTTGCCCTGTCTTTTCATCCTCTAACGCTGGAGCGCTGGGCTGACTTCGAGCGGCTGTTCGGGAAGAACGGGGCCTACGGCGGCTGCTGGTGCATGTGGTGGCGGCTGAAGCGATCCGAGTTCAACCAACAGGCCGGGGAGGCCAACAAGCTGGCGATGCACGGCCTGGTGGCGAACGGCGAGACGACGGGCATCCTGGCGTATGCTGCTGGCGAACCGGTGGGCTGGTGTTCGGTCGCACCGCGTGAGCGCTTCGCTTCGCTCGAACGCTCGCGCACCCTGAAACGTTTGGATGACCAGCCTGTCTGGTCAATCGTCTGCTTCTTCGTGGCAAAGTCCTACCGCCGCCAGGGAGTGACCGAGGCCTTGGTGCGCGCCGCCATTGACTTCGTCGCCCAACAAGGCGGATGCATCGTCGAGGCCTACCCCTCACCTGACAGAGAAGGGGTTCCGCCCGTTTCCAGCTATATGGGCTTCGTTTCGACTTTCGCCAAAGTGGGCTTCGTCGCCTGTGCTCAGCCTTCAACCGGCAAGGTCATCATGCGCTGCACCATTCCGGAGCGAAAGCAATGAGCGCATCGGAGAGCTTTAGCCCAGCCATCGGCGACGATGCGGTGCAGGCCGCCACCGGCAAGCCGTGGGCCGAGTGGTTCGGCATCCTTGATGCCGCCGGGGCCGCGGAGATGAGTCACCAGGCCATTGTCGCTTACCTGAGCCAGGAACAGCAGGTGGGAGGCTGGTGGCAGCAGATGGTCACTAACACCTACGAGCAGCGCATCGGCCGCCGCAGCAAGCACGAGATGCCCGATGGCTTCCAGGTCAGCGTGAGCAAGACGGTGGCTGTGCCCGTCGAGCGCCTGTTCGCCGCCTGGGAGAACGCCGAAGCGCGGGCGGACTGGCTGGCCGCGCCCGACTTCGAGGTCACCAAAATGACGCCCACCAGGTCCGTGCAGGGGCGCTGGGGCGACGGCAAGGCGCCCGTCTCCGCGAACTTCACCGCCAAAGGCGACGCCAAGAGCCAGGTCTCGCTTCAACTCAGCAAACTGCCCGACGCCGGCGCCGCCGAGCAGGTCAAGACATTGTGGAACGAGGCTCTGGAACGTCTGAAAGAGATTCTGGAAGCGTAGAACAGAAGACCTATCCGCCCCCCATCCCACCCAACCAAGAGTGCATCCATGTCCCTGACAAAACGTGAACGGCTGGAACGATTGATCGCCGGAGAACGGGCCGACCGCCCTGGCGTGGCTCTGTGGCGACACGGGCCCGGCGACGACCAGGACCCCATCGAGCTGGCCCGTTCGACCGTCGACTGGCAGCGGCAATTTGACTTCGACTTCGTCAAGGTCACACCCGACTCAAACTTCTGCGTGGGTGGCTGGGGAGCGGATTCCGTGTGGCGGGGAGGCGACGAAGGGAGCCGAGAGTACGTGGCGCATCCCGTGCATGCGGCAGAGGACTGGCTACGTCTGGCGCCCCAGGACCCGTCGCAAGGGCGTCTGGGCGGGCAGGTTCGCTGTCTGGAGATCATCGGGAAGGAATTGGGCCGGGAGACACCCTTTATCCAGACCATTTTCAGTCCCACCTCGCAGCTCAAGTATCTGGCCGGAGGCGACCGTGTCCTGTCCGAAATCAGGCTGCACCCCGAGGCGGTGGAAGCGGCGCTCAAGGTCATCACCGAAACGACGCTGCGCTTCCTCGAAGCGATGCGTTCTACCGGGGTGGCAGGCATCTACTTCGCCGTGCAACTGGCGACGCCGCAACACCTGACCACCGACGAGTACCGGCGTTTTGGCCGCCCGTACGATCTGGCGATCCTGAACGCAGCCAACCAGCTTTTCTGGTTCAACCTGCTGCACCTGCACGGCGCCGAAGCCTATTTCGACCTCTTCCTGGACACTCCCGTCCAGGGCATCAACTGGCACGACCGCGAGGCCGGACCCTCGCTGGCCGCCGCGCGTTCAGCCTTCGGGGGAGCGCTGTCAGGCGGCCTGCAGCAGTGGGAGACGATGGTGCGGGGGACGCCGGAGGACGTCCGCGCCGAAGCCGCCGAAGCCATCGCCCAAACGAATGGCCGTGGCTTCATCCTCAGCACCGGCTGCGTAGCGCCGATCACGACGCCCCTGGGCAACCTGCGGGCTGCGCGCCGGGCCGTGGAGGCCTGATTGACGGCCTTCAAGTTCTGTCCGCAGTGTGCTTCGCCGCTTTCCCACAGGATCGTTTCTGGCCGTGAACGCCGCTACTGCCCCAATTGCGGCTTCATTCACTTCCAGGACCCCAAGCTGGCCGTCGGCGCCCTGGTGGTGAATGAGGGACGGGTGCTGCTCATCCGCCGGGCGGTGCCGCCGCGCAAGGGCTACTGGGCGGTGCCATCCGGCTTCGTGGACTACGATGAGCAACCCAGAGATGCCCTTGCCCGCGAGGTCGAAGAAGAGACGGGCCTGTGCGTCGAGGTCGGCGCTGTGATAAACGTCTATCCTAACGCCGATCCGACCAAGCCCGGCGTCTTCTTGCTGTTTGAAGCCACTCCTGTGGGGGGAACGCTCAACCCAGGTGACGATGTCTCTGAGGCGGCCTGGTTCACCGGGGAGGAGCTGCCCTACGACGAACTTGCTTTTCAGGATGTGGACAGGCTGCGACACCTGCTCCAGCCTGGAGCCGGGTTACAGGTTGAAGGTTAAAGGTTGAAGGAGCGGTCGGCGGTCAGTCGTCCGCGGTCACCTCCGCGTGATCGCCGACGACTGCCCCCGCGGCATCGACGAAGGGGAGCCGCCGGTCGCTGGATGGGTCATAGAGGCCGAACTGCAGGCGATAGGGTCCGCCAGCAGCGCCAGCCGGCAGCGCCAACGTGTGGGGGTCGGCGATGGACTCCCCTGCCACCCAGGACGTGGTGGGATGGGCGCCGTCCGCAGGTTCCTTGTCGCTCTGGGCCCGGATGGCGCCATCCGGCCCGACCAGGTGGACGAACGTACTGTAGCGCACATCCGTCGCCCCCGCCGGCTGCCAATAGAGGGTGAGAGTCAGGGCGTCACCGCCGCTGCCTGGTTCCAGGTCATAACCGACCAGCCGGTGCCCGCCCTGCAGGGTGAGGTCGAGCGCATGCTGCGGGCTGGCGGGCGCGAAGTTGTGGTCGCGGGCCTCGATGCGAAGCTGCTTCAGGCGCAGGAAATCGGCGCCGCCCCACCGCACGCGACCGCCGGTAGCAGGATCGAACAGCCCGGCAATCAAAGCATAGTCTCCCGGCGGTAACCCGGCGGGAATGCGCAGGCGGTGCTGGGTTTGCAGGGGGACGCCGGGCGCCCACGCCGAGCTGAGATAGTTGGCAAGCGGCGGCCCCTCGCTGTTGGCGACGGGGCGGCCCTCCTTGTCCAGGAGCTGCAAGAAAAAGTGGCGGTCCGGGACCAACGGCCCCTGCAGCAGCCAGAACAGGCTGACGGCCAGGTCATCGCCGGGCAGGTAGGGTCCATCACTGCGGCTGGAGCCGAGGAAACCAACGCCGTCATCCTTGACGCCCTTGCTCTGGACATGAAGGGGCTCCTGGATGGGCAGGGCGCTGAGGGACACAGGCGCTGACGGTGTCGTGACGGTCACAACGCCGAGCGCTGCGACTGGTTTTGCCCCCTGTCCGGCCAGCGAGATCGGGCGACCGGATGCGTCGAGCAGCGCCGCCATGAGGTCATACTGACCGGGCGGGACGCCGGCAGGCAGCGTCATGGCGATGCGATCGACATTCTCCCAGGGCGCTGTGCTGCCGTCCAGCGGCGGGTCCGGCTGGGCGAACGGATTGACATCGCGTTGGGTCCAGCGGTAGCCTTGCGCGTCCTGCAGCCAGAGCGATAACGTGGTGTGCTCGACATCGATGGGCCGGTCACCCTGCCAGGTGAGGTCGAGCAAGAGCCGGGCGTTGGCGGCGGGCAGCGCCGCCGGGGTCATGCGGGCATCGACCAGGGTCACGCCGTTTTGCCAGCGCACGGGCGACGCCAGGGTCAGGCCAGCGCCGGTCTCTGGTGGCTGCACCCAGGCCGTGAGGCGGGTGTCAGCGCCATACCAGCGGTTGAGCAGTTGGTGACTCTGCCGGCCGAGGTGAGTCTCGGCCGCGGTTTCGAGAATGGCGCCCAGGGCCAGGTGCTCGGGGAACCAGACCGTTCCCTGGTGCAGCAGGCCGTCGAGTGTCTGTTCCAGGGCAGGGCCCCACTCCGTGGCCGGACTGAGGACGATGCGGGGGCGTTCGCCGGGAGACAGGTAAGACCAGAAATAGCCCACCTGCCAGGGGAACATGGCGAAGACGCTGTCGCCTGGCGCCGCAGCATGGCCCACTTCGGCAATCAGGGGCCGGTAATCGTGGTCGCGATAGCGCGGGACGGCGTAGAAAGCGGCAAGCGCTGCGGCATCGACGGCAAGAATCAAAGCACCTAGCACCACGGCGACAGCCACAGAGCGGCGCGCCAGCCGGTCGAGCGCGACCGCCACCAGAACCCAGAAGGCGGGGGCGGCGAACAGGAGCACGCGCTCGAAGCGGTCGGGCAGGAAAGGAGCGCGGCGCTGCTGGATGAAACCGATGGCCAGGGGGACGAACAAGGCCAGAGCGAGGTAGAGAACCGCCTGGTTGGACGGCATGGCTCGCACGCGCCGGCCGGAAGCGTTTGGCTGCGGCCAGAGCAGCGCCGCCGCCAGGGGCACGAGCAGGATGAGAACCCAGGGCCACAGGGGCGCAAGAGGGCCCTCCAGGTGACCGGTGAGGAAGGCGGAGAGGTGGCGACCGGTGTACGGCAGCAGCGACAGAGGGGTGTCGTTGTCCTGGACGACCTTATAAGCGACGTAGTTGAACAGCTTGGGGCCGGCATACAGCAGCCAGGGCACGTAGACAAGCACGGCGGCGATGGAAGCGACCAACCAGGGACGCAAACGCGACCGCGCAGCCACAAGCACCCAAAGGAACTGGGCCAGCGGCAACAGCGCAAAATAGTAGACCGTATAGAAACCGCCGGCGAGTGCCAGCGCGTAGGCGACGCCGAAGCGGCGGGAGGCGGATGGCTGCGCCCAGCGCCAACCCGTCCACAGCGCCAGGAAACTAAACGTCGTCGCCAGCCCATACATCCGGATCTCCTGACCGTAGAAGATGGCCAGGGGATTCAGGGCCACCAACCCGGCCGCCACCAACCCGGCGCCGCGGCTGTGCAGATCACGACCGAGCACATAAGCCAACGGAATAGCCGGCAGGCTCACCACCACGCTAAACAGCCGCAGCGACGGAGGCGTCAACCCCAGTCCCAGCGTCCAACCATGCAGCAGGGCGTAATAGAGCGGAGGGTGGATGTCGGCCGCCGTCAGCCGGGCCATCTCCCACAGCGGATGCCCGGCGAACCAGACACTGTACCCCTCATCCCACCACAGCGGCTGGAAATCCAGGCGAATGAGCCGCAGCGCCAGCCCCACAAGTACAAAAAGAATGAGCAGGAAGCGGTGGTCGAGCTTCGGCGTGGTGCGCATGAGGCGAGAAACTCGTGAAATACAAGACGTGAAACGTCACGATGGATCGTTTACGTTTCACGTCTTGCGTTTGCGTCACACCAATTCAGACGCCGGAGGTTCCGGCTACGTTCCCGCCGCCACGAACCCGATGTAGATCTGCTTGTTCATGTTGCCGGGCGAGCTGGTGAACGGAACGACGGGCGACTGGATGTTTCCGTTGGAATCGATCAGGTAGATCTCCCAATCGGCCACGCCCGGGCTCGGAACCTCGTACTTGATGTTGTAAGGCAGATAGGTGTCCTTCACCGGCCCACCCAGCAATGAGTTTTCAAAGACAGCGGTGGAAGGCATGGTGGTGGCGTAGACGACGCCGTTGCGCCTGATCTGAAGTCGCCAACCCTCGACGGGATACTCCGTGCCCGCACTGCCTGAGTAGACCTTCACCCAGAGCGTGGCCAGGTCGTTGTCGGTGGACACGAACCATGGGCCTAAGCCCTGGTAGAAAAGCGGCGCCGGTGTGGGTGTCGGCGGGATGGGCGTGGCCGTAGCCGTAGGCTCTGGCGGCGGGGGAGGGGGCAGGTCCTGAATCGTCAGGGCATCGGTGGAACCCGTGACTTCGACCACGCTGGCCGCCACCCAGCCCGACCGGCCGCCCTCCAGACAACAAATCTGCCACCAACTGCGGTCGGGATTGGCGCCCACCAACGAGAAGACCTGGCCCTGCGACACCTGACCCACGGCCTCGAAGGTGGTGCCGGGGCCGTTGCGGATGTTCACCGTTGTCTGCACGACGCGGGCGTTCGGTCCAGGCGGCACCGTAGGCTGCGGTGTGACCGGTGGAGTAATCGTCGGCGTCGGGGTGATGGTGGCCGTCGGCGAAGGTGTGAAGGTGGGCGTCGGGGTGATCGTCGGCGTCGGGGTGATGGTGTCGGTAGGCCGCAGCGTCGGCAGCACCGTGGGAGTCGGGGTCGGCGTTGCCGCCACGACAAGCCGGCCTATGCTGGTGCATCCCAGACTGGCCACCAAAAGAAGGAAAACGGCAGCGAGCAAGCCACGTCGAGACGCCGTGGCGGTGCGGGCGCACTTCGTGCGATCGGATGTCACAAGGTGAATAGCAGCAAAGAGGGTGTCAAAGGCAGACGCTTGTCACGACTCACTGCTCTTTCCAGCGGGGCAAGAAGGTGCGCATGTCGCCTGAAACGGTTGCCTCCCAGGCTTCAGAAACTGGGTTGCCGCCCTGGTCGGCGACAAAGACCCGGTAAGCACCCGCGGCGGTAGGAAACTCAATCTTGGCATTGTAGAGGAACTCGTCGCCCAACCCTGGGTTACCACGCAAGAAGACAGGACCAAAGTCGGCCTCCTTGCGCTCGCCTGAAGGAGACACAGCCACCATCTTGTAACCACTAATGGACGCCTTCAAGTTCAGCGTTCTGTCATACAGGCCACCAAACATGGTAACGATGGGATTGGTGTTAATGCGCGGATCGAAACTGAGCTTTGCGAAGCGATAGGCTGGCGCTTGCGTGGGAGCTGGCGCCGGCGGTCGGGTGGGTTGTGGCCGGGGTCGCGGGCGCGGGGTCGGCAACACCGGAAGGTTCTCTGCTACTGCGACGCTGGCGGAATCACCAACGATACGGACCAGGGCCGGATCGTTGACTACCCAGGCTTCGCCGCCGTTGGGCGACTGCACCTGGAACCAGTCTCCGGCCTCGGTGCGGCTGAGGATGGGCAGGCGCTGGCTCTGGGTGGCGCGACCGGCCAGGGCGAACCCCGTGCCAGGACCGCTGCGCAGGTTGACGGCAGCGGCGGCTACCTCCACCTGGGCAGGTTCGGGCTCGGGCGTCGCCGTGGGGATTTCTGGCGTCGCCGTCGGGGGCTCAGTTGTTGGCGTGGGAGGTTCAGGAGTCGGCGTGGGGGGTTCGGGCGTCGGCGTGGGGAGGACAGGCGTCGGCGTAAAGGTCGGATGCAGAGTGGGAATCGGTTTGTCTGGCGCCACAGGTGTGGACCTGCCGCCGCAGCCAGCGGCAAACAGTACCAGGACGATGGCAGCCAGGACGAAAAGCAGGCGGGTTGGACGCATAGTCAGATTGAGTCTCCTCGATTGTCTTTTCGAGCGCGCCGGAAAACCGGCGGCAAGCGGTTGGAGTATAGCACGGGCAGGAACACACTCCAATCACCTGGCGGCAACAAAACAAGGCCCTTTGGGATTTTGCCGCCTGACGGGGACTGCGGTAAACTTTCCTGTCCCGTTCATACAATCCCACTTTCTATACTGAAATTCAAAGCGCCGGCCATTCTGTGGCCGGTCTTGCATGCATACGGAGGATGTCGCCGTTATGGAAGTTCTGCTCAAGAAAAACGTCGAAGGCCTGGGCGAGGCCGGCCAGGTGCGCAAAGTCAAGCCGGGTTTTGCCCGCAACTTCCTGATCCCGCGCGGTCTGGCGCTACCGGCAACTCCCGGGCTGCGCAAGCAGTCAGACCAGATCACCCAGGCTGCCGATCGCCGCCGCCAGCGTGAGCTGGCCGCCGCCCGTGGCCTGGCCCAACGCATCAACGCTACCGTGCTGACCTTCCGCGCCCGCGCCGGCGAAGGTGGTCGCTTGTACGGGTCGGTGACATCAGCGATGCTGGCCGAAGCGCTGTCGGCGATTGTGGGCGAAGAAATCGACCGCCGCCGTATCCGCCTTGAGCACACCCTCCGCGAGGTCGGCGAGCATCCCGTGACCATCCACCTGGCGCAGGATGTGGATGCCACCTTCAAGGTCATGATCGAGCCCGAAGGCGAGATGGAGAAGATCGCGCTGAGCGCCAGTGAGCTCGAAGCCGCTGCTGCCAAGCAGGGCGTCGAAACCGAAGACTGAACAGACATTTGATCGGTCATCGCCTCACGGCTGCCCATTCAGGCAACCGTGAGGCGGTTATTTTTCGCTGGAGACGGGGAGAACAAGCTCGGTCAGATTGTCGAACTTGCCGCCAGGCAGCCGCCGGTAGAGGATCAAGCGGATGGCATCGGGCGCAAGGTTGGGGGGAAGGTTGAAACGAAAAGCGTCGACCGCGGTTTCACCGGGGCGAAGGCTGGTCGTGGGCGTGAACCCGGCAGCCAACGCGGGATGGTCTTGCTGGCTGAGTTCCGTGTCCTGCAAGAGCGGACGCACGCTGAAGGACCAGTCCGAGGTGGGGATGGCGTCGGCTCTGAACGCCAGCCGCACGTCCCACTGACCGGCCGCGCCCACAGGCACGACTTCGAACCCGACCAGTCTCAGGCCGTCGCCCAGAGGCTGGCTGACCGTCCCGGCGCCAGGTATGGGCACGACGGGAAGGCTGCCGGTGGATGCAAGCAGCAGGTCCGGCCCCCAGGCCGTGTAGCGTAACGGCAGCTTCGTCTCCGAAGCTGCATAGTTGGCGGCGCCCAGGCTGACGAGCAGCGGGCGCCGCGCCGCCAGCACTTCGCCGGCCTGTGTTGTCGTGATCGGGCGAAGGTCAGGGCGCAGTCCCCAGATGCCCGTCAGATAGTCGAGCGCCAGTCGCTCTTCCCCGGTGCCCAGGATGGCAGCGCCGGGGGGTGGGTTGGCCGCCAGCAGCGCCTGGCCCGGCGCCAGACCGGTGTCATCCGCACGGTCGCGCTGATCAGCCCGCTGATAACTGTCAAGCGACTTGGGAAGGATGAGAGCCAGCAAAAGTGCAGCGAGCACCAGCCGCCACAGCCGGTGGGGATACGCTGCCCACAACCGGGCCAGCGTGACGCCGGCGCCCGCCACGACCAGGGGATACAAGGGCAGGATCACCTGGTACCAGTTGCCCAGGCGGTCGATGTAGCTGAACACCAGATAGATGAGGGCCGTGAGTCCGTAGAGCAGCGTAAAGCGACGACCCAACAGGAACCACCCTACGACGCCCAGGACGAGCACGAGCAGGGTCAGTTCCTGCCAGATGAGCTGTGGATAGCCGCCCTCGAAGGGACCGAGGCTCCAGGTGAGCTCGCCACGCCCCTGACGGGTGGAAAGAAAACTGAGAAACCACTGCCATGTGCTGGTCCAATGACCGGCGCCGCGCCATTCCGGATGTTGGGCGCCCCGGATGTAGATAAACGCATAGCTCAGCACGGGCAAGAACGCCAGCGCCAGCGAGGCAGCGACGAGGCGCCCCCGGTGCGGCACACCCGGCTGTTTACGAAGCACGAAGACAAGCACACCCGGCAGCACGGCCAGCACCGTGACCAGGTGCGCCAGCGCCAACCCCAACAACAAGGCGAGGGCATAGAGATAGCGGTCGCGTGGGTCGCGGTCCCAGGCATGCACCAGGAGAACGATGGCCAGCGTCTGGGCGACCGCCGAGGCATATTGCTCGGTGCTGACCGCATAGAACCAGAAGAAATACGTGAACGCGTAGAAGGCGCTCAGCCCCAGCGTGACCACCAGATTCCCACCTGTGACACCATACAACAGGGCAAACAGCAGCCCCAGCGCCACCAGCGCCCACAGTGTCGAATAGCTGGAGAGCACGGCCACGGGGTTGGACCCAGGTAAGAGCAAGCGCAGGCCGTGGAACCACAACCACCCACCCATGGTGTAGAGTGGATAACCCGGCGCATTAGAGGGCCGCGCCTGGGCCTGGGCGTATTGGTGCGTGATGAGATCGCCACCCTGCAGGTTGCCCGGCGTCATGCCATTGTCAAGGGTGGCGAGATAGAGCGCGGCCGCTGCCAGCAAGAACAGGGCAAAGGTGATCAGGCTTCGGCGGTCGGCGAACAGGCGAGGCATCAGGGCCAACGGAGTAGGAAGAACAGGCAGGCTATCCGCAGTATAAGGCGCGGGTTGCCGGAAGGTCAACGCATTGTAAAGGTCGCGGCTTGGGTCTATAATCGAAATTCGATCCCGCTAACAGCCTATGACGCTTTCCCCACCGCATTCTCGCCCGGCACCCCCCGACCTTCAACCCATCGGCGTATTCGATTCCGGTGTCGGCGGGCTATCGGTCTGGCGCGAGCTGACGACCCTGCTGCCGGCCGAGAGCACGATCTATCTGGCGGACCAGGCGCACGTACCCTACGGAGCGCGGACCGCAGCCGATGTGGAAGCGCTGACCCACGAGGCAGCCGGATGGCTGCTGGCGCAGGAAGCCAAGCTGCTGGTCATCGCCTGCAACACGGCGTCGGCGGCGGCTCTATCGAGTCTGCGGCAACGCTGGCCCGACGTGCCGATCGTGGGCATGGAACCGGCCGTGAAGCCAGCCAGCGCGCATACGTTGACGCACAAGGTGGGCGTGATGGCGACTCCGGGCACCCTGAATGCCGACCGCTTTACAAGCCTGGTGGAGCGTTTCGCCAGTGGGATCGAGGTGCACACGCAGGTCTGTCCCGGCCTGGTGGAACTCGTAGAAGCAGGCGACCTCGACGGCCCCCTGGTGGAAGCCCACCTGCGCAGCTTGCTCGACCCTCTGGTGGCGGCGGACATCGACCATCTCGTGCTGGGGTGTACACACTACCCCTTCCTGGCCCCAGCCATCCAGCGGGTGGTGGGCGATCGGGTGACGTTGGTGGATCCGGCGCCCGCAGTCGCCCGTCAGGCGCAGCGGCTGCTTGTCACCCACGATCTTTTGGCGGCGGGAGATATTGCGCCCACGCACCGGTTTTTCACAACCGGCGACGCCGCGCCCTTGCGCATCAGCATCGCCCAATTACTGGGCTTGCAGGCAAGCGTCGAACGGGCGCCGCTGGCGCTTAGGGAGCGCGGTACTGGTAGATGAATTGATCGTGCCCGGTGATGGCATCGATCAGGCCGGCTGCATCAGGATTGTCGCTGCGCACATAGTACACATGCAGATCCTTGGAACCCTTGCGTTCGACGATGGCAGCCAATTGGTATCCGTGGCTTTCGGCGTAGTCGCGCAAGAGGCGGGTCATGTCAACCCAACGCGGGGGATCGGGATTCGCCACCTCGTGGTACATGATGATATCCGGAGCGAGCGTCGCCAGATACTCGGCCGAGAGTCCCTCATGGGCGACCCGTTCGTCGTTGAGACCAAAGGGATCGATGGCCCGCCATTGTGAGAAATAGGGAATCCAGCCCGCTTCGCTGGCTACCACGGTGTATCCCTTGTCCGCGTAGGGGCGTAGAGCCGCTCCAACTACCTCGCGATCATCGAACTGGGTGCGGTAGAACGTTTGCGCCAACCGGAAGCTCTGTTGGGCGCTGAGCACGAGCAAGGCTCCTGCCAGTACGAGATAGATGATCGGCGCCGCGGCCTGGCGCCGGCCCAGCCAGCGCCGGTCGGCAGCCAGCTTCAACAGGACGATGGCCAGGACCAGGGCGGCGACCAGCGCTGCCCGCGGTAGGATGACAAACAAGCCGAAGAGGATCAGCGCCGTCCCGGCCAGAAGGGCTACCAGTCCGGCGCCACGTACACCCCTCTGTCGCAGCGATCCCGCCGGTGTGAACAGACCAAGCGCCGCCGCACCGGCCAGCAAGAAGACCGGATAGACGGGGTACTGGAAGCGCATGCCCAGATTTTGGAGCTGGTCGATCAGCAGATAGAGCCAGGGAAAGAGGAAGGCGGGCAGTAGGAGCACCAGGCGCTTGTAGGCGATACGGCTGTGCTCCCACAGCAAACCCAGGCCGATGAGCAGCAGCAGCGGCGCCATAAAGCGGAACATCTCGTAGATGTTGGAGAAGTAGCGCAGATGCAGCAGCCCGCCGGTGTTCTTGACATAGAACGTGTTGGGAAGCAGAAAGCCGAAATAGCGCCAGCGCCAGAGGAAGTAGACCAGACCGGGTAGCACGGCCAGAGCCAGCGTGTAGGCCAGTACACGACGACGATCCCGACCCGGAAGCAAGACCAGCAGGCTGAGCAACGCCAGCCCGGCGTAGAAAACGCCTTCAGGCCGTGTCAGGCCCATGAACAGACCGCTGAGGGCAAAAGCCGCGAAGGCGGCCGTGCGCAGCCTGTCCTGGCGTTGGCGTAACACCAGGAGGGCCGCGGCAATGTAGCACACCGTCAGGAGCAGAGTGAACAGCGTCGTGGCAAAACCGGCGCGCACGTGATAAGCTACCGGCCCGACGGCAAAGGTGGCCGTGGCAAAGAGTGAAGGTAGCAGCCGTCGTCCACTGAGGCGGAACCCGGCGATGGCCACCAGCACGACAGCCGCCGCCCCAAACGCCAGGTTGAACACGGTCGCCGCGGTTTCGACCTCAAGGCCGAGCCGATGTCCAGCCGCCAACATCACCGCCCAGAGGAACTCGGAGGAGCCTTCCACCGGATCCTCGCCCGGGTTCCACACCAGACCGTGCCCCTCCGCCAGGTTACGGGCATACCGGTAGGTGATGTACGCGTCTTCGGAAGGAACGATGGGATGGGTGGTCTGGGCGACGAAAAGGAGGACAAGACCGAGAAGGGCGCTGATGGCGATGGGCCACAGCGGTCGCGGCGATGCCATCGTCGATCTCACATCAGCCTCCTTCGGCAAACGGCCCCGCATACCCTTGCGCCCGCAGCCACAGGCGTTCCTTGGGCGTCAACAGCGCCGTAGCCAGCAAGTCCGGACGGCGGGTCAGTGTGCGCAGCAGAGCCTGCTCGAGACGCCAGGCGACAATACGAGCATGGTGGCCTGAGAGCAAGACCTCGGGGACAGGCCAGTCGCGGAACTCCGGCGGGCGGGTATAGTGCGGCCCTTCGAGCAGCCCAGTGGCGTGGGAATCTTCGACGGCGGAACCCTCATACCCCAGGGCGCCGGGCAGCAGCCGGACCACCGCGTCCACCAACACCATCGCCGCCAGCTCCCCACCAGAAAGCACATAGTCGCCGATGGAGATCTCGTCGGTGGCCAGATGGTCAACCACGCGCTCGTCCACTCCCTCGTAGCGACCACAGAGGAGCATGAGCCGGGGCTGGACGGCCAGCTCGGCGGCCACGGCCTGGGTGAACACCCGGCCCTGGGGCGTGAGCAGGATGACAGGGCAGATGTCGTGCTCGGCCACGGCTTCCACGGCGGCGAAAAGCGGCTCCGGCTTCATCACCATGCCGCCGCCGCCGCCGTAGGGTGTGTCATCCGTGAGTTGGTGCTTGTCCGTAGCCCAATCACGGATATTGTGCGTCCTGATGTCCACCAGGTTGCGCTCGCGCGCCCGCTTGATGATCGAGGTGGAAAAAGGGCCCTCGAACATTTCCGGAAAGATGGAGAAGACGTCAATTCGCATCGTGTGGAGACCCGTTGGCTGGCGAGGATCATAGCGCAGACGCTTGGGGCGGCCAAACAGCCCGGCGTCGCCCCCAAGTACCCTTGGGCCCTTCGCCCTTCGCCTTGCCCCAAGTTACAATAGACGCACCCTTGCACGCCTTCATCCACAACGCCGCCATCATGCTTATCGTGCCCAGGCTTTCCCGCTTCGTCCTCCCACTTTGCCTGCTCGTCCTGGCTGCCTGTTCAGGTCAAATGGAGCCACCCGCTCCGGCAGCGACACCGGCGCCACCACCGAATGCAACACCGGCAGCAGGCGCGACCCCAGTCGCCCCGACGGCCACATCTCAATCAGGACCCACCTCGGTTCCGGTGACGCCGACCCCGCCGCCAGCGCCGGCAGTACAGATGATACCCGTCGTTATCAGCGCCAACGTACCCCCGGCGTTAGCGGAGCAGGTGCAGACGGCGCTCGACCGGCCGGGAGCGCTGCCTGACCGTATGGTGGAATGGGTCAAGGTGATGGACAGCACGACGAATGTGCTGCGATTTGTGCCGTTCAGCCAGGCCCCGGAGGGTGGGCTGGCGCAGGCGGTCTTTGCCGTGGTCGCTCCCTTCGCCACGGTCCAGGACAGCGTCAGACTGGAGGACCTGAAGACACGGTGGCCGGGCGGCGGCGCCCCGCTTTTCGTGACTGAGGCGGCGGCGGTCGCCCTGGGGCCCGTCTTCGGCAGTCTCCCGGGCCAGATCGTCCCCGCCGTGGAGCTGGCGACTCGCCTGGAGCAGCAGCCGGGCGCCCTGGGCATCCTGCCCTTCGATCGGCTCGACCCGTCCTACAAGGTTCTGGCGATCGACGGCGCCAACCCGCTCAGCAATCAGTTTCAACCTGAGGGCTATCCCCTGGTTGTGGCGCTGACCGTGACCGGTCCCGGCGCCAAGGTCCTGGCGCCCGTCGTGCGGAAGTCACTGCCGGTGACCAACCGCGACCCCAGCCGCCTGACGCAACTGATCATGACCGGGGTCACCGCCATGTCGCGTGGCACCGCCGCGAAAATGGAGCAGAAAGGCTACGTCTATCCGGCATTGGTCATCTCGGACACGTTGCGAGCGGCCGACATCACCCACGTCAGCAACGAGGTGCCCTTTATCAAGGGCTGTAAGGTCAACAACATCGAAAATTACTTGGTGCTGTGCAGCGACTACCCCTACTGGCAGGCGCTGGAGGCGATCGGAACGGACATCGTGGGTCTTTCCGGCAACCATGTCAACGACTACGGCTACGACGGCGCACGCGAGTCAATCCAGTTCTATCGTGACCGCCACATCCCCATTTACGGCAGCGGCCTGAATGAAGAGGAAGCCTGCGCCCCGCTGATGTGGGAGGACCATGGCAATACCTTCGCCTTCATCGCCACGCTGGCCTTCGATCCCGACTACGCCTGGGCCACGGCCGACAAGCCCGGCGCTTGCTACTTCTATGCGAACAAAGACCGCATCTTGCACATGGTCCAAGACCTGAGCCAGAAAGTCGATATCGTGGCAGTCGAGCTGCAGTACTATGAGACCTACGAACCCTCGCCAACGCCCGAACAGGTGGATGAGTTCCGCGAGCTGCGAGCAGCCGGGGCCGACATCGTCACCGGCGTGCAGAGCCATGTTCCCCAGGCCTTGGAAACCTACGGGGCCCACGAAACGGGAGGACCGGGCGAAATAGGCGAAGCCGGCGCTATCGTCTACGGTCTGGGCAACCTCTTCTTCGACCAGATAGCTTGGGATACACGAACCGGCCTCATCATTCGCCATACCTTGTATGACGGCAGGCCGCTGAGCACTGAGATTCTGACCACGGTGCTCGAGGACTTCGCCCAACCTCGCTGGGCCACTCCTAAGGAACGAGCGGAAATTCTGCGGCGCATCTTCGACGCCGCGCCAGCGCGGCCTTCTGCCGCTCGTGCTAGTGCAGCCTCAGCGCGTACGGCTGTAGTCTCCAAACCCAAGGGGGCTGATGTGGTGGTCACGGGCGCGGAGACCCTTCAGGCTGAGCGTTCGACTGCGCTCAGTCGAAGTCCTCTGGGCGAAGCCACGCCCCTACAACCGCCGATCGGTGAGCCTGCCACCGGAGTCACGACCACGGTCAGCACCACGGTAGCGGTAGCGTTGCCTGTTGCTCTGTTGCCTTGGCCTACTCCGGCTCCGGTAGCGACCGACCATTATTGGCTGTCGCAACCCATTGGTGCGGGTGGAACGCAGATGGCCTCGCCGGTCTATGCCTTTGGAGACACACTGAAGGGCCGCTACCGCCCTCACCACGGCGTCGATATCGCCAACCCCCTGGGCACGTCCGTCCTTGCGCCAGGTGCGGCCACCATCGTCTATGCCGGCCGTGATCAGACCCCCAATGTTTTCGGACCGTACCCGGACTTCTTCGGTGACACCATCGTTTTTCGCCTTGACCGCGTCTGGCAGGACCAACCGGTGTACGTGGTGTATGGACACCTGAATGAGATTCTGGTTCAGACCAATGACCACGTCGAGGCCGGACAGCCGGTGGGCACAGTCGGGATGACCGGCATCGCCATCGGCCCCCATCTACATGTCGAAGTGCGTCTGGCCGCGCCGGGCTACGGCAATTCGTATAATCCGGGTCTTTGGTTGGAGCCACTGCCGGGGTTGGGCACGGTGGCCGGGCAATTGGTGACGCCGGATGGTCGCTCCTGGACGGGTGTCAACGTACTGCTCTATCGCCTGGACGGAGACGGCAGCCAGCTCTACCAGGTCATGCCCACCTACGCCGCCGACACCAGCCTGAGTCCTGACCCGGAGCGGGCTGAGAACTTCCTATTGGCCGGTGTGCCCGCCGGCGAATACGAGCTGGTCTTCGACCTGCAGAACCATATCTACCGCGGTCGTCTGACCGTGGCGCCTGGCGCCACCAGCTTCCAGCGCTTTGTGGTCTCGTGAAGGCTCATTGGGCAATTCATGTAGGTCACCGGAGGGCAACTCGTGAGTTGCCCCTACAGTTGCCCCTACAGATGGATCAAGGAGACCTCCGATGGTTCGACCGACACTGGTGCATGGACTGACTGCCGGCGTTTTCGCACATTTCGCCGGCAGCGCGATGGCGGCTGCCCCCCTGGCCGGACGAGGGTCGGCGCCCCCCGTCGCCATGGCCGCGGCAACCCCCTGCCCTAGGCCGACCCGGCCCTTCCTACCTAACGACCTCCCCCCCCACTCCGCCCAGGCC
>CAZHTZ010000026.1:0-27942 GCA_964535455.1 uncultured Caldilineales bacterium
TGCTTTTCAGCGATGACATTGGCGGGGATGACGATGACGTGGATATCGTGGCGCTGCATCGGGCGCTTGACCAGGGATCCATTGGCGACAAGCAGGCCGTTGGGCTTGAGCAGCGCTTCGTACTTGTCGGCCGAGGGAAGGTTCATCGCCATCACCATGTCCGGGCGGCGGACAATGGGGGACCCTATCGGCTCGTCGCCGATGACGACGGTGCAGTGGGCCGTGCCTCCCCGCATCTCCGGTCCATAGGACGGAATCCAGGTCACGAAGAAGCCGGCATCATTGGCGGCATAGGTGAGTAATTGACCGGCAAACAAGGCGCCTTGTCCCCCGAAGCCGGAGAAGATAAGAGCTCTTTCCATGGTGTTACTTCCTCTGGCGCAGTTCTTCGTGCACCTTGAAATCGTCGAGCGGGTAGACCGGCACCATATGCTCCTTGATGAAGTCCAGCGCCCTGGTCGGGTCAATGCCCCAGTTGGTGGGGCAGGTGCTCAGAATCTCCACAATCCCCAATCCCAGACCCTTGATCTGGGCCTGGAAGGCCAGCTCGATTGCCTTCTTGGTCTTGCGGATGTCGGCGACCGAGTGCATCGAGCGGCGAACAGCATAAGCCACGCCGGGCATCGTCGCCAGCATCTCGGTGATATGAATGGGATGGCCATGCAGCAGGACATCGCGGCCAAGCGGCGACGAGCTCGTCACCTGTCCCGGAAGCGTGGTAGGAGCCATCTGGCCGCCAGTCATGCCATACACACAGTTGTTGACGAAGATGACAGTGATGTTCTCCCCGCGCACGCAGGCGTGAATGATCTCGTTGGTGCCGATGGAAGCCAGGTCGCCATCGCCCTGGTAAGTGAAAACGACTTTGTCGGGTAGAACGCGCTTGAGGCCACTGGCCATGGCCGGGGCCCGGCCATGAGCGGCTTCGGTGCCGTCGATATTGAAGTACTCGTAGGCGAAGACAGCGCAACCCACCGGGGCGACGATGATGGCTCGCTCCCGCACGCCCAGTTCATCGAGGACCTCGGCGATCAGGCGGTGGACGATGCCGTGGGTGCATCCAGGGCAGTAGTGGGTATAGGCGTCTCTCAACGACTCTGGCCGGTCGAAGACGAGCTGCATTTCGGCCAGATCAGGGGTACCTGGCGCTGTCGGGGCAATGGTCTGCGGTAACATGGGTCCTTCTCCATGTCAAATGGCTGTGACTGGTCGGCCAGTCACGTTCAGGTAAGAATGCGCTCGGGCCGATGGCCGTTGCGGCTGCGCACGGCGCCGCAAAGCGTGTTGAGGGCGGGCAGGATGTCATCTGGTAAGGGGACGATGCCACCCATCCGTCCCAGAAAGTGAACGGGAATGCGATCCTTGACGATGGCCCTCACATCCTCCAACATCTGCCCGGCATTCATCTCCACGACCAGAATGCCCTTGACCCGCCTGGCCAGTTCATCGAGCGCCTGGTCAGGGAAAGGCCAAAGGCTAATCGGCCGCAACAGGCCAACCCTGAGACCGGTCGCGCGCGCCTGGCGAATGGCTGAGTGGGCAATGCGGCCCATGGTGCCAAAGGCCACGATCACGAATTCGGCATCATCGGTCAACAAGGTCTCGTAGCGGACTTCGTTGGCCTTGATCTCCGCCAGCTTGTCCTGCAAGTGCAGGTTGAGCGCCTCCAGCATATCGGCGTTCATATACAACGAGGTGATGGTGCGTGGGGGACGGCCAGCGGCGCCTGCGAGCGCCCAATCCGGCCGTTCCGGGGACAACTCCTTGAACGGCGGCATCTCCACCGGCTCCATCATCTGAGCAAGACTGCCATCGCCGAGGAGGGTGACGATATGCCTGTATTTGAAAGCCAGATCGAAACTGAGGTACATCAAGTCGACGGCTTCCTGGATGGTGGATGGCGCCAGAACGAGGGCGTGGTAGTCGCCATGGCCTGCCGACTTGACCATCTGGAAGTAGTCGGCCTGGCTCGGTTGGATGTTGCCCAGGCCGGGTCCGCCGCGCATGATGTCGACGATGACAACAGGGACCTCACTGCCGGCGATATAGCTCATGCCTTCCTGCATCAGGCTGATGCCCGGTGAGGAAGAGGATGTCATGGCCCGGGCGCCGGCGCAGGCCGCGCCGTAGACCATATGGATGGCGCCGATCTCGCTCTCTGCCTGCAAGAAGGTGCGCCCCATCTCAGGCATCCGGCGGGACATGTACTCGAGCAGTTCCGTTTGCGGGGTGATCGGGTAACCGAAGTAGGCTTCAACGCCGGCACGTACGGCGGCTTCAGCCATCGCTTCGTTGCCTTTCCAGAGTTCTTTCGCCATGGTTGTGCTCCTATCAAGCGGCACGGGCGATGTGGGCTGGCAGAGCCATGCGGTAGACGGTGAAAACAACGTCGGGGCATACCACAGAGCAGACGGCGCAGCCCGTGCACTGATGGGTACTCTCATCGAGCAGCACGGGACGGTAACCGCGTACGTTGTACGATTCGTCCATACGCAGCACACCTTGCGGACAGGCATGGACACACAACTCGCAGCCTTTACATCGATTGCGATCGATTACGACTGTACCTCTAGCTGCCATAGGATGACCTCTTGTCAGGCGACGGGTGCTGACCCGAACCGCGCCGCCAGGTGAAATCGCGATGAGACGACAAAACCCCATTTGACCGGAGCCAACGCCTTCCGCCCCTGGGCAAAGAGCACAAAAAGAGCGATTGCTGCTGAACTGGGATCACCGCGTGCATCTCCATTGATGCCGATGTTCTCATGTCCACATTATTGCACGGTCTGTGACCGCACAGTATGATCTAGAACAGGTCCGCACAAAAATGACCGACTTTTCTGGACTTGCGCTCACGGATTGCTCCGGCAGGGTATGATGGAGGCGTCTGATGACACTCATCGCCATCTTTTCTGACAGTCACGACAACATCTGGAACCTGGAGCGTGCCTTGAAACAGGTGCAGGCACGCGGGGCCGCGACGTTGCTGCACTGTGGCGACCTATGCTCACCGTTCGTTGTGAGGCAACTGGCCGAAGGGTTTGCCGGTCCCGTCCACCTGGTGTTCGGGAACAATGACGGCGATGGCCGCCTGATCCAGACGGTCCTCAGCCGCTACCCCAACGTCACCCACCATGGCATGTATGGTGAACTGCAGGTCGGGGACCGCAGGCTGGCGTTCATTCACTATCCCGAACCAGCCCTGCGCATCGCCCAGTCAGGCCAATTCGACCTCGTGTGTTACGGTCACGACCACAACAAGCACCATGAGGTGATCGGCCCCTGCCACTTCGTCAACCCCGGTGAGATGATGGGCAAGGACCACACACCCACGTGGGGTCTCTACGACGCCGATGTGCACACGTTCGAGTGGGTGGAAATCGCCTGAGTGCTACAGCCCTTCAGCCCAGGTCTTGCTGCATGTATAGATCGCCGAGCGCGAACCCCAGCCGGCGGTAGTAGTCCCTGGTGCCGATGGCGGCGATGACGGCCAACTGGCTGTATCCCTCGCTGCGGGCAATGCTGCGGGCTTTGTCAACCAGCTTCCGGCCCAAACCCAGGTGTTGCGCCTCGCCGGTGCTGTCGACGCCCAGCGCCAACGCCGGGCCGTAGACATGCACCTCACGGATCATGGCCGCCTTCTTGACTTCGGCAATGGGCACCACGTCGGCTGAATTGGGAAGGGAAAGACGCAAGTACGCCGCCACCTGGTCATCCGGCGTGACGTAACTCAGGAAGTACTCCCGGTTGATGTCGGTCTCATAGGTCAAGACCTGAAGCCGGAGATCCTCGGCTGCGACCGTCTGGCCGCGCACCTCGCGACAGCGAAGGCACTGGCAGCGCATCTCGTTGCGGGCCATATAGGTCTGCACGAGCTGCCGCAGGTTTGTCTTCTTGTTCCCGGCAACGATATTGTG
Source organism: uncultured Caldilineales bacterium (assembly GCA_964535455.1). Classification (GTDB taxonomy): domain Bacteria; phylum Chloroflexota; class Anaerolineae; order J102; family J102; genus SSF26. Next base: position 3,918 of record CAZHTZ010000026.1, read on the forward strand.
CGAAGGGATGTCGCGAAAGACGCGGTTGATGCGGCAGTAGCGCGGCACGTATGTCTTGCAGCGAGCGATGAGCGCCACCAGCTCCTCTTCGTCATAGGGACGGTAAAGACCCTGCTCGTAGTAGTGATAGAGCTCGGTTTCCTTCAAAAGGGAGTTGGGGTAGATCTTCAGCTCATCCGGCCGGATGGCGGGATTGCTCCATAGGCGCTGGAAGTCCTCATCATCCGACGCAAGCGTGTCGCCATAGAGATTAGCCATCCAGTGCAGGACGATCTTGAAGCCAGCGCCGCGCAGCAGACGCACGGCCGCGGCCATCTCAGCCGCCGTATGCCCGCGTTGATTCAGGGCCAGGATGCGGTCATCCAGGCTCTGCAAGCCAAGCTGTACCTTGGTCACGCCCAGGCGGCGGAGGTGAGTCACTTCACGCGGGCTGATGGCATCCGGTCGCGTCTCGATCACAAGGCCCACGTTGCGGTACGGCGCCGTCTCGTTGCGCTGCTGCGCTTCCTCCAGCGACGCCGACTCGCTGCCGTTCATGGCATCCAGGCACCGCTGCACAAACCACTCCTGATAGTCGCGCGGGTACGACGACCAGGTGCCGCCCAGAATGAGCAGCTCAACCTTGGCGGCGCTGTGGCCGATGTCCTCGAAGCCCCGTAACCTGCCGGCAGTCTGGCGATAGGGGTCGAAGTCGTTCTGCAGCGCCCGCAACGAGCCGGGTTCATCGGGCACGTAGCTTTTGGGCATGATGTCAAACGTCGGGCAAAAAATGCACTTCCCCGGACAGGGATAGGGCTTGGTCAACACCGTGACCGGAGCCACACCCGAGCTGGTGCGTATGGGCTTTAACTGCAACCCACGCAACAGATCCCGGTTTGGAGGCATCTTCCCCGCTGCCACCAACTGCCGATAGCCATCCACCAGCTCACTTTTGGCGAAATGCCTGCCCGTTTCTCGCGCAAAGCCGTTCACGACGCCCAGATAAGAGCGTTCGGTCAGGACCGGCAGCGCCTGCAGCCGCCTGAGTATCTCGACGAGCGCGGCCTCGTCGGTCAGCGTGGGCAGGAGGCGGCCTTCCTGGTCGGACCACTTCGCAAGGGTGATGGTGGGCATGGTAGAATCGGAGCGGCGCTTAGCCAGGTGCAAAGGCGGCGTCTGATCGGCCATGGACGAATCGATCCAGGCGCAGTTGCTGCGCATCAACCGGGAGTTCTATACACGGTTTGCCGATGCTTTCGCCAAGACGCGCACAGGAGCGCAGCCAGGGTGGGAGCGGATTATACCCTATCTGCCGCCGCGGTGTCAGGTGCTCGATTTGGGTTGCGGCAATGGCCGTCTGGCGCGGTTCCTGGACGAGCGCCTGGAAGACGTGGTGTACACGGGCATCGACGGCAGCCCGGCCCTGGTGGCGCTGGCCGAGCAAGCGACGGCCCGCCTGGCGCGCGTGCGTGCGACTTTCGGCGCTACGGACCTGACAACGCCAGGATGGGAGCGCGACCTGGGGACCGCGCAGCATGATGGGGTGACGGCGCTGGCGCTGTTGCATCACATTCCTGGCAGTGCCGCTCGCAGTGCTTTCCTGATAGCGGCCGCCGGCTGTCTGCGCGGGGGCGGCGTGTTGATCCTCTCCAATTGGCGTTTTCTGCACAACGAGCGCATGCGCCGCAAGATTGTCCCCTGGGAGACGATCGGTCTGTCCCATGACGACGTCGATCCCAATGACTTCTTGCTCGACTGGCGGCGGGACGGCGCGGCACGGCGCTACGTGCACCAGTTGGAGCCAGATGAGGTCAGTGTTCTGGCGGCAGAGGCAGGATTGCGGCTGGTGGAACAGTACGAAGCCGACGGTCGCGAAGGAAACCTCAGCCTCTATTCGGTGCTGCGAAAGCCCGAGGACTTTGGCAGCGTGGTTGGGCAGGGTTAGAATGCGCTGCTTGCGACGTCGACGCACGGCGCCGCCCACGGCCCCGCCCAGGGCCCCCGCCCAGGGCCCCGCGTCCAGCACCACCCGAGCCGCCCTGATTCGTGTCTATCCCTTCTACAACGCCTTCCACCTCAGCTTCGCCCCTGCGCGGTATTGCCCGCGCGGCCGGCCTGGTGATGCTCTTGTTCGTCGCCAGCCGTTTCCTGGGCCTGGTGCGCGAGATGGTCATCGGCGCTCGATTCGGGGCCGGCGCCGAGTTGGACGCCTATCTGGCTGCCTTTCGCCTGCCCGATTTGCTGTTCACGCTCGTGGCAGGAGGCGCGCTGGCCTCCGCCTTTATCCCCACCTTCAGCGAGCGCCTGGTACACGGCCGCCTGGATGCAGCCTGGGACCTGGCGTCAAAAGTGGCCAATCTGCTTGTCGTGATCCTCACCGTGCTGGCGGTTCTGGTGGTGATCCTGGCGCCGATGCTGGTGGATCGCCTGATTGCCCCAGGGTTCACCCAAGAACAGAAGGCGTTGACCGTGGTGCTCATGCGCTGGATGCTCCTCAGCACCGTGATCTTTGGTCTGAGCGGGCTGGTGATGGGCGTCCTGAACTCCTTCCAGCATTTCTTCCTGCCGGCGCTGGCGCCTGTGGTCTACAACCTGGCCATCATCCTGGCCGCCCTGTTCCTGGCCCCAAGCATGGGGGTGCAGGCGCTCATTGTGGGCGTAGTCGCCGGGGCGGCGGCGCACCTGTTGATCCAGGTCCCCGGCTTGGTGCGGTACGGCGCCCGCTGGTCACCCGGCCTTAGTGTACAAGACCCCGGCGTGCGCGAGGTGATCCGTCTGATGGGACCGCGAGTGTTGGGTCTGGCCATCGTCCAGATCAACTTCATGGTCAACGTCTTTCTGGCTTCCCACCTGGCGTCCGGGTCCATTAGCGCTCTGAACTACGCCTGGTTGATCATGCTGCTGCCTCAGGGCATCTTTGCCATTGCCATCGCCACGGCCGCCTTCCCCACCTTCGCCCACCAGGCGCTGCGAGGCGAGCACCAGGCCATGCGCGAGACCTTGGGCGGTATCTTTGGCCTCCTGCTATTCTTGACCCTGCCTGCGGCGGTGCTGCTCATCCTGCTACGCCTGCCTCTGGTCACGCTCTTGTTGCAGCGCGGAGCGTTCGACGCCGCGGACACGCAACTGACCGCCTATGTCCTGGCCTTGTTCGCCCTGGGATTGGTGGGGCACTCTGTGGTGGAAATCGCCGCCCGCGGTTTCTACGCGCTGAAAGACACGCTGACGCCGGTGCTGGTGGGGCTGGCGGCAATGACGACCAACATTGTGCTGAGCGTGGTGCTGGTGCGGTCGCTGGCGGTTGGCGGTCTGGCCTTGGCCAACTCCATCGCCACTCTGGCCGAAATGGCCCTATTGATGGTGCTGCTGCGCCGGCGGCTGGGAGGCTGGGAGAAGCGGCGCGTCCTGCGCAGCCTGCTCCACACCCTGGCGGCGACTCTCCTCATGGCCGCGGTGACGATTGGACTTCTCCGGCTTGGTCAAGACTGGCCCCTACCACTACAGGCGGTGGTGGTCGGCGGCGTGGCGGTCGCCGTGTATGCGGCGGCGGCCTGGGCGTTCCGCTCTCCTGAAGCGCGGGCGCTGCCGGGCCTGCTGCGCCGGCAAAGATAGGAAGCAGGCCGGCCCCTGGCGACACCAGGTCAATCGTCCCTATTCCTGGCGGGAAAGATTCAGCGGCGTGGGCGACACATAGGGGTTGCCGGCCAGGAAGAAACGCCAGGCGACGCTGCGGGCGAGATCGTCTCCGCGTACGCCCACACGCGGACTGGCCGAAATCACGCCCACGCCCGCATTTGCGCCCGCACTTGCGCCCGCCTCACCGGCCTCCAGCCAGAGCCCTTCGCCTCTGGTGAGGTCGTGACCGTTCAGTGCCCTATCGATACCCAAAGCCTGGCAAAGCTTGCCGGGTCCATTGGTGAGCAGGCGTGGCTGCACGATGTCCACCCCATGGCCTCGCCCGCGGCTTCGCCATTCCTGCATCGTATCGACGCCCGCCACAGGCTCCAGCGCCCGAATGAGAACAGCCTCGCCCCATCCTTCGCCGCCGGTGACGACGTTCAAACAGTAGTGCGCCCCGTAGATGAAGTAGATGTAAGCGTGCCCCGCCGGGCCAAACATGACGCGACTGCGCGGTGTGGGACCACGGTAGGCATGGGAGGCGGCATCCTCGTGACCCAAATAGGCCTCGACCTCCACAATGCGACCCATCAGAAGGCGCCCGCCGTGCTCGCGGACCAACAGACAGCCCAACAGTTCGGGAGCCAGCCGCGGCGCCTGGCGTTCGTAGAAGGACCGGGGGAGTGGCAGCGCTGGCATCAGCCGCCAGCAATGGGGATCAGGATGTGCACGGTGTCACCGTCAGCCAAAGGGCGGCCAGCGGCTTGATCGGCAGCCACTAGCTGAAAGTTGACGAACAGCCGGTAAGGATACGCGTGCCCCAAGTCGGTCCCCGCGTAGCGCCGGGCGAAGTCAGGGTAAGTCTCCGCCAACTGGGTGACCAGATCGGCCAGCGTGGCACTGGCAGGCAGCGTCGAAAAGAAACGATATTGGCCCACGGCCCGACGCAGCGGCTCGCCAAGGCGCACGGTCACATGAATGACACCGGTCATAGCATGGTTTTAGAAAGGCGTAACGGCGGAAGCCGTATCCCGAGCGCGGGCGGCGGCGCGGTCAAGCGCTGTTCGCACCAGGTGAGCCGCCAGTTGGATCGGGTAGCTGCGCGCAGTGGGCGTGGCAGGCCATTGGGCCAGTGCAAAGTGCTGCGCCCCCTGGGCAGCGGCGCCGATGCTCTCCGGGTCGAGAGGGCGTCCTTGCAGGCAATCCTCGGCGGATGGCACCCGCGCCGGGGCGCCGGCGGGGGAGACGAGAGCGATTCCGGCGTTGGCTACGGTCCGGGCATCCGCTGCAAACGCCAGACGCACGGCCGCGGCGAGGGGCGTGGGCGCCATGCCTGGGGTGGCCGGGGCGGGGATGAAGGCGCTGCCACCCATGTGGTCCGCCACATGAAAGGAGACGGCCAGCGGTAGAACAGACTGGGGAAACGTCTCGCCGGACAACTCTGCCAACGGGACGGAAATCTGCTCAACGCGCTCACTGGCGCCCAGCCACGCCAGCTCGACATCGGCGTCCAGGGCGAAAAGGGCAACAAGAGGCGGCCAGAAGTCAGGTGGCGGAGGGTTCAGGCCGGCTGGCAGCCCTGCGAAAACCAGGGCCAGGGGCTTGTCTGCGATCAGAGGGAGATAGGCGCAGGCTTCGTGCAGGCAGGTCGCCTGGCTGCGTACCAGCGAGCTGCGAGCAAGCTCGGCCAGTGTCATGTTGAGGCCGATCAGGAGGCGACCACCGAACTGGTGAATGCCGTTGCGCTCGCTCAGGCGGGACGTGTCAATTCCCAGCGGGGTCGCACCTGCTGGCGCCACTGAGCCGGCGACGACGTGCGCCCGGTCCCCATGCTCACGAAGCAGGTGGAGCGTCTCGCTGAGGGTCTGGGGGCGATACAGCCGCGACACAACCGCCTCAGTGCTCGGGCGGCCGGATGATCTGCAGCTTCCGGTCGATGTAAGGAAAGGCAAAACCAATCAGGCCGATGGCCGCCAGCAAGCCGGTCACCAGACGGGCCAGGCTGTTGAACGAACCCCACTGATCGCCGTTGTAAAACTCGGGGGCAAAGGCGCTGTTGGTAAACAGGGCCAGCCAGGCGTTCGTCTCACGAAAGCCCCAACGCAGCCCGCCCAGGTCGCTGAGCATGTGCGTCAACCCATCGATGAGCATAGGCAGCATCAGGAGGACCGCGATCTTCAGGGTCAGACCGCGCCAGGCCGGCCGGAGGACAGCGTAGACCAGACCGACCAGCAGCCAGCCCCCGTAAAAGCTGATCATGCGGTCAGTCCAGGCCAGCTTCCATCCCATCGCCGGGTTGCCGATGAAGGCGCGTAACGTGACCGGGGTCACCAGATCGGTGGCGCCGGTTGCCGCCAGGAGGACAGCGTCGCGCGAGTAGGTGAACTGCGGACCGAAAAGAAACCAGGACCGTGTGGGAAGCTGGTGGCAGAAAAAGACGTACAGCCAGTAAATACCGCGGCCGGGCAGTTCCCAGCCGAGACGCATAAAGACAGGCGCCAGCCAGGGCAGCAGATTCCAGACGCCCAACACAACGAGGGCCACAAGCAACCAGTGGACAATCAGCCAGTCGGTGATGCGATTCGCCGTCTGCGCGAAAGCTGTCGGTTGGGATCCCTCAGCGGGAACAGAAGTCGCCATGGCGCCGAGTATAACACGCTGGCAAAAGAAACGCGGGAGGATACCTCACGGTTCCTCCCGCGTTTGACTGCTACAGAGAAAGTGCGGCAGGTAACCGGATCAGGCCTCGCTGCCGGGGTAGGACGCAGGCACCGGCTTGACATCCAGGCCCACACTCAGTTCGGAAGCATCAAAGCCGTAGTCAGCAGCAGCACGCGACTTCCGGACCGCCCAGATGATAACGCCCAGCAAGGCCAGGCCCACGATCCACATGACGATCTCCGTGCTGCCACCCCGCAGACCTACGATGATCGGGGCCAGGATGACCGAAACCAGGTTGATGACCTTGATCATCGGGTTCAGAGCAGGGCCCGCCGTGTCCTTCATCGGATCGCCGACGGTGTCACCGATGACGCTGGCGGCGTGGGCAGGGCTGCGCTTGCCGCCGTAATTCCCGTCCTCGATGAACTTCTTGGCGTTATCCCAGGCGCCACCGGCATTGGCCATGTAGACCGCCAGCAACTGGCCGGAGACAATGAGGCCCGCCAGGAAACCGCCCAGCGCCTCTTCCTTCAGGATCAGGCCGACGACGATCGGGCTGAGGATGGCGAGGAGCGCCAGGGGCAGCAGCTCACGCTGGGCCGCTTCGGTGGAAATGGCGACGGCACGGGCGTAGTCGGGCTTCACCTTGCCTTCCATCAGGCCGGGGATGCGGAATTGGCGGCGTACCTCGGCGATCATGCCGCCGGCGGCGCGAGTGACCGCTTTGATCAACAGGGTGCCGAACAGGACTGGAATGGCAGCGCCGATGAGCATGCCGATGAAGACCAATGGTTGGTCAACGCGGATGCCATCGATCAGGGCTTCAGGGTTCACCAGGCGGGTGTCGGTGATGAACGCGCCGAACAAGGCCACAGCAGCGATCACGGCCGAGCCGATGGCAATGCCCTTGGTGATGGCCTTGGTGGTATTGCCGGTGGCATCCAGGTTGGAGAGGGTATCGCGAGCCGATTCCTCGAGGTCTGCGACTTCGGCGATGCCGTTGGCATTGTCCACGATGGGTCCGAAGGCGTCCATCGACACGTTGTTGCCGGTCAGCGTCAACATGCCGATGCCGGTCATGGCCACACCGTAGAGGATAAAAGTAAAGCCCGCACCGGCATAGATCAGGACCGAGGCCAGGATGGCGCCGGCGATGACCAGGATAGCGGCGACGCTGGATTCATAGCCCACAGTCATACCAGAAAGAATGGTGGTGGCAGGGCCGAACTGTGTGCTTCGGGCGATCTCCTTTACCGGTGCATTGTGGGTGGTGGTGAAATACTCGGTCACGCGGTCGATAATGATGGCCAACAGCACGCCCACGAAGGTCGTGAGGAAGGGGCGCCAGTCGATGGTCGTGTAACCTGAGTTGGGATTACGCATGTAAACCAGGGTAAACAACAAGAAGCCCACGATCGAAATCGCGGCCGATGTCAAGAAGCCGCGGAAGATCGAGCGCATAGCGTTGGATTCAGTGCCTATCGAGCGCACGAAGTAAGTGCCGATGATGGAACTTAAAACGCCGATGGCGCGCACGACCAGTGGGAAGACGATCCACTGCAGGTTCTCCGTGCCATCAGGGTTGCGCGCCTCGCGCATGACCGCCAGACCCAGGATCAGCGCCGAGACGATGGTTACCTCGTACGACTCGAAGATGTCGGCGGCCATACCGGCGCAGTCACCCACGTTGTCGCCCACCAGGTCGGCGATGACGGCGGCATTGCGCGGGTCATCTTCTTCGAGACCGGCCTCAACTTTTCCTACCAGGTCGGCGCCGATATCGGCCGCCTTAGTGAAAATGCCACCGCCCACGCGCATGAACAGTGCTATCAGCGTACCGCCAAAGCCGAAGCCCAACAGGGCATCAGGAGCCGCTTTGCCGTAGAGCATGAAGATGAGTGTGCCGCCAAACAGGCCCAGGCCGTCGGTGAGCATGCCCGTGACGGTGCCGGTGCGGTAAGCCACCGTTAGCGCCTCACCGTAGGAGCGACGCGCTGCCGAGGCCACACGGATGTTGCCCTGCACGGCCGTGCGCATGCCCCAGCGACCGACCATCATCGAGAAGAAGGCGCCCATGATGAAAGCGCCGCCGCGACCGAAGGCGACGTAGAGGCGAGCCTTGGCTCCGAACATCTCGATCGCCTCAGGCGTCGGCCTGACGATCCAGGCGCTGAAGAAGAGAACGACGGCGAGGATGGCAATGAGGGGTAGAATCGAGCGTCGCTGTGTGTTCAAGTAGGCATCCGCGCCTGCGCGGATGGCATTCCACACTTCCTGCATCTTGGCAGTGCCGGTGTCCTTGGCCATGATCTGGCGCCTTAGGAAAACGGCATATGCCAGGCCCAAGAGGGACACGATCAAGACCGCCCACAAAGCGGTGGATTCAAATGTAGTTAAGCCTAGACGAAACATGGTGGTTGCTTTTGTTCCTCACGAATAAAGAATTTGGATTAAGAAGCCGATGAGCAGCGCTTGACTGCACGGAACCATAGTGCTGCGGATATGCGGCGAACAGAGACGCATGCCGACAGAAATGGGCGGTATGCCTACCTAAGAACTCGCCGGATTGTAGCCTTCGCCTCGTTGTGTTGTCAAGCCATCGCAGCAAGCGATCCCATCTCCAACATTCCTCGCGGCAGCCAAGGACCAGCGCCAATCGCACACCGGAAACAAGTAGACAAGGCCAAGGGGTGAAGGGCATAATGCAGACATGGCCATTGAGGTTCTCCAGCATACCCATCTGGTTTGGGTGAACTGCACATTGCCTATCGCGTCCGAATGTTAACGGTAGTGGCGGGCATGCTCATTTTCTTTCGCCGTCGTCATTGGCTATGACCTCACCCAGGTTGGCGCCACCTCTTCTTGTCACCACGGCCGAGAGCCTCGCCCGTACCGTGGGAGAGTTGCGCGCCGCCAATTGTTTTGCCCTGGACACGGAGTCGAACAGTCTCTACGCCTATCACTACCGGATATGCCTCATCCAGGCCTCCACACCAGGCGCTGATTATCTGATCGACACGCTGGCGTTGCCCGATCAGAGCCTGCTGGCTGACCTGGTAGCTGAGCCTGGTATTGAGGTGACCATTCACGCCGCCGAAAACGACGTGCTGCTGCTCAACCGCGATTTTGGCTTCCGCTTTGAGAAGCTGTTCGACACACTGTGGGCGGCGCGCATCCTGGGCTGGTCGCAAGTGGGACTGGCAGCCATTCTCCAGGAAACGTTTGGCGTCCAGGTCGACAAGCGCCTTCAGCGGACGGACTGGGGCAGGCGCCCTCTGACGCCAGAACAACTGCGCTACGGCCAGATCGACACCCACTACCTTTTGCCTCTGGCCGAACAGCAGACAGCGGAACTGAAGGCCTGTGATCGCTGGGAAGAGGCGCAGGAGGTGTTCGCCGAGATCACCGGGATCGTTTGGGAAGGAAAGGAGACGCCTGGCATCTGGCGGTTGTCAGGAACCTGGGACATGGAGCCACGGCAGCAAGCGGTGCTCAAGGCCCTTTTCGACTGGCGGGAGGCCACCGCTTCCCAGCGGAACGTTCCCCCCTTCAAGGTCCTGTCCAACGACGCCCTGCTGGCGCTGTCCTTTGGCCAACCTGAGACCACGGCACAGTTGCGCGCCGTCCCCTCGTTGCCACGCAACCTCTCGGAAGGAGTCGCGCGCGCGCTCCTGAGAGCGGTGCACGAAGGGAAGCGGCAGCCACCACCACAGCCACTGGAACGAAACCATGGCCGGCCACCATCACCAGAAGTATTGGCCCGGTACGATCGCCTGCGCGCCTGGCGTAAGCGTACTGCCGAAGCGCGAGGCGTCGAGCCTGACGTTGTGATGACCAACCAGGTGCTGATGGGCATCGCCAGAGCACACCCACGCGATCTCGCTGAACTCGAAGCCACCCACTTGTTGGGCCCTTGGCGGCTTCAGACCTATGGGCCTACCATCCTTCATTCTTGCACCTAAACGCGTACGCGGAGGGCATCATGCGCATTGAATTCTGGGGGGCTGCCCGCACGGTCACCGGCTCCATGCACCTGCTCAAGGTGAGCGGCAAGCAGGCGCTTCTCGATTGCGGCCTGTTCCAGGGGCGCCGGCAAGAAAGCTACGACCGCAATCTGCACTTTCCTTTCGACCCGGCCAGTATCGACGTACTCGTGCTTTCGCACGCCCACATCGACCACTCCGGCAACATCCCCAACCTGGTCAAGCAGGGCTTCAAAGGCAATATCGTCTGCACAGCAGCCACGCGCGACCTCTGCGCGGCGATGCTCATGGACAGCGCTCGTATCCAGGAACAGGACGTTGCGTATGTCAACAAGAAGAACGAGCGCAGGGGTGACCCGCTTGTGGAGCCGCTTTACACCGAAGAAGACGCCGCCGCCGCCATGCACCACTTCATCACCTTGCCCTACCATCGCACCATGGAGGTCATAACCGGGGTGCGTGTGACCTTTCTCGACGCCGGTCACATGCTGGGCAGCGCCATCGTCATCCTTGACATCGACGAAGAGGGCAAGAGCAAACGACTGGTGTTCTCCGGCGACCTGGGCCGCACCGGCACACCCATTCTGCGCGACCCAGAACGGGTGGAAAGCGCGGACTACGTGATCATGGAAAGCACGTATGGAAACCGCGACCATCCGACAGAAGTCGAGGCGAGGTACAAGCTGCGCGACATCGTCAACCAGACCTACCGTCGTGGGGGCAAGCTCCTGGTGCCGGCCTTCGCCGTCGGCCGCACCCAGGAGATCGTCTACGCGCTGCACCAACTCAGCGACGCGCACAAGGTGCCTCCTTTGCCCATCTACGTCGATTCACCCCTGGCCATCAATGTCACCGAAGTGTACCGGCTTCACCCTGATTGTTATGACGAAGAAACGCGGCGCTTTATGGCGTCCGACGAGCACCATAACCCCTTTGGCTTCGACCGTCTGACCTATGTGCGTGACACTGCGGATTCGAAGGCGCTGAACTTTCTACGGGATTCAGTGATGATCATCGCCGCCTCGGGCATGTGCGAAGGGGGACGCATCCTGCATCACCTCAAGAACAACATCAGTGATCCGCAAACGACGATTTTGTTCGTGGGGTTCCAGGCCGAGAACACGCTTGGGCGCCGCCTTATGGACGGTTTCAAAGACGTGAAGATCTTCGGCGAGCCCTATCCCGTGCATGCCCAGATCGAGTCGATTGCCGGCTTTAGTGCTCACGCCGACCGCAAGGGGCTGCACGGCTGGCTCGAACGCTTTGACAAGCGGCGGTTGCGGGGCGTTTTCCTGGTGCATGGCGAGCTGGACGCCGCCACCGATCTCGCCTTCAACATCGAGTCGAATGGCTTGCCCAGGCCGGCCATTCCCGTACGCGGACAGGGTTTCGACCTCTGACCGTAAGAATGCACAACCTTTGTACAGTCTCTTGCAGACCCAACCCGTGATCTACTCGCATACTGGAAACACTGTATTTCACTCACCACACTGATTGAAGGAGCACCCCAATAATGCCATTCGAACTTTCTCCCCTCCCATATGCCTACGATGCGCTGGCTCCGCACATTAGCGAGCAGACGATGCGCTTTCATCACGACAAGCACCATGCAGCCTACACCAACAACCTGAATGCTGCCGTCGCCAAGCACTCGAACCTGGCCGATGTCAGCGTCGAAGATCTGCTGCGCCGGCTTGAGGAGCTGCCCGAGGACATTCGCATGGCCGTGCGCAATAACGGCGGTGGTTTCATCAACCACAACCTGTTCTGGGAGACGATGGGCGCCAATGCAGGTGGCGCGCCCACCGGCGCCCTGGCCGCGGCCATCGACGCCGCTTTCGGCGGCTTCGATGCCTTCAAGACCCAGTTCGCAAACGTCGGCGTCACCCGCTTCGGTTCCGGTTGGGCCTGGTTGGTCGTGGATGGTCAGGGCAAAGTAGCTGTCTACAGCACCCCTAACCAGGACAGTCCCATCATGCAAGGCCACACGCCTCTGCTCGGCCTTGACGTGTGGGAACATGCCTACTACCTCGATTACCAGAACCGCCGGCCCGACTACATCGCTTCCTGGTGGAACGTGGTGAACTGGAGCGCGGTTGCGGCCCTGTTCGCTGCTGCCAAGAGCTAGGCGCCTACCCCATCCTTGTTCGTCCAGGCGCCCCTGGCTGCATTGTCAGGGGCGTCCTTTTTTGGCAACAAATGACCACTGTGCTGCGGACTTATTGGAAGCAGGGACTTGCCCTGTCTGCGCTGGTGGCGCTAGGGGTCCTTGCCTGGATCTACCGCGATCCGCTGCAAACGCACCTGCGCAACATCGACGAGGCGCGCCTTTGGTTTCACAGCCTGGGGCCGGTAGGACCGGTGGCGTTGATTGGTCTGAACGCGCTGCAGATCGTGGTGGCGCCCATCCCGGGTTATCTGGTGCAGATCGCCGCAGGCTGGGTGTACGGCGTCTGGCCCGGTGCACTTTACGCCATCATCGGTCTGGCTGTGGGCGCCACCCTGGCCATCTCCCTGGGGCGGCTGCTTGGACGCCCCTTCGTCGCCCGCATCATCGGTGTCGGACGTTTGGCACGATGGGAGCACGTCACCCGCGCCGACAAGCCCTGGCTTTGGGCGATCCTGTTCTTGGGACCACTCGGCGACCTTCCCTACTTCCTGGCGGGGCTATCCAGTTACCCCATCCGCAAGCTGGTGCTGACTGCTGTTCTTGTCCGCAGCCCCGGCGTGGTTTTCGCCACGGCGTTGGGCGCAGGCCTGGTCTCGGCCGATGGTCGCGCCTTGCTCGCTTTGGCGATGACTCGTATGCGGTTGGTCAATCCCTGGTGGTTAGTGGCGCTGGTGATGGTGCTGGCGGTCGTCGCCTACCTGGCCTACCGTGTGGCCCGACGCCTGCCCGCGCTCTGGGAAAGACAGATCGTTCGCGTCATGCAGACTGCGCAGTCGCCGGCAGAGACGCCGCCAATCCTGGTTCCAGACGACGGCAACCGCGACTGACGACTGCGGACGATGGCGCCGGCCATGCCGGCAGGGAACCTACTCAGGTGCAGGTTCGGGTGCGGCGTCGGGGGCGAGTTTGGCTGGGACAGTGGCCTGGGGCGGTCGCGCCAGCTTGACCAGATGCCGGCAGCGTGGACATTCCACGCCGATGCTGCGCCCCTTGCTGGGGCTTGTCTCCAGGGCCATGGCCAGGGCTTCGGGCGTCAACTGCCAGCGATTACCGCAGTGAGAACAGGTAGCTTTCATGTATTCTTCTCCGACTCGTTGTCCTACTTCCCCTGAAAGTTGGGAGGTCGCTTCGCCAGGAAGGCGGCGACACCCTCGCGATGGTCAGTCGTACGGATGGCGATGTCCTGCACCTGGGCTTCGTACTCAAGTGCAGCAGCCAGATCGAGATCGGCCGGCGCCAGTGATGACAAGGCAGCGGATGCCGTCGTCGCGAGCACAGGTCTTGAGCGCGTCCAGAATCTCAGCGGTCATCACACTGGTGAGTGCGTTGAGCCGGTCTGGCCGGTTCAGAACCAGGGTGGCAACGCCATTGCTGGCATCAAAGCCAACGCTCGTGGGCACGGCAGCCTCCTTACGCATGCTCGAACTGCAAGTGGAAGAACTCCTCGGCAACCTCGACCATCTGGTCCTGGTTTGCGAGGAGAACCCAGTCCTTGATGCCGCTGATCGAGGTGTCCTCGACGCCTTCGATGGTGCGGATCCAACTCATCACGTAGCCGGTGATGGCTGGCTCGTCGCCTGACAGCAGCATCATGCTCAGGTCGGCACCGAAGCTGTGATAGGTGTTGAGGAGCCAGACAGGCTTGACCTGGGGGTGGGCAGGGATGTGCCAGATGGCATCGAAGGCAGCGCGGTCGTAGCCAGGGGCCAGGTCGATGTTGACGTTGGCAGCGTGCAGACGGTTCTTGCCCCCGGCGGCGAGCGGGATGTCCATCAGCCGCGCTGTGTGCACCTTGCCGCCAAAGGACAGGACGGCCTGCGTGCCGACGACGCCGACGGCATCGCGCAGCGTGTCAATAAGGAACTCATCGAGCTTGCTGATCTTGTGCACCATACAGAAGATGCGCAGGTCAGCGCGTTCACGCAGCCAGTTGACCCACAAGGGGGTGATGGCGGCATCATGGTGATTGCGCAGCCGGGCCAACACGTCTTCGCGGGCCGCTTCGTCCTGCCCGCTGCGGATGTTGACGTCGATGATGGCGAGAGTCGATTCGTGCATGAGGATGCTCCACTGCGTGGCTCAGGTCCAGGCGGGCACGCGGCCATGAGTCAGGGCGCCGCTAGCCGAACGGTATCCGATCTCCCAGGTAGGCGTCCAGGCCAAGGCGACCAGATCGGCCTGACAGTCAGACTTGCGCGGCTTCACTTTGTAGGTTTCCACGTTCTCGATGGCGTTGGTCCACGATTGGCCAATGCGGGCGATCTCGGACTCAAGGTCTTGTTGAAGGGTGGCCAGTTCCTTCTCAAGCCGGGCGATCTCGGTTTTTGATTCCTCGATGTCAGCCTTGGCTGTAGATGTCAGGCGGCGTTTGGTCATCGAGCTTGAGAGGGACTTCTTGCGCCGGCCAAAGAGACCAAGCATCCCGATGACAGTCTCGGCGCCTGATACCATCTCTTCCGTCTTGCGGGACGAGTACTCTGCTTCGTCCTGGCTGAGTTCTGCCTGCTCGCGCGTCCTGCGATCCTGGATGCGGTCGAGCTGCGTTTCGTATTTCTTGCGCAGCTTGTCGACCTCGTCGTCCCGACGTTCGCGGGCCGCTTGCTGCAAGCGCGCCTTGAAATCCCGCTCCGATTCGCCGGGCTTGCTATAGAGCTTGAGCACCGGGCCATACAACAGCTCAAGCGTCTGATCGGCGTAGAGATAGTCGGCGAAATCGCTGGTGTAGCGCTTGAGCTTAGCGGCGCTGCTCACCTCTCCGGGCACCTCGGCGTAGACCGCCTGATCACCCTCTGGCTTCTGCTCCAACGTTCTCTGGTCAACAGGGGCGTCATCGGCCTCCTGCCAGG
Organism: uncultured Caldilineales bacterium; assembly: GCA_964535455.1. Lineage (GTDB taxonomy): Bacteria > Chloroflexota > Anaerolineae > J102 > J102 > SSF26. The sequence goes on from CAZHTZ010000026.1 coordinate 19,175, forward strand.
CGATGATGGCGCCCAGGCTGGCAGAGCGCACAAGCTTGCCGACCGTGCGCGTCTCGCTGAGGTTGCGAGTGCGGTCGACGAAGCTTACAGTGCCAAGCGCCAGCAGCGCCGGCTCGTAGATCAGGGTGCTCGCTTCGGCTTTGATCTGGATCTTGTGCTCTGCTTCCAATACGGCGGCGGCACGGTTGGGGCTCATGCGGAGAGGAAGGAAAACCTGCGGCACGTCGGGCGGCAAGGTGGGCTGGAACCTGGAGAAGCCAGCGGTCGTGCTGGATTGGGCAGCTGCCGCGGGCGGGCTGGCTGGCCGCGCTGCCGCCGAGGCCGGGACAGGGGTGCTCGCAACCGCAGGTTGGTCAGACGTGGCAGGTAGAGGACTCGCAGTCTTTGGTGTCCTGATGTCCTTCATCAAGATCTTGATCTGATCGCGCGTGAGGGGACCACGAAGATAGCTCATCGCCCAACGGGTTTGGAAAGCGACGGGACCTGCTTGGTTGACGTTGTGCAATAAAAAGACCCGATTGCCCAGCCCGGAAATGGCTTTGTCAAGATATGAGCGATCAAGCACCCCACTCCCTGCTGTTACAGCGGACTCCAGACCATCGAGGAGCCGCAACTTGTCTCGCTCAGTTTGCAGCTTGCCGATGAACCAGGTACCGGCGTTGGACAGACCCTTGTAATCCAGGTCCACCGGGTTCTGGGTGGTGAGAACAATGCCCAGGCCGAAGGCGCGCGCCTGCTTCATCAGCGTGAGCAAGGGCCGTTTGGACGGGGGATTGGCCGTGGGCGGGAAATAGCCAAAGACCTCGTCCATATAGAGCAGCGCTCGCAAGCTCGTCGTACCCGATTGCTTGCGCATCCACGTAACCACTTGTGAAAGTAGTAGGGTAACGAAGGCCATGCGCTGTTCTTCTGACAGGTGCGCAATGTAGAAGATACTCATCCGGGATTTGCCGGTGCGCGAATGTAGGAATCCTGCCACATCAAGCGGATCGCCTCTTATCCAGCTGGCGAAACCGGGAGAGGCGAAGATGTTGTTCAACGCCAAAGCGAGGCTGAAGCGGTCCTTCTCCGGGAAGAAGGTGTCCAATTCGAAGACGCCGATCTGCCGCATGGGTGGGTTCTGAACGGATCCAATCAGCTTGGGCAGGTCCATGTCCTGGCCCTGACGCCAGGCATCCTCGATGATCTTGGAGAGTAGGATGTTTTCCCGGCTAAGCGAGTCCCACGGTTTGTTTGCCAGAGCCAATAGGGCGCTTACAGTGTCCTGGATTTGATCGCTCAGAGCCTCCTGGTCGTCGTCCCAACTCAAGTCGGGAGCCTTGAACGAGGAGAGGATGGAGACCGGCAGACCGGCGTCGGAGCCGGGGGTATAGATGCGGAACTCAGCGCTGTCCTTCAGCGCTCGAATGCGCTCCGGTCCCTGATCCCAGTCAGCCAGCCCCTTCTTCCAGGTTTCGGCCGTCGACTTGGCGTAGTCGGCCTCGCTCAGGCCTTTGCGGCGAGCATCGTCAGGATTGATCCAGGGCTGAAAGTCCTCCGGCCGCAGGTCGGGGAAGGTGAGGAGCAAGTTGGTGATGTCGCCCTTGGGGTCAATCATGATCGCCGGAACGTTGTCCAGGGCCGCCTCTTCCATCAGATCGATGCACAGGCCGGTCTTACCCGAGCCGGTCATGCCCACGCAGATGGCATGTGTGGTCAGGTCACGGGCATCGTACATGATCCGTTCATCGAGCAGGTTGGCCTTATTCAGGTCGTAGGCCCTGCCAAGATAGAAGGCGCCGAGTTTTTCAGGGATGGGCGGCAAGGGGTGCTCCTCGTAGAGGATGAGTCAAGGAACTTGGGTGTGTAGGCTGGGCAGACCGGCCGGTTTCTTCAGCGGTCCACGCGCGCGTCAGAGTCGTAGTCTGAATCAGGCTCTCGCCGGGAAGCGGGCAGGCGCGCATCCCGGCCAAGTGGCAGCAATCGTTCCGGCGTCAGGGAGCCGGAGAAGGTCAGGTCGGGGCCAAACGCTTCCTCTAATCGCGCTCGAAAGTTCAGAAACTCCACATCGACGATTCGCCTGCTTGCGGTCTCGTACCGCACGAAGACTTCGTCGGCAACTTCCTCTGCCACCGCCTCCGCAGCATGATGCATAAGCAGGAGATAGAGAATATCCTGTTCCTCGTCGTATTGAGCGCTTAAGGGGCTAACAAGGTTGGCTTCTGCCATAGTAGTTCTCCTTGGGAGCGAACCCTGCCTGTAAGGTAAGCGGTGCTAACGTAGCCTTGTTTTCAAGCATAGACCAGACCCTGCTTCATGGCAACTTGCGCCAGCGTTGACCACACCGTCGCCCCGCACACCGCCAGACTCTGGCCTGACCTTTGCGCCAACAATGCCAATCTATGTTATCCACCCCTTACGGACCCTACTGCCGCAGCACATCAACACCACGTGCTCGCAGCGATCGCACCAGGGCGCGATCGCTGGAATCCTCGTCAATGTATAGGCGAATCGGCCTCATTGGTTCGCATGACGGTGGTCACGTTCGATTTCATCATCGCTTGCCAGTTCGATTGCCATGGCCCGCTCGATCTCAGCCCGGTTGGCATGATAGTAGGCAAGCGCGGCGTGAACCTGGGCAAGCGACAGATGGCCGATGCGGTCGGCGATCTCCTCCGGGCTGAGCCCCAGCTTGTACCAGCCGACAATACGGTCCACCGTGACGCCCGTGCCCGAAATACGCGACTTGCCGCTGCGCACTTCCGGCGAACTGGTGATCAGTGTACCGATGTCTATTCTATCTAATGCTGCCATCGACATACACACCTCGTTGCCAAATGATAGCATGCGTCGACAGCACTGCAAAAGAGACCTCCGCTGCGCCCATGGATGGCCGGCTGCTGTCGGGGAGGCAACCGGCGCAAGCTGGTTGGCACAACATGACAGGGCGGCGAGTGGAAAAACACAGCACCGGGCGGTGACGCCCCGCCGAAGGCTGCGGATGGTGAATGGGGGTGGTGCAAATGCGCCGAAACATGATCAAAATCATTGCTGCCGTGTCATTTTTGCGCTAGACTAAAGTCGCCGCGTTGCAGACATCGTCGTCTTCCTCGCCGGGGACGCCGACGCCGTGCTGTGCTTGCGACTACCACGGTTATCATCCGCGGGCACTGCCACCCAATCCATCCAATCTGCACCGGCAGTTTGCGGTCGATTCACCGCCATCTCTCGCCCGTGCGATGACGCGCGGGCGTTTTCGTTCCTGGTCGGCTAGTACTCGCCTTTCGTTCCCCGGTGGACGCGAAAGCTGCGTCCATTTTCGTAGGTTTCTTCGAGCCCCATCCGCTGTTCGGCATACGCAAGCGCTGACACGATGTCTTTCCTGGTCAGCCCAGGATAGGCCTGCACAATACGCTCGAAGCTGTAGCCGGCGGCGAGCAGGTTCAGGATGAGGTAGACAGGAATACGAGTGCCAGCGATGACCGGCTTGCCGAGCATGATGTCGGGATTGACCTCGATGCGGCTGTCATGACGAGCGACCATCGGACCTCCAACGGTGATCGGAAATGTATACCAGATTATAGGTCCGATCGTACTCGTGAACAAAGCCTCAGTTTGTGGCTACCGCTCTCTTCTCTGCTCCCGGAAAACAACACCCACAGCCAGTTTGTGACCTGCCAACCCCCGAAATAACGAGTCCGTCTCCGTTCCGCTGCTTCACCACGAGGAGTCTCCCGATGAAAATGCGCCATCTCACCGTCGCGTCCTTGTTCTTCGTCCTGCTCCTCGTCGGCGTCGCCTGCTGCAGCGCCTCTTGGTCTGACCGCGCCCTTATCCATCGTTTGTCCGCTGCCAGACCCATCGCGACGCACTCGCCAAGTAGTCATATGGGCGGCACGTCGTTAGAATTCCTTATTCTTGGTTTGTCCCCGAAAAGGTCGCAGACTGCGGTTCGACCGTAGGGGTAGGCCATGGACCAATCTGTCATCGCTGCACCCTACGATCTCGTTTGATTGGACAAGGCACTCGTTCGGCATGCTGGCAAATCGGTCGCGCTTACTCCAGGAATTGGTCATTGCAGTTGCACTGCTAGTGATCGTGTTTGCAGTGTACATCCTCGAGGATGCCAGAACGCCTTCGACCGACACAGCGGGCACGCTGCAGGTCTCACTCAGTCTCCTGCACGAAGGGAATGTCGACCTCAATGAATATCAGAACCATGGGGGGAACACTCTAAACTTCAACGGGCGCGAGCTTTACTTCTTTCCCCTGGGCACGCCACTCCTGGCGACTCCCTTTGTCTTTGTCGTCGATCGAGTCCTGGAACGCGTGTACGGATTCGACCTCTATGAATACCTCAAAACGGCGCCAGACCTGGAACTAGCCGCACGCATCCAGGGAGCCATTGCGGCGCTGATTGCAGCCTTGACCTGTCTGGTCATTTACGGAATCGGGCGTCTTTCTTTGAGCAGAGCCAGGGCTATGGCGCTGGCTCTCATCTTCGCTCTTTGCACCCCGGTATGGTCAACCGCGAGTCGCGACTTATGGCAGCACACGGCATCGATCTTGCTGCTTTCACTTGCCCTGTACCTGATCCTGCTTGCAGAGCGCAAGCCCTGGCTGATCCAATTTGTCAGCCTTCCTCTGGCCTTCGCCTATGTGGTGCGACCCACTAACAGCCTTTCGATTATCTTCCTCACGCTCTTTGTCTTTCTGAGATACAGGCAATACTTCCTGCGTTATGTGACTTGGGCCGCGCCTGTCGCTATCTTACTGTTCGCGTCCAATCTGGCGCTCTACAGTTCGATCATGCAGCCCTATTACCTTCCGCAACGACTCGGAAGTAATCCTGATTTTGTGAGAACGCTGGGAGCAACCTTGATCAGCCCTTCGCGAGGGCTCATCCTGTATACGCCGGTGTTGCTTCTGGTCGGAGTTGGCGTCATCCTCAAGTTGCGGAATGGGCGGTTCGGCGCCCTTGATCTTGCCATTTCCGGCATCATTGTCGCCCATTGGCTGGCGATCTCTTCCTTTGTGCACTGGTGGGGAGGGGCATCCTTCGGTCCCAGGTTGTTCACCGACATCATGCCCTATTTCGTGTACTTCTTGATACCGGTCCTGGAAAGTGCGCATATGCCCAGGACCGCAGGCAGGTGGGCGGCGGCGACCGTGGCGGGAGGACTGATTCTCATCAGCTTCCTGATTCACTACCGGGGCGCCACGCAGGAAGCCACCTGGCTTTGGAACATGGCATTCCTCAAAGTCGTGCCCAGTGTGGACGAAGATCCCGCACGGCTATGGGATTGGCGTGATCCTCAGTTCTTGCGCGGACTGAGACCCGCTCATCTTGCCGTCACGCCGCTATCTCTTTGCTACACGCTGCACGAAGAGGCAAGCCCCGTAGAACAGCCACAGGTAACGCTTGCCAATCCAGGCGATAAAGCCTTTCGCTGGAACGCCATCATGCCTCACCGGGTGTCCGCCTCCCCCACTTATCCAGAAGTGCCGGCCCTGGGTTACGGCGACCTGGCGCTTACCATCGATGCCACAGGGTACGGCGCCGGTGTGTACAGTCTGGGCGGCGTTTACCTCACAGCGTCTGATGAACATGGCAAGCCCGTGCGTGGCAGCCCCATCGTGATTCCCATTACTCTACAGGTGCCGCCCTCATCCAAACACCCGACCCCTACGGCGACCAGGGTGGATGGTGACTGTTCTTCGACGCCTGCTGACATCCTCATCGACGGACGGACACAGTCGCCACTCCCTGACCAGATGCAGGCGCTGTACGGGGCAGGCTGGTATGACATGGAGACCCAGGACGCTTTTAACTGGCGTTGGGCTGCCTCACCCGCAAACCTGTACGTTTTCAGCCCTTCTGCCCAAACGATCGAACTCACGTCCACACCCCTGACCCTGCATGCCGCCGGAAGTCCCAACGGCATGGGCATGCAGGGCGCCATGACCGTGGCTGTTGATGATCAGGTCCGGAACACAGTGCCAGTGCAGGTTGGTCAACCGTTTACCATTTCCGCAGACCTGGGCCAGGGCTGGAACGTCATCATGTTCGCTCTCGAATCCGGGAACTACCGATCGGTCGATATCGATCCTAAGAGCGGGGATACGCGCGAGCTAAGCTTCTCGCTTGGGACGATCAATATCGTTGCGCATTGACGCAACCACCTGTCGCTGGAGACCACGCCCTTCCGCGCTGTAGGAACGAGAACGGAGGTGGAATGTTACCCGTCGCGCAGCGCCGCCCCTAGCTCACGCTCCAGCCGCCCGACGATCCACTTCCGCAGCTTGGCGGTGTCTTCGTCGGTAAGGGTCTTGGATGCGGATTGGAAGGTGAGGGCGAAAGCAAGGGACTTTTTGCCAGGTGGGATGGGCTTGCCCCGGTACACATCGAACAGATGAAGATCGACCAACATGTCGCCGCCGCTCTGGCGGATGAGAGCGTCCACCTGCCCTGCGGGCACGCCCTCATCCACGATCACGGCAATATCTTCCTTTACCGGCGGGAAGTCGGAGAAGGGGGCCAGACGCACGGCGGTCTGATAGGCTGGGAGTAAGGGATCGAGCGCCAAAACGGCGGCGGCAACCGGCTGGCCGGGCAGGTCAAAAGCCTGGCGAACGCGGGGGTGCAGCTCGCCGAGCAGGCCCACCGGCTGATTGTCCATGAGAATGCGAGCGCAGCGAGGACCATAGGTCGGCGACAGCGCCGGTTCATAGGTGATGGACCCGGCGTGGAGACGGTCGCATAGGACTTCAAGCACGCCTTTGAGGTCGTAGAAGTCAAGGGCTTGGCGGTCGCTGCCCAGCCAGCCGCCGGGGTCACGGGGACCCGTCAACAGCAACGACAGGCAGCGCTCCTCCCCGGGCAGGGCGCCGTCGCCCTGTTCGGGCAGGTAAACCAAACCGATCTCAAAAGTAGCCAGACGCTCGCTGTGCCGCAGCCCGCGCTGGGCGTTTTCCAGAGCGCTGACGAGCATGTCACGACGCATCACGCTGCGCTCGGGCGTGATGGGATTGGCCAAAGTCACGAAAAGTTCTGCTGCTGGCGCCTGCTCAGGCCGGGTGACATAGAGCCGGGCATGATTTTCGACCGTGGTGAGGCTGTGGTTGATGGTCTCTTGCAGGCCGGCGCCGGTCAGGACGTCGCGGATGAACTCCTCCTGCTCCACCACCCAATTGCGGCGCTGCGGGGGCAGCGCCGTCGCCAGCAGCGTGGTGGGAATGGCGTCGTATCCGTAGATGCGGGCGATCTCTTCCAGCAGGTCGGCCGGGATGTTGACGTCCAACCGGTAATAGGGCGCCGTCGCCCACAGCGTCTCACCATCGCGACGTGTGCTGAATTCCAGGCGCTGGAGGATGCCATCGACTTCGTCCAGGGTGAGTTCGATGCCCAGCCAGCGTCGCACTTCCGCGGCCGTCACTGGCGCCTCGACGACGGGCTGGGGCCGGGCGTAGTCCTCGACAATGCCGCTGGCGATGTGACCGCCACCCAGCTCGGCCATCAACTGCGCCCCGCGCACATTGCCGATAGGGTCTAGCTCAGAAGGCACGCCCCGGCTGAAGCGATAGGCCGCCTCGGAAGGCAGTCTCTGCTTCATGGCCGTACGGCGGATGTTGATGAAGTTGAAAGAAGCGGACTCCAGCAGGACGTTGCGAGTGGCCTCCGAGACCTCGCTGTCTTGCCCGCCCATGACGCCGCCGATGGCGACCGGTCCGGCGGCGTCGGTGATCATCAGGGTGTCGGCATCAAGAATGCGGCGCTGGCCGTCGAGTGTGGTAAAGGGTTCGCCCTCGCCGGCACGACGGACGATGATGCGCACGATGTCCTCGCCGGCACTGCGGGCACGGGCCAGAAGCTTGTCATAGTCGAACGAGTGCAGCGGCTTGCCCCATTCGAACATCACATAGTTGGTCACGTCCACCAGGTTGTTGATGGGCCGCTGGCCGACCAGCTTCAGCCGCTGCTGCATCCAGAAAGGCGAAGGGCGAACCTGCAGATCGCGGATGATGGTGGCGGTAAAGCGATAGCAGAGGTCATCGTCCACGATCTCCACGTCGCAGAAGTCGCTGGCGGGCGGGTCTTGGGTCTGCCAGGTGGGCATTGGCGCATGAAGGGCCGCACCGGTGATGGCGGCCACCTCGCGGGCGACGCCGATGATGGAGGCGACGCGGATGGTGCTGGGCAGCACGGCAATATGGAAAACGACGTCCCCCAGATAGTCGACCAGGGACACGCCCACCGGGGCGTCATCAGGGAGCAGAACGATGCCCTCGTGCTCGTCGGAGAGGCCCAACTCCTTCTCCGAACAGGCCATGCCCTGCGATTCGATGCCGCGAATCTTGGAAGGCTTGAGCTTCATGGTCTTGAAGCCTTCGGCGTAGGGGTCGACCAATGTGGCGCCAAGTGTAGCGAAGGCGATCTTGAAACCACTATCGCCGGGCTTGAGGTTGGGCGCCCCGGTGATGATCGTCATGGGTTGACCGGCGCCGTAGTCCACGGTCGCCATCAAGAGGCGGTCGGCGTTGGGGTGGCGGCGGCTCTCCAAAATTTGCCCGACAAAGAGCTTGTCGCGCTCCCAGGCAATGTGGTCCTCGCCGGTAACGGGATCGTTGGCGGCAATGCCCTTGCGCTTGCGCTCGGCGGCGGGCGGGTAGACGCCGATGTATTCGATGTTCTCGACTTCCAACCCGGCCAGGGTGAGCTTCTCAGCCAGCTCATCCACCGGCAGGGTGATGTCGACGTAGTCTTTAAGCCAGGAAAGGGGTACTTTCAT
>CAZHTZ010000027.1:0-15581 GCA_964535455.1 uncultured Caldilineales bacterium
GCCTACATCATGGACGTGTTTCAGTTCTCTCTGGTCGAGTCGTTGGGGTGAAACCGCCCTGACGGCAGTGGTGAGCACGCGCATCTATGAGTTTCAGTTCTCTCTGGTCGAGTCGTTGGGGTGAAACAAGAAGCCCGGCGCAAGGGCTGGACCATCCTGTACAGTTTCAGTTCTCTCTGGTCGAGTCGTTGGGGTGAAACCGGCCCTGGGCACAGCCACGCCGTTGACGCGGGTGCTGTTTCAGTTCTCTCTGGTCGAGTCGTTGGGGTGAAACCAGTAGGCCTTCACGGTCGCTTCATAGCGGGACGTGTTTCAGTTCTCTCTGGTCGAGTCGTTGGGGTGAAACTCCAGCCATTGTCGAACAGGTCGCGATAGGCGATATCGGTTTCAGTTCTCTCTGGTCGAGTCGTTGGGGTGAAACCGACTCAAAAAGTAGTGTGGCGTGCTATGGTAAATATGTTTCAGTTCTCTCTGGTCGAGTCGTTGGGGTGAAACTGGCGGTGGGTGGATTACCTGCTGACTTTATTATAAGTTTCAGTTCTCTCTGGTCGAGTCGTTGGGGTGAAACTGTGCGGCTGGCGATGCGGTCGTGGACTGACGATAGGTTTCAGTTCTCTCTGGTCGAGTCGTTGGGGTGAAACGTTCTTTGAGCTTGCCAATTACCGCTATGCCTACGACGTTTCAGTTCTCTCTGGTCGAGTCGTTGGGGTGAAACCTACAGGTCCTTCGGCGTACATATCGCGATACCAAAGTTTCAGTTCTCTCTGGTCGAGTCGTTGGGGTGAAACTGACCTCACCGCGCAGGCCGCCGATGTGATTGTCAAGTTTCAGTTCTCTCTGGTCGAGTCGTTGGGGTGAAACCTTCTTGACGGCCTTGCGTCTCACGCCTGTCACCAGTTTCAGTTCTCTCTGGTCGAGTCGTTGGGGTGAAACTACACGTCTACCTGTGCGTCGAGGTAGACATGCATGGTTTCAGTTCTCTCTGGTCGAGTCGTTGGGGTGAAACCTTGTAGATGATCACGATGTGGCGGCCGTTGAAGGTGTTTCAGTTCTCTCTGGTCGAGTCGTTGGGGTGAAACGCGCATGGCGATATTGCTGCCTACATCATGGACGTGTTTCAGTTCTCTCTGGTCGAGTCGTTGGGGTGAAACCATTGAAACCAGAGGCACGACGGTAACGGTGCTCGTGTTTCAGTTCTCTCTGGTCGAGTCGTTGGGGTGAAACCGCCGGAGTTTGGCGCAGCAAAACCCTCTCCGAAGCTCACTGGGAGCCGCTGCGGCGCTCTCAGGCTCGCTCAGGACCCAGCTGGCGCTCTTCTCCAAGCTTTGGGATAGCCTCCTTCCGCAGACTAGATTCTGCAGAGATTCGTGGGGCATTTGCGTCTTCTTCCGATATGCTTTTGACTGCCTATCGATGCATTTGCTGCGACATAAATAAAAACGCGCGTCCCGTCTTGTCGATTTGCGAAGCCGGTCCGCTGCAACCCAGTTTTCGACGAGGCTGGCTCAGAAGATATCATTGCAGAACCGCCGAAATTCGCAATTGACACAATGACTGGGCTCGGAGGTGGACGGTGGTATCCGTTCCGCCGCTATCATGCCACGAATGCGCTCAAGCGTCGAGAGGACACGTTTGCGCAAGCGGCTGTCAATGGTGATCATATCGGCCTGACGGAGGACCAGGCTGTATAAATACCCGCTCGGACATGCGACCCCCCAAGCTTCCTCGAGCATGAGTGCGTAGGCCGCCAGTTGCAGCTTGAAATGATCTGCGATCGTGAGTTGGCGACTTAGCTTGTAGTCCACCGGCCAGGCTTGGTCGCCCCGACGTAGGACAAGATCGATGCGACCGCGCAAACCCAGCTTCGGCGATTCCAGATGGACGTTCTCGATGCGCTCTGCATCATCGAGGCCGTAAATCTGCCCTGTGCGACGACGTTCACGGGCCCTTTCCTCGTCATGGGCATCGAGACCAGCCTCCATCTTGAAGCTGATAGGTCGCAGCCTGGGCATACAGTAGGCATAGAAGACGATGCGCTGGCAGTAATCCCACTGTTTGATGTCGGTGACCGTGAGATACCAGGAATCCTCGGGCGAGAAGGACTCAGCGGATACCGGGGACCGCTCAGGTGTCGCCTGCACTGGAAGGGTCAGCATTGGATGTCTCTTTGGGTTCAACAATGTGAGTCATGCGATCGGCCCAATCGCTGGCGCAGATAGGTATGATCTGTACGTTGGCCGCTTTCTTTCCCAACTTCTTCTTGATCTTGAGCAACAGCTCTTCCTGCTGGCCCTTGCTCAGGCGGCCTGTGAATGCGGAATACTGCAGCCGGTCGAGGCCGTAGTCGAGACAAATGTCCGCAGTCTTGGCTCTGGCCCCGTCGTGAGGGATGTCGTAGATCAGCAAGCAGTGCACGGCGCTCCTTACCATTCGGCTACATAGGCACTGAAGTCGGTGCGGTCACCGCGCAGGTAGGATGCCAGTGTGCGCGTCTCTGCTTGCAGGATGGACCGCAGCGAAAGGCGCTTGCCTTGATAGCGGGCGGGAGCGTCCAGGCGTTCGTGAACCTTGTCAGCCACCGTTCTTCTCGTCTCAAGCTCAAGGTTGCCTTGAGCATCGAGTTGAATGGGTGTGCCCTTGCCTACCATTGCCAACACAGCACGATCTACCACCGCTGGCCGGTAGGGTTCTATCAGATCGAGCACCAGGCTGGGCTTGCCAGGACGGTCAGCGTGTAGGAATCCGCCGTAGGGGTCGAGCCCTGCTAGCACACAGGCTCGCTCGACGTCGCCATTGAGGACGCCATAGCCGTAGTTGAGTACCATGTTGAAAGGGTCGGTGGCACCACGACCTTTGCGACCGGGCCAGGCCAGCGCTTTTGGTAATAAGCGGCCGACCGCACCCCAGTATTGCTTGGCGGCTCGCCCCTCTGCGGAAAGCATCTGCTCACGGATGTCATCGATGCAGTCGCCTCGCAGTCGTAGAAGCTCCTGCTCATGCGCCAGCGTGTCGATGGCAGCCTCGCGCAGAACCTCGTGAAGCGCCGGGTCTTGTTCCTTCCGGTACTTGGCGAAGTACTTCAAAAGCGTTGCTTGGTTGCGAATCTTACCCAGGGCCAAGGCTCTGGCGGTTTCAACGCCGCGCTGGTTGGCATACGCCAGGAGCTGCGCTCGCCTGGTTTGCACAGTGCCGATCAAAGCACTGGCATACATCGAGGCGACCGGTGCACCCATGCGATCCACGATATAGATGGGAATGCCGTTTTCAGCGCAAGCGGCAATAGCATCCGTGCTCACGCTCACGCCGTGCCCGGAGATAAGCACTGTCTGCAAGTGCATAAGCGGTGCTTCCGCCCGTTGCTCTTGTTTGCAGGTCACGCGCAGTCGCTCCTGGTGTTTGCTCAGAAAGCTGCCGTATTCGTCAACCACGAGATGCTCGATAATGGCCATGATTCCACATCCTTAGGCTTGGCCCACGGTGAAAAGACCGCCGCCCTTGACCACGTTCTTGCCAAGTTGGGCGCTGCTTCCCCACAGCAAGTAGGGCAAAAGCGGCTCCCAATCGCCGCTGTTGAGTATGACTTTACCGACCAGTCCCCCCAAATAGGTAGTTCCGCCTTTGCGCTGGGAGTGGCCTTTCACATCCCACCAAGTGGTGTGGTCTTGTATGACCTCGACTTGTGCGGCCAGAGGCATCAGCCGTTTTACATCGGCGATAAGGGCCTGGCGATGGTAGCGATCTGGTTCAGTGCTGAAATGCTCGGCAAGGGCGTAAAGACGCTCCAAAAGGCGTTGGAAGAAGACGGTGAACTGGAAGCGATGCATCAGCCGCTGGTCATCAGTAAGGCGCAGAGGGGTGTGGAGATGGAGGCTGAGCAGCCCGCTGTCATCAAGCGCATCTAGGATACGTTTCGCGCCGGTCCCAATGGCGTGATCATCGGTACTTATGACCGGCATTTGCACCATCGTGCTGCCGGGTTGCAGCAGGGTCTGGCTAGCGCCGGTAAATGGATCGCGGGCGGACACCTGTTCAAGTCGATAGTGGCCCCGCTGTCCTTGCTCGGGTAGATATCGGCCGATTCCATGGGTCTCGCCGACCTCCCTGAAGGCGAGCAATACATAGGGGAAAAGCGTCTGGGCATTGCCAAAAAGCGAGATACCGAACTCCAGGGCGTCGCCGGCATCGTAGCGGCTCTGGCGGCTGAGGGGTGGCAACAGAGCGTAAGGCCGGCGCACCTCAGGACCGGTTTCCCGATTGGTGAGGTAGCAGACTGGACACATAGCCTGATGTAAGGGGTCATTGCGGGCGTGAGGCGGTGCGCCACAGTACGCTTGTTGCATATAAGACTGCCAGGCCCCGCGCAAGGCTGAGCCTTTGAACTCGCCCATTTCGATGGGTGTCGTGGCCTGCACAGTGAATTCGAGGCGACAGATGCTGAGGTTGAACATGGGGTATCTTCTAGCGGGATAGTTGGAAGAGCAGACTGTAAGCGGGTTGTCGCTCAAAAGCTTCGATCTTCAGAAGCGAGGTCGAATGTCAAGCCAAGCTCCGGACTGTAGTCGGCCTCGACGATGTAGGGCTGATGCTTTTCCTTCGGCCGCACCCGACCTTGATTGGCAAGCCAGTGGTAGCGACCCCACCGAATCGGAACAAGTAGTTCGGCAGCGCGGATAGTTTCCTCTTTGTTCAGGCGGAGATACTCGTCGTGTAAGCCATCGGGCAACACCTCGATACTATCGAAGGCTTTGTAGAACAGATCCTCAAGACGGGGGTTGGACTCAAAGGCGCGCAACGGGCGGACACAAGTGGCGTCGAATTCGTTGGCTGCACGCTGAAACTCCTGCTGCCAGCGTTTGGCCACTTCCCCTTGGTAGATCTCATCGAGCCATGTTCCGATTCGCTTCTCGACGAGCGGTTTGCCGTTCTCTCGTTTCAGAATGGCAAGTGTGCGTGTCACCAGGTCAATGTCGTAAATCATCTGGCCATCGTCTGGCTTCAAGAAAACATAGACAGGCGCCAACGCGAGTTGCAGTCGTCGTCTGTTGATCCGTCCGAAGCGCTGTACCAGGGCTTCGAGCGGGGCAGGTTCGGTGTAGATGACATCCAGGTCGATGTCCAAACTTACCTCCACAACCTGAGTCGCAACCAAGACGATCGCCTGACGCTGGGTGCTGTTGGAGCCAGAGGCCGTGCGCACCAATTCCTCCTTACGCAGGCGGTCGCGCATGTTGAATCGTCCGTGCAGCAGCTCTACTTTGACGCCCTGTGCATCCAAGCGCTGCCCGAGCAGACGGTACATGGCTTGAGCGCGATCTACGATGTTGCACACCACCAACACCGATTTTCCGGCCTTCGCATCGACTTCGATGCGGTCAAGGGCTTCGGTAGAAAGCATCTCGCCATTGAGAAGTTCGAGACGGTGCCGTGTGAAAGCTGCAGACAGCGTCTCATCCGCTGTGATCTCTATGATATCGCCCAGCGCCTGTTGCAGCCAACCTTTGACCAGCGTGGGGAAAGTTGCCGACATGACCAAGAAGCGAGCGCCATAGTTCTGAGCCAGGTACTGCATGGTTCTGAGAATCATGGCCAGGCGCGTGACTTCGTAGGCATGGATTTCGTCGAAAATGAATGCTGCTTCGTGATAGTCGCTTAGCAGGGCTTCGTAACCAGGCAGCCGGTACAGGCCTTTGAGCATCTGATACGGGCTGAAGATGCGCACGGGCGGATAGTTCAGGTCGGCCAGATTGCAGGCCCAGCGCGCTTGCTGTGCGGCAAGACGGGGATCGTAGTCACGTTCCAATAGCAGACGATACAGAGTCGACAGGCCACGTCCGTGTTGCAGACCCACCTTGGTTTCGCCGAAACTTTCGTCCAGGCGCAGTTTCATCGCGTTCATGCTGGCCTGGTAAGGCAGCGTGTAGAACAGTCGCGGCATGCTCGCTCCCGATGCTTTCTGCCCTGCAGCCCAAAGCAGGGCGGCCTCGGTCTTGCCGCTACCGGTGGGTGCCGTCAGCAGCACCGAGCCAGTGGCTTCGCTGGCGGCCCTTTGGTGCCGATAGAGCGTTTCAGCGCTCAGCTTGCGACTCGCCATGATGGCAGTTGCGTCGAACTCACCCGTGGGCAGCGCGCCCGCTTGAGCCGAAGCGCTATGATCGGCGTTGATCATGTGACCGCGCAACGCCAGAGTGCCGATCACGAGCGCGCGATCATCGCTATCGTCCACACGTTTAACGAATCGCCGGTACACCTTGAGCCATGCGTGGATGCGCACTGCACCATGCTGTCGGACGCTTGCCACAGCCTGATCAGCGGTTGGCAGGCCCATGACTGTCACGCCGGCCTCCGCCAATTCTAGTTCGTCGATCCAGGCTACGCTGCATTCGACCAGCCAACGCCATAGGTTACGAACGGTGGTTTCGTCTATTTCCGCAACTCGCGCAACCAACTGATCATCCTCAGAATCGTCCGGCGGTGGATAAAGATCGGCTATCGCAGAGGCGTCTTTGTGGTGCGAGACGATGGCCGCCACCAACCATGCCTGTTCGTCAGGCGTCAAGCCATCGTCAAGCCAATCCACAAAGGCCAATGACAGAACCTCGTGGCGATGTGGCCAGCGCTCGCCACCGCGCAATCGGGCCTGGAAGCCGCTAGCCGATTTGCCAAAGTCGTGTAGAAAGGCCGCCCAAAACAGGATGTGCCACAAGCGTGGAACACCCAGGTCTTGAGGCAGGGTTGGGCGCAGGTGGATGAAATCGGTCAGCCGGGCTAATACCTCCCAAGTGTGTTCGGACAGGCTTTCTGGCTGCCCTCCTGCACCCTTGGCGGCGCTTTTGGCCCAGACATCGTCGAGCCACTTGGGCCAGCACGAGGGCTTCACGGCTACTCCTGATCGAAAAAACTCAAGAAAGCCAGTCCGCGATGGACTCCGCTTACCTCTGGGCTCATGGGATCAACCCAGTAAGGGCCATAGTTGAGATGACTGAACCTGGGCAGATCGTTGTTGGGCAGGATAACCCTTTGATCCAGCACGACGTATCGCTCAAAGGTCGGTGCACGGTTGCGGGCATAGTCTAGGAAGCGAGGCATCAGGACCGTTACACCACGTCCAATTTGCAGGGCCATTTCGTGGGGCAGTAGCGTGTTCTCAAAGTAGGCTCGCTCCGCCTGCACCAAATCCACCACCTCCACCTGTGTGTAGGTGAATAGGTCCTGCGAACGTCCGAGAACGACTGCGTAACGCGGGCTGCGGAATGCCGACGCCCATTCAGGTTGGTTGATGTACAGTGTTAGCCGAGGCTGGAAGAGGAGATCCCGCTCAAAGGGGTTGACGTTGCCCTCTAGCACCTTGGGAATCTGCGTGCCTGGCAGTTTGCCGCTTGACGGAGCCAGCACGATGATGTGCTCTTTGTCCGTAACCTGACCCTGATGGGTGAAGTAGCAGGCGAAGCGAACGCCAACCGGATCGAACCATTCGCCAAGCGCACTGCAAATGTGGCCGTAGATGGTAGCAGGCGGCGGCATCTGGTAGGAGGGGTGGATTTGCTGCATGAAGTGGGGGTAACGGAAGGACGTGGTTAGTCCTTCCGCCACCACCTTGAGGACACGCATGATCGCCTCCGGAATTCAGATGTGAACGGTCGATGCATCAGTCAAGCCATGGCTTGTTTGCGTCTTTCACGAACGCCTCGGCCAGCGCCTTGAATGCCTCGCGGGGATGGCTGATCCGAATGCGAGCGCCTGCTTCTGTCCTGGCGAACGCTTCCAGTCTGGCCCGTTCTTCGTCCAGATAGCCTTGCACCCAGCCAACATATACATCGGACAGGATTTCAGGCTCGAATACTGTGAGCGCCTCTTTCAGTGCCTCGATCTTTAGTTCGGGTAGGCCGCGCCCATTGGGACCGACAACATGACCGAAGATGTGATTGCCACCCTTGGTCACGGTCATGATCACCAGCGCCGGAGCCACGTCGGTATAGTGCAGGGTCTGCTTGGCGCCACCTTCCAACTGAGAGAGTCCCTCAAACAGGGTGCTCACCCGTTGCAGGCGTTGGTCGATCGGGAGACGATATGACTTTGCAGCCTCCAAATGTTGCAGATTCTGTTCTCGAGCCAGTTGCACGCGGTTGTCATCGAGGTTGCGATAGCCAGTCTTCTGCCGATAGGAGAATGTGCCGCACGCATGCAGGTCTAGTGAGAACAGACCCTTCAAGGTAGCACGATAGAACTGATGCTCATGAGGTACAGGGTTACCTTCATGGCGAGACATGGTGCCAAAGTCATCGGTGGGTGTGACAGGCGCTATCGAGACGAGCGTGCTCACTCGGAAGGGCGAGACGCGTGTGACCGTGTCGGAGGTTGGCGTCTCGTGGGCGCGCGATGCATCTGCTTCGCGTTTCGCCTTGGCCGATTCCTTCTGCGAAGGCGCACGCATGTAGCCAAACAGATCGTCATCCCACCAAAGAATCGGGTTGGCATCCGTATAGGCCACCTTCTCTTCACGGTAGATAGGCGCTTCTTGCCAACCCAAGTCGGCGTTTTCCAACGTGGTGCGCAGCCAATAACGAAAAGCCTGCGCCGAAACATAAGGATACATCCCGTCCTTCGCGCGGATCATCTTGACGCCAGCGGTATTGTCCGTCCGTGCTCCTGGAATGTTGCCCAGGTTGTTCAGTGCCGACGCAGGAGCATCAATCAGCATCAAACCAGTTACAAATGACATGTCCTATTCCTCCATGAGTGGTGAGATTGGCCATCAGGCCGTTGTAGGTGCTTCTTCAGTGTCTTCAGGGATAGCATCGATATTGCCTCCGAGCCACCCAAGTTGATGCAGACGCTCGACCATACGAATGAGCACCAGGTCTCGCGCCAAGCGCCAGTTGGGACTGGCCACCTCATCGCCTTCCTCGAATACCTGAATGTAGGGGTCCAGGGTGATGATGGGCGGATGCCCATGTCTCGCGTGATTCATATTGGCTTTGATGAGCGTCGTGCGGAAGTAGTCGTACCGCTGCTCCATGAAAAAGGCACGGAAGAAGTGACGGTCATTTTCCCCGCTAACATACTCCGCCAGGCCGTCACCCATCTTTCGGATTTCCTCGATACGGTCTTTGTCCATGTTCATGATCCTGTTGAGAAAAGAGGCCGTGATCGGCCATGAAACCAGATTGGCTTCGTCTTTCAATGAGTAGCCGCCACGCGGATCGCCCTGGTCCGCACGGGCATAGCGCAAAGCGATGCGCAGAAAGTACGTCCGCAAGAAACGTGCTGCCTCATCCGGCAGTTTGAACAGGTCCTCATACAGCAGGTTCCGCCGGGGTCGGAACTGCTCATCATTCTCCTTGCCTCGTTTTGGGGGCGGTGCCACCTCCCACGCTCGCTGGACAATAGCATTCCATTGCTGGTGATAGTCGGCTTTGTACATGTCACGTAGAAAGCCAATGACCTGTAGGGGTAAAAAGTAGATGTCGAGTCCTGGCCCCTGACCGCTGTTGCTCAAGTGATAGGCCGTGAGGGAGAATAGTTGTTCATCCTCACGTGCTTCACGCTGCATTCGATCTGCTCGAAGCAGCGTGTCGATAAGCAGCGTGCGGTGCTTGTAGTGCATGTCGGGCATCTTGGTGCTGTTGTTTGCCTGCGCCAATTGCACTGATCTACGGTTCTCGAGCAGAAAAGCCCGTGCAAAGTGGTAGGTGAGTTCATCATTATCCGAGTGGATGGCCAGTAGACGTCCGCCACACTTTGCACAGCCGAGTGGAAATGCCTGCATCGCCAACATTGCTTTTCCCGAAACGGGCAACCCCACATCACCGTAGGGGTGGAAGTTAATGACATCTTCTCCAGTCGTGAGGGGAATGTGCTGTCGAAAAGCGCGACCAGGAGTCAGGCCATCCTTGTCACCGAAAGCAATCGCAACTGCTGGCTCACCTGTGAAGACACAGAGGTCATCAAGTGTCGGGAGGCTTGCGTGGTAACTGCGCAGCACCCGCCGTGCATAATCCAGACGACGTTCAGGGGTCTTCTCAAAAGCAGGCTGCGTGAATCCAGAATTTGGGAACGCAACCGTGAGGAACGATTTCAGTGGTGGCCTGATGTATTCGGTAGTGATGTAGTCGGCCACTTGAGCAAGGTCGCTCTCAGAAAGCTCTGACGGATCTCGCTTACCCACGAAAGCCGCAATTGTTGCGATGCCAATATCGACTAAAGGGTGTCCCGTGTACTTGAGCATTCGTCATGTCTCCTTGCCTACATCGGCTGACCAACCTGAACAACTGACTTTCTTCTTCAACATCTTCTCCAGCAAGAGAACGGATTGCACCCTATGGTGAGTGAGTTCGCGTGGCGGTTTCACTGTAAATGCGTAGCTGTTGAGCGATCTCGGCGATGACCTGGCTGCGCAACCCTTCCGGCTCCAACACTTCCACCCGGCTGCCGTAGCGCAGCACCCAGCTCACCAGCTCAGGCGTCACGGCGGTGTGCAGGCTGAAGAGGATGCTGCCGTCGCTCTGCACTTCGGTTTCCTGGCTGGGATGCCAGTCTTCTTCCATCACCCGCTGCCCGGTGCTGGCCGCAAACCGCAGTACCACCCGTTCCGGCGCCTGACCTGCCTGGCGAAGGATACCCCACGTCCCGCCCAGATAGCTATCGAGATCGAAGTCGGCGGGGACACGATAGCGGTCCTGCAGCAGTGCGGCCTGCTGGATGCGGTCGATCTTGAACATCAAGACGTCCTGGCGCAGTTCGCAAAAGGCGATGAGCTGCCATGAGCGTTCATAGGGCATCAGGAGATAGGGATGGACCACGCGTTCGTTCATTTCGCCTCCGCGCGAGCGCGTACTGTAGATCAACTGCACCTTGTGTTCTTCCACCAGCGCCCGATTGAGCAGCATGAGCATATGGTGGCGCTGGTCCCCCCGCGCCGTACTTGGCGGCGGTGCGCTGGCACGGCGTAACAACGAGGCGAAAGCGGGCGGAAACAGGGCTTCGAGGCGGGCGATAGCGCCGGCCAGTTCTGGAGAGCCGACGCCCGACACCCGCTGAGCCGCCTGTACCGCAGTGAGCAATGCAATCGCCTCCGCGAGAGGATATTGGACGGCAGGCAGCCTGGGGACATTCTCGAAGTAGTACCCCGTTTGACCCAGTTCCAGACCGTACGTGAGACCGTGCCTGATGATCTGCAAGTCCTTTGAGATCATCCGCTCGCTGATCTCGAAATGCGCGGCGAGGTCCTTGCGTTTGAAGCGATGAGGCGAGACCGTGATCATAGAAACGATCTGCACCAGCCGCGATGCCCTCTTGACTGATTCTTCACGGGTGAAAACACCCCATTGTTCGTTCGCTGCCATTGCCTTGTTTCTACCTCATTGCCTTGTCCACAGAATATCCGTGACCAGGGAACACAGTCGTTCCCTGTCAAGTGACTTCCGAAAGTCTAATAAGGCCAGCGCGCGGGCAAGTCGTCATAGGTGGCAGCCTCGTCAGGCGGCGCCTGCACGAAGGTCAAACTGGATAGCTTGGCGGCGTTGCCAGGTTCAGATAAGGACCGCAGAGTGGTAGTTCTGACGGTCAAGTCAGCGAGAAGAGCAGTGGCGCGAACAAGTGTAGCATATCACACCATGCCTCGCCAACTGCATTGGAAACAAAACTACATTGTGTCAACCCGAACACCAGGGCAGGCGGGTAGAGATGCCACCGCGGCCCCGCCTATGCCGCCTGCCGTCAGTCTGCTGCCCTCAGCGCGAAGTCGCCGTCCATCTGCGCCAGGTCCACCAGCAGCGCACCCAGGCGTTCGCCCTCCTGCCTGCCGACCTCTGTGAAGCCGCGACCGCTCGTGCTGGCGGTCAATAAGCCTCATGACGATTAGCATAATCACCTTGTGGCTTATGATCAAGCCTTCCACAAATAGCACGAGGGCGAGCCTCAAAGGGGAAGGGAGGACGCCACGCTCCCCCCATTCGCTCCACACCCAAATCCCCTTTCCCGAATGGCAACGTTGAGAACCAAGGCCTCGCGGCCGAAGGCGATGCTTCCGGTCAGGCCGTCGCGGTCGATAAAGGGGTGGACTTGAAGCAGAGGCGGTAGCTGCAAGCGATACACGATCTCCGGCGGCGGCGCCAGGCACAAAAGGGCAACGAATTTGCGCCGTCGCAAATGCCGGTTCAGGTCCTTGAGCCAATCCACCCCGGGTACGTCCAGGGTGACGCCGATGAGCACCTGCACCTCGCCGACCTCGCCGGCGCTCCAGGCGCCCACGTGCTCATTGAGCCGCACCGTGAGCGGCCGGCGTGCCGGGGCCGGTGCGGCCAACCGGAACCATCCCGCCAGCCTGTGCACGTCGAACGGCAGCGGCCATTCGCCGAGACGGCGAGCGGCGCCGGCGAACGCCTCCGCTCCCAGCCATTCCAGATCGGCGTTCGCGGCCAGGGCCAGGAGATCAACTCGCTTTACCCTGTCGCTGCCGCCGCCATCATTGGTGGCGCCATCACTGCCGGTTCCTGCTCCACCGAGCACGCCGGCATCGTCGATGACGCCGCACCTCAAGGGGGTGCTGGCGCCGAAGGATTGCGCCTCTTCCACGATCTGCCTGGCTTCCTCCCGCAACTGTTCGTAGTCGCTCAGGGCCTGTGCCGTGCTGAGGCCAAAGGTGTGCAAGTATCGCGCCTGCAGGCGCTGGCGCACCTCCGTGTAGGCGGTCTGCACTTTAGGGTGGAACAACTGGCTGTAGACATGGGCAGTCTGAATCCACCCCCACTTGCGGGCGTAGGAGCTGAAGTCGCAGGGCGGCGGATAGACTTGGTGGATGACCTCGCTCAGCCGCTCGCGTGTGTATTGACCTCCCTCCGCGAACGGGGCCGGTTCCGCACCCTGTCCCGTGAATAGGCGCTCGGCGACAAAGTCAGGCACCAAGGCATGGGCGGCGAATGGCTGCGAGTCGTCCTGGCCACGGCCATCGTCACGGTGTCGGCCCAGGCGGTGCAGGAAGGCGCCGGCGTCGCCGCTCTCGAAGACCAGGAAGTCGGGTCGGAAGTCAACGCCCAGCTCCGCGGTCGCGGCGACGATGAGTAGATCGGCCTCGCCCGCCGCTCGCTGCACCCCGGCGCCGGTCAGTCCGGTCCGGGCCAGCACGGACAAGCCCTCGCCGGCGAAGACCGGCAGCAGTCTGGCAGCCAGGCGGTGAGCCGTCGCCGCATCATTGACAAGGATCGCGCCTTTGGCGCCGGGAGCATGGTCCCTGAAGAATGCCAGCAGGGTGTCGTCCAGATGCGCATCCACCCAGTCCTCAGCCCGGTTGGCCCAGAAGTGAAGCTCGGCGCCGCCGAGGATGGGCCGCCATCGGGTTTCGTCGGGATGGTCGCGCGTATGAAGATAGAGCCCCATGGCGGCCGGGGCGATGGACTTCACGCGAAACCCGGCTTTCTGCAGGGTCTCCTCCAGCAGGCCGCCGGGCGTGGGCGCAAGAAACAGGAAGCGCTTGGGCCGCGCCTGTCCCGTGAGTTCGCGGATGAGCAGCAAGGCATTGAGCACCGAGACGATCTGCGGGCCATCGAAGGCGTGGAACTCATCGAAAGCAAGCAGATCGACGAGGTCAAGCAGCCGTCCGGCGTGAGCGCTGGGGGCGTCGCTGTCGCCGGTGGACAGGAACCGCATCACGTCATGGAGGAGTTCCGGGTCGGTGAGCAGCATGTCATTATGGGCCGCCAGGCTCTTGAAAGTCGCCGCCTGCGCACCGGAGCGCCCCCCAACCGCGATCTGGCGCAGCCGTTCTCCGGTCAGGGTCGTGGCGCCGATGACCCCCTGGCGCTGCCAGACTGCGAGCGTCTGCGCCATCTGCACCTCCTGGTCCCGGACCAGCTCGCCGGTCGGAACCATGATCAGCAGCGAGCGCGTATCGACCAACGTGTGCAGTTGCGCCGCCAGACTCCTGCCATCCCCGGTCAGGGCCGTGTTGATGACGACGTCGTATTCGCCGCTGGTCAGGGCGTTGTAGGTTTCAAGCTGATGCTGGCTCAAACGCCAGCCGGAGGGCAGTTGACGCCTGACGGGTACGGGTAGTTCCAATTCTTCTGCCAGTTTGGAGTAAACCGGCAGTGTCGTGATTCGCATGATGCGCACCCTCCGGCTGGGGTCTTTGGCTCCATGCTATCATGACGTCACCCCCACAAGGCCGGGTAGATCCCCCTCTCCCCCATAGATTTCCGCCATCTTTTGCACCGTCTCCCGCACCTCCGCCAGCAGCTCCGGTCCCCCCAGCACCTGGCAGTGTTGGCGGTAGTGCATCAGGTCTTGCACCGCCCAGAAGATGGCGTCCGTGCTCCCGCGCACGACGGCGCCGCCGTCCTGCTGTCGCTCCACCTGCTCGATGACAATATGCGGGTGCCGGCTCACGCCCAGACGGGCGATTTCAGGACTGAGACGATAGACGACCTGGTAGCGCGGGGCGCGCGGCGGATGCGGTGGCAGCTTGTCGGGCAGAATCTCCAGTTGGCTCATTCGCCCCAAACGGAAGGAACGGTATTTACTGACGTTGGCGCGGCCTCCCGGCCCTTGGACGAACACACACCAGCCGCGCAAATAGAAATGCCCGCGTACGGCATCGAACAAGGGCGGCTCGAAGGCGTCCACCACGTGACGGCGAGGAATGCCATCGGCGTATTGGGGCGAGAGGTAGGCGAAGGCGACCCGCTGGCGCCGGGTCACGGCCTGGCTGAGACCTTCCCAGACATCAGGCGCGATGACGTCATCGTCCCGCTGGCGCAGGTCCACCGCCAGCAGGCTGCGCTGGCGTTCGATCTCGCCGCGGCGCTCCAGGCTCAGGAACAGCCGCAGCCGGCCCAAGAGCGCGTGCACCTGGTCGTGCTGCGGTGAATCAAGCGCAAATGTCTCTTCCAGCCAGGCGATGGTGGAAAGATCGTCGTCGGGGAGGTCGAGCAGACCCAGCCAGGTGTCTTTGAGGTCGTACGCGCCCAGCTTGCGGTCAAAACGGATGTCCACTCCCAACACGTCGCGAATCCGCGCCAGATCATTCTCCAGCCGTTTGACCAACGTCCGCTCCGGGTGCGCCGCCTCCTGTCTTCTGCTATCGTCGCCGAAGGCAGCGTCCTGGTGTTCGACAGCGAGCATGGCTTCCAGCAACTGGGCACGGCTGGCCGGTCCCTGCTGCACCTGCCGCACGATGGCCAGGCAGCGTTTGATGACCATCCACTCGCTGTCGCGCTTGCCACGTGACACAAACAGCCTCCATAGCCGGTGACGTGCTGGCCCGCAACGAAAGAGAGCGGGTGCCAAAACGCACGAGCCGCTTGCCACACTGGCAGGCGGCTCGTGCGCTTCACCTGAAACACCGGCTTGCTAACTCGGGAAGAGTCGGGGCGGGGCGACTTGAACGCCCGACCTCACGGACCCGAACCGTGCGCGCTACCGAACTGCGCTACGCCCCGGAGAGAAGGATTATAGACCAGTCCCGCGCGCGGATGCAAGCTGTGTAGGGAGGATGGCGCCAGACCTCCGGGACGCCCGCTTGTGAGCGACCGGGGGCGTGTGCGCAGAAACGCAGCCAGTGCAGGCCTTGGGCGTCCCGGAGGTCA
>CAZHTZ010000027.1:15681-27661 GCA_964535455.1 uncultured Caldilineales bacterium
CGGGGCGTGTGCGCAGAAACGCCGCCAGTGCAGGCCTTGGGCGTCCCGGAGGTCACCAGTGCGCCAGACTGATTTGGGCGTCGATGTCCGATTGTGGCATAATCGGTAACTTGTCACGAGGGGTGCGCAGCACTGAACCCCTCGTTCTTTCTGTCAACGGCCTCTCGCCTGGGCGAGATTGACTGCTGACAAACCCACAGAAAGGAGTCGTTTCACAGCATGACCGAATACGAGATGGTAACCCTGTTTCACCCACGCCTCGACGAAGAAGGCGTCGTCAAGGTGACGGAGTGGGTGCAAACCAAGATCGCCGAGTTGGGCGGTGAAGTCGTGACCGTGGCCCCGTGGGGGCGACGGACCCTGGCCTTCCCGATCAACAAGCAGACCGAGGCGACTTACGTCCAGTTCGACTACCGGCTGGAGGGTCCGAAAGTGATCGATCTGGCGCGGGCGTTGGGTTTGCATGAAGACGTCCTCCGCCATCTGCCGGTGCGCAAGTCCGATCGGTAACCGCCGCCGGCGTCGCCCAGAAGCGGCGCAGGTGCGTTCACCTTTGAATCCTGGCGTGGCACAAGGTCATTCAAGGAGCCGCTCATGTCTCGCGGTCTGAACAAAGTCATGGTGATCGGCAACCTGGGGCGTGATCCGGAGATGCGTTACACGCAGGGCGGCAAACCAGTGACCACGTTCAGCGTGGCCACCAGCCGCACCTGGGTCACGTCTGATGGCGAACGGCGCGAGGCCACCGAGTGGTTCAACGTGGTGGCGTGGGGCAACCTGGCCGAGATCTGCAACCAGTACCTGCGCAAGACCTCACGTGTGTTCGTCGAAGGCTACCTGCAAACCCGCAACTGGGAAGACTCTGAGGGCAACAAGCACTTTCGTACCGAGCTGGTAGCCAACGAGATGCTCATCCTCGACGCCCGCCATTCCGGCAGCAGTGCCAGCCCGCGTGAGGATGACCGAGACTACTATGTCAGCGATGAGCCTGACCTGCCTTTCTAAGCGGCCGGCGCCACCGGCGGGCAGGGCGGCGGCCATGGCCGCTGCCATCGCGACGACCTATTGATGACACTTTGCACGGGTGGAGAGACGCCGCCCGTGGCTTTCTCAGCATATCACGGAGGATAACGTGGCAGAAGACATCAGCCGGGCCGATGGTCCGGTGGACGAAGCAGCAGTGGCAGAAAAAGTAGTGGAAACCGTGCAGGCTCCCCGGCCGCCCCAACGGCCTGCCCCGCGCAGCAGCGGCGGCTACCGTGGTGGCGGTGGTAGCAGCTATGGCGGCGGTGGTGGTGGTGGCGGCGGCTATGGCGGTGGTGGCAGCTACGGCGGCGGCAGCGGTGGTGGCGGCGGTTATGGCGGCCAACGGCGCGAGCGCACCACGACCATTAAAGTGTGCCAGTTCTGTGTCGATCAGGTCAAGTACATCGACTACAAGAAGAGCAGCTTCCTGGCATCGTACGTCGTCGCCGGCAACGGCAAGATCTTCGGCCGCCGTCGCACTGGCACCTGCGCCAAGCACCAGCGCCGGTTGGTGATCGCGATCAAGCGTGCGCGTTTCCTGGCCCTGTTGCCCTACACCGCGGCCCATCGCAGCGCCAGCAACCTGGGCGGCGAGTAAAACCCACCCGACACAAGCAAGCAGGCTACGGGCATAGGCACTTTCACCTATGCCCGTGCTTTGTTTTGATGCTGTAAGCAGACAAGAACCCTATGACAAAGCAATCCTCGCCCAAAGCCCCTCCGGCCCCCGCAGCCGCCCCAGAGTTGTCGCGCAAGCACCACCGGCTGCGGGAGGAACAGAAGCGCAAGCAGCGGATCCTGATCGCCTTGGTTGGCGTCGTCCTGGGTCTTGTGCTCATCATCCTCGCCGCCGGGCTGATCAATGAGTATGTGATCAAACCGCGGCGGCCCATCGCCACCGTCAGTGGCGAAGCCCTCGGCACTGCCGCTTTTGAGCGGCGCCTGCGTTTTGCTCAGGATAACCTGATCAACCAGATCAACCAGTACGTGCAGTTTGGGCAGCAGTTCGCGTCGCAGGGCGGCAGCAACCCCTTCCAGCAGGCCATCCAGGGCCTGTATGACCAGCTATCCTCTCCGGAGACGCTGTCGCTGAACGTGCTCGACGACATGATCGAGACGGCGTTGGTCAAGCAGTTGGCCGCCAAGCAAGGCGTGACGGTGACCGACGACGAGGTGCAGCAGGAGATCGAGAAGGACTTCGGCTATGCACGCATCCCCACCCCCACGCCCGCCCCTGATCCGGCCATCACCGACACCGTTCCCGGGCCCACTCCGGTCACCCTTGACGCCTATCAGAAGAACTACGGCGACACCATCAAGGGTCTGGCCGACCGCAACAGCTTGACCGAGGCCGAGTTCCGCGACCTCTACGTCAGCCGCCTGCTGCGCCAGAAGCTGGAAGAAGTGGCGCCGCTCGACGTCAAGGAAACCGAGGAGCAGGACCAAGCCCGCCACATTTTGATCAGCTTCCCCGAGGCGACCGACGGCAAGACGCAAGAGCAGATCGAAGCCGAGACCCTGGACAAGATCAAGGCGATTCGCGAGCGCATCGTCAAGGGCGAAGCCTTCGCCGATGTGGCCAAAGAAGTGTCTGAGGACACCGGCAGCAAGGAGAAGGGCGGCGACCTGGGCTGGTTCGGCAAAGGCCGCATGGTGGCCGAGTTCGAGAATGCCGCCTACTCGCAGACTCCGGGTGTCTTGGGTGACCCGATCAAGACCCAGTATGGCTATCACCTGATCCTGGTGGAGGAAAAGGACCCGGCCCGCCAGGTGGATGAGACCGAGCTGAAGCAGCGTCGCGACACGGCCTTCGCCGATTGGCTGAAGACGCAGCAGGACGCAGCTACCATCCAGCGTAACTGGTCGGCCAGCGCTGTGCCCGCCATGCCCACGGATGTGAGAGATGTCCTGGCAAGCTTGAGCGGCGTGCTCTTCCAGCCGACGCCGGCGGCGGCAACAACGCCGGGAGCCACGGCAGCGCCCGGCGGCACGGCAGCGCCCGCTAGTACTCTAGCGCCCGCTAGTACAAGCGGGCGTAAATAAGACAAGGGCTGGTAGTAACGACTTCAGTCGTTGTCGGCGCTGGGAAACGACTAAAGTCGTTACTACCAGCCATGGGGATACTTCGGCCCACCGGAACTAGTACCCTAGCGCCCGCTGGCACTCCGGCCGCACAATGACCATGAAGGGGCGGCTCCGCAAAGGAGCCGCCCCTTTTTTGTTGTCAATTCCGGCACGGTCAGCTCCCACTGGTCGCGCAGTTCCCCGACGGCTGCACGCGGCCAGCATGAGCAGAAAACCAGGAAGGACGTAGAGACGCAAGCGGTTCATGGTTCACTCTCGGCGGGGAGGGATGCGTCGACGGGAGCGGTGAACAAACCGGTTGCTGCTCCCAGCAGCGCCGCCGGCAGGTAGAACACGGCGTGTTCCTTGAGCAGCACGCAGGCAATCACGTAGGTGACCAGTCCGGTCATGCCTGCCAATGCCAGGGTAGGGAGCGTCGTCCACTCTTGCCCGGCGGTAAAGGTGAGCACACCCCACAGCGCCAGGGCCATCAGCCCGCTGGCCAGCGCCACGCGAGCGAGCGTCATGGCCGTGGACCGGCCCTCGACGCTGCCCCAGCGGCGGCGGAGCAGCAGCCACAATGCCAGCACCTCGGCGCTCACAGCCAGGGAGTTGGCCAGAGCCAGACCACCGTGTCCCAGGGTGCGCATGAGCAGAGCGCCCAGGAGCACCGTGGTCAGCCCAGACGCTGCGGCCACCAGCAGTGGCGTGACCGTATCCTGTTGGGCAAAGAAGGCGCGGGCGGCCAGCTCCAGGGCGGTGTGCGCCACCAGCCCGATGGCAAAGAAGCGCAGGGCGACGTAGATGGCGTCGATGGCGGCGTCGTCGAAGCTGCCGCCCTGATAGAGTAGGGACAGCACAGGCCGGCCCAACATGACCAACGCCACCGCTGCCGGCGTCGCCAGCGCCAACACCGCCCGGGTGGTTTCGCCCAGGGTGTGGCGGAGCCCGCCCACGTCTGACCTGGCCGCCAGCTCCGCCATGGTAGGGAAAGCGACGATGCCAAAAGCCGTGCCGATGAGTGTCTCCGGAAGCTGCATGGCGTCCCAGCCCCATTCCAGGGCGCTGACGCTGCCCGTCGCCTGCCGCGAGGCCAGGTTGGTCATAAGGATGAGCGTGAGTTGGAACACGGCCAGGTCGAGGATCCGCGGCCCCATGAGCCAGCCCACCCGGTGCACGGCCGGCGAGCGCAGGTCGAGCACGGGCTGCCAGCGGAAGCCAAAGTGGACAAGAGCGGGGACCTTGGCGGCCAGGTGCAGGAACGCGCCCAGCAGCGCTCCCCAGGCCAGGCCCATAATGCCCAGGGTGGGCGCCAGCCAAAGCGCCCCCACCACAATGCCCAACGGATAGAGAGCCGGGGCCAGCGCCGGCAGCAGAAAGTGCTTGAATCCGTGCAGCACGCTGCTCTGGACCGAGCTGATGCCAAACAAGAGTGTTGACAGGAGCACGATGCGCATCACTGTAGCGGTCTCGGCCTGGGCAGCCGGGGCGAAGCCGGGAGCCAGAACGGTCCGCACCAGCCAGGGCGCCGACAGCGCTGCCAGGCCCGCCAGGGCGGCGACGGCGATGACCACCAGGTTGGTGATGGCGCTGGCCAGCCGCCAGGCCCCTGGGCGGTCTCCGTCGGTCAGGAAATCGGCGAACACCGGGATGAAAGCGGTGGCCAGGGCGCCGCCCGCCACAATCGTGAACAGCAGGTCGGGCAGCTTGAAGGCGGCGTAGTAGGCGTCAAGCTGGCTGCCGATGGTGAACTCCCGGCTGATGATGATGTTGCGCAGCAACCCCATCGCCGCTGCCAGCCCAAACGCGGCGATGACCACCAGCGTGTTCAGGGCGATGTGACGGGAACGGCGCTGCTCCATGTCCACTCAGCTTCCGGTCAGGGCCGCCAGCGCATCCGCTGCCGGGCGGTAGCCGGGGTTGAAGGCGACGGCCCGGCGATAGGCCGCGGCCGCGGCTTCAGCCTGGCCCAGGGCTTGTAGCCCGCGTCCCCGCCAGTAGTGCAGCTCCTCGATGCTCTCTGTGGTCCGCAGCGTGGCCTCGGCCAGGGCCACGACCTCCTGGTAGCGCCCGACTTCGTAGTACGCCTGGAACGGACCAAACTGGTACCAGAGCATACGCCAGGGCAGCCCGATGACCCGCGCCTGGTCGTAGGCGGCGGCGGCGTCCTCGTAGCGGCCCAGGGCGACGAGAGCGGAGCCGCGATTGAACCAGGCGAAGGCGTCCTGGGGGTTTTGGCCAATCTCGGTTTCGGCCTGGGTCAGGGCGGCCTGCCACATCGCCTTCTCGTCGCCGGGGCCAAGAATGGCGGCCACGACCGGCGCCTGGGTGTCGGTGTAGAGCACGAGGTAGGCGCGGTTGAACACCCGCCAGAGCGTTGCCAACTCGGCGTAGGGGAGGCGCAGGGGTTGATAAGGACCGTCCCGGCTGCCGCCGGTGGCAATGTAGCTGTCGGAGGCCACCCACTCGCTGCGGGCCTCATCGTAGCCCGTGAGGATCCGATAGTGGCCCATGCCATCGTTGGGCTTTGGCTCCAGCCAGGTCTCGACCAACACCGGGATACCGTTGCTCAGGAGCAGGCGCAGGCGACCAGGATCGCCGTTTACCAGCACGGCGGCGTGCAGACCCTGCCCGCGCGCGAATTCCGCCAGTTCGGCCAGATTGACGTTCCTGTCGTCGCGGTTGGGTCGCAGGGCCTGGCGCACCTGTTCTTGAGAGAGCGTGCTGCCGAAATAGCTGAGGTGCGTGGCCAGGGTGGCCGGACCACAGTTGTTCCAGGTCTGCCAGGCGTGAGTCAACCCGGTGAGGGCGACCGCGGGTACGGTCGGGACCGCGGGCCCGGTCGGGACGGCGTGCGCGTCCGCCGCCGGCGTGCTGATGACGGGGACCGGCGTGACAGTGGCCGTTGGTGTGGCCGCAGGCGTGTTGGTGGCCGCCGTTGTGCGGTCTGGCGTATCTGCCGCCGCGGACGGTCGGGTGGGTCTGGACGTGGGGGAGGCGGCGCGAATGGCGGCGTGAGTTGGTGAGGTGGTCGGTGTGGGTCTGGCGGGCGTGGGGTCAAGCGGCCTGGGGTTGCCGGCCATCGCGGCTTTGATCGGCAGCGGTGTGGGCACCGTGAGAGGATGGTCGATGGGCCGGCGCTCGGCGATCTCGGCGCGCACGCGGAACGCCAACCCTTCCAGGCCGCCGTAGCGCAGCGAGCCGGCAGCCAGAACGAAGGCGAGGCCCAGGACAAGAGCAAAGACGATGGCGAGCAGCAGACGTATCATGGGAATGGCAATGATAGCATATGGACCTCCCGGAGGTCTGGCTGTATAATGAGGGGCAGGTTAGGGCCGGGGACGTGCTTTGTCACGTCCCTTTTTCGCAGGTGCAACCTGCCGGCCGTAGGAGGTCAGCAATGCCCAAGTATGTCTCTCCCACCATTGACCAGCTCCTGGAGAAGCTGCGCTACCTGACGGACGCGGAGCGGAACCTGGTGCGCAGCGCCTATGAGGTGACCGAGGCCCAGCACCGCGAGCAGGTGCGAAGCTCTGGCGAGCCGTATATCACGCATCCGTTGGCCGTGGCCGACATCCTGGCCGATCTGCGCTCCGATGTCGACACGGTGGCGGCCGGACTGCTGCATGACGTGGTCGAAGACACCGGGTACACACCCGAAGAACTCGAGACGAACTTCGGCAGTCGCGTCAAGGAGTTGGTCCTGGGCGTCACCAAGCTGTCCAGCCAAACGCGACGTGAGCTGGAGTCAACCGACCACATTGAGACCGGCGGCAATGGCTCCGCACCTCCCCGACCGGAGCGTTCGCGCCAGGAAGAGTGGGCTGAGAACATGCGCCAGCTCTTCCTCAGCTCGGGCGACCACCCCTTGATTCTCGTCATCAAGCTGGCCGACCGCCTGCACAACATGCGGACGCTGAGCGCCATCAAGAACGAGGACAAGCGCCGCCGCATCGCCAAGGAGACGATGGACATCTTCGCACCGGTGGCGAACCGCCTGGGCATGTGGCAGATCAAGTGGGAGCTGGAAGACCTGTGTTTTCACCACTTACAACCCGTAGTCTACCAGCAATTGCGCGAGAAGATTTCACAGCGGCGGGGTGAGCGAGAAGGGTTCATCCACCAGGTTGAGGAACAACTCCAGGCCGACCTGGCAGATGCGTCCGTCTCGGCCGATGTCACAGGCCGGCCCAAGCACATCTACTCCATCTGGCGCAAGATGCAGAAAAAGGGCACGCCCTTCGAACGGGTTTACGACGTCCACGGCTTCCGCATCATCGTCGAGAGCATTCCCGACTGTTACACGGCGCTGGGCATCGTCCACGCCCGCTGGGTGCCTGTTCCCGGCGAGTTTGACGACTACATCGCCCGTCCCAAAGAGAACGGCTATCGCTCCCTGCACACGGCGGTCATCGGTCCCGGCCGCACCCACATGGAGGTGCAGATTCGCACGGTGGAGATGCACGAGCTGGCCGAACAGGGCGTGGCCGCGCACTGGCGCTACAAAGAAGGCGGCAGCAACAAGCTCGATGCCGATTTCACCAACAAAGTCGCCTGGCTGCGGGCCCTGGTCAACTACGAAGAAGAATCCAGCAGCGCCAGCGAGATGGTTGAGAACATGCGCGCGGACCTTTTCGGGGATCGTGTGTACGTGTTCACGCCCAAGGGTGACCTGCTGGCGATGCCGGCCGGGGCCACGCCCATCGACTTCGCCTACCACATCCATACCGAGGTCGGCCACCGCTGCCGCGGCGCTCGCGTCAACAACCATATGGTGCGGCTGGACTACCAGCTCAAGAACCGCGACCAGGTGGAGATCATCACCACCAAGAAGGGCGGCCCCAGTCGCGATTGGCTGAATGAGCATCTGGGCTATGTCCGCACCTCGCGGGCGCGCACCAAGATCAAGCAGTGGTTCCGGCGGCAGGACCGCGAACAGAACATCGCCTTTGGCAAGCAGATGCTCGAGCGCCTGCTGAAACAGCTCAGCCTGCGCACGGTCAGCCATGAGGACGTGGCGCGGGCGTTTGCTTACGACCAGTTGGACGACCTGCTGGCCGCCATCGGCTATGGCGACATCTCGTCCGATCGGCTGGTGGGCAAGTTGATCAGCCTGCAGCCGCCCCCCAGCGACAAGGCCCCCGGCGAATACCTGCCCGAGACGTCACGGCAGGCCGCAGCCGCGGACGCCGGCGGCATCTCCATTCGTGGGGTGACGGGTTTGGACGTGCGCCTGGCCAATTGTTGTCATCCCTTGCCGGGCGAAGCCATCGTCGGCTACGTGACGCGCGGCCGCGGGGTCACGGTCCATCGCGCCGATTGTCCCAACGTCATCAACCGCGACGAGCCCGATCGTCTGATCCAGGCCAACTGGGGTGACGAAACCCCAACCTATGGCGTGCCGATCATGGTGAAGGCCTGGAACCGGTCAGGGCTGCTGCGGGATATCACCAGCATCGTGGCCTCCGAGGGCATCAACATCAGCACGACCACCACGATCAGCAACGAAAAGAATCCGGTGGCCGTCATCCTCCTGACCTTGCACGTGCACGACGCCCAGCAACTGACACGCCAGCTCGACCGCATCGGCGGCGTGCCCAACGTGTTCGAGGTTGAGCGTCTCCGCTCCGACCGGGGTCCGGTCACAGCGGAATCGCTCAACCTGAACGGCAAACCTCAGAAGCAGCGCCGCCACGCCTGACCTCCGGGAGGCCCAGGCCGAGTGGGCCTCCCGGAGGTCATTGTGGACACTCATGACTTCATGCGAGCGCCCTTTTCCGCATCGGTGAAAATCCAGCCCGCCAGGTCGCCGATGACGTAGGTGTCGGTGAAACGGCCTGTCGCCGGATCCACAAAGACGCGGTAGAACTGCGAGGAATACTGCCCGGCGTCAGCCGCCAGCTCCTCTTCGGTGATCTTCCGAATCTCTTGCAGGCGGCGCTGCCAGAGGGCCATGTTCTGGGGACGCAGGTCCACCCAGCCATCGTTGGCGTTGCCCGCTTTGGACTGCGGCCCGCGCAGCAGCCGGTCGCCAGACGGCAGCAGGATGGGAATGCCGATCGAGATGATCTGGGCGCGCAAGTGGGCGTCGCGGCCGATCTCGGCAGAACACACGTGGGCGAGGGTTTCCGGGCTCATGGCCAGCGTGCGATTGATGCTGTCGCCGCTGGCGCGCTGCAGCAAGAAAGCTTCGTACAAGAGCTTGGAGAGCCGCGGCGGGCCCAGCAGCTCGAAAGCGACGCTGCGTACGTCGTGGGCCGTTTCCAGTTGCCGCATGCGCGCCAGCGCCCCCTCGCGCAGGATGCCGGCGCGGTACGTCGGCCCCAGCACCGACTGGTCGAGGGCGCTGATCACGTCGAAGCCGGTGTTGCCGCCCTTGATCTCCAGGGCAACGTAGCGGGCGATCTCCTCCGGCGTCACGAACTCCATCTGGTTGAGCGATGTGATCGTGGAGAACTCACCCAGGGCGAAGAGGCCGTTTTCACCTGTGTCGATGTAGACGTTTTCCAACACACCACCTGGCAGCGGCGTCCCATAGTCGCCGTTCGGCGTCAGGGCGGCGGCCAACGGGTAGGCCTGGTCGGGCGGGCAGTCATAAAGGGCGATGGGCTTGCCGCCGCGGCGAATGGGGCCGAAGCCGATTTCAGCCCAGCCGATGGCGGCGGTGGGCTTGATCTCCTTGATGGCGGGTAGATCGAACGACGTACGCGCCAGCAGGAAAAGCAGAAGGCTGTGCGCCCCTGCCACTGCCGTCTTGGAGAGAAGGACTGAGGAGGGCTTTTCCTCGCCGTGGGTGTAGGGGATGTTCAGGCCCATGCCGCCGGTGCCGCTGGTGCCCACCTTGACGTACACCTTGACGCCCGGCCAGTCCTGCTCTGGCTGCGGCTGCAAGGCCTCCTGCAATATCTGCATGTGGCGCACCACATGCGGGATGTACAGCTTGCAGAGGTGGCTCTCGACCGCCTCGCGGAATCCGGCCGGGCCGGCGGTGTCCGCCGCCGCCAGCAGCTCGAGTGCGCTCTGGTAGATATTCTGATAGGCGAACGCCGTCGCCGTGTTGATGCAGTCGACGATGGCGTGCGGCCGGAACTGGCGCACGATGCGGAACAGGGTGGATTCCTCAAGGATCTCGCGCTTGCGGTCGGCCACCATCGGGTCCAGCAGATCCGCCAGTACCTGGCGCCGCTGCTCCGGCTGGGCCAGAATGGTGGACCATGCCAGGTCCTTGCAATCCCAGCGGATGAAAATGTTGCCCCAGCAGGCGCTCACCTGTGTCTTGGCGGGCGCTTCGTGGCGAATCAGATCCGCCGCCCGCTCGGCGCTGGCCTGGTCGATGGAAGCGATCACGATGTGGCCGGGGTGATCCCGCAGCAGTCGCCGGCACACGGCTTTGCCCACCATGCCGCCGCCGCCCAGCACGAGAATCGTACGTCCTTGTACGTCCATGAACAAACCTCCGCAGTCAGGAAATGAGGATACCCCCATCGTACCAGCCTTGCCGCCGCCTGACCATGACGGGCGTCATGTCGGAACGACCGCGGACGGCAGAAGACAGAGAACAGAAGACAGAAGACAGAAGACAGAAGACAGTGTGACCCATCCTCCGTCCTCCGTCCTCCATCCTCCGTCCTCCATCCTCCGTCCTCCGTCCTCCGTCCTCCATCCTCCGTCCTCCGTCCTCTGTCCTCTGTCTTCTGACTTACGTGGTATAATGCGCCCACATGGACGCCGGGAGGGGCGAGCTTGTACAGTCTCGCCGATGCTTCGGGCGGCCATTTGTTGATCACGCCCCATCACCACCCCGAGGACGCCTTTCCTGTGTTCAGCCGCTTCCGCCGCGCCCAAGTCACTGCCGAAGAGCAAGAGAAGATCGATCAGAGCCTTGATCGGACTCGTCGCGGCGTCCTGGGCCGGATCGGCTCCATTTTCCAGGTCAGCGACATCACCGACGAACTCTGGGAGGAACTGGAAGAGATCCTGATCATGGGCGATGTCGGTGTCGAGACCTCGATCAAGCTGGTGGCAGCCGCACGCAACCGCGTCAGGGTCGAGGGCGTCAAGCGCACCGAGGACGCCTACCAGATCCTCAAGGATGAGATGGTTCGCATCCTGACGGCGGGCGCCGGCCAGCTTGACCTCGACAATCGTGCCCGCCTGCTGAGCGTGGCGCTCGTCGTCGGCGTCAACGGCTCCGGCAAGACCACGAGCATCGGCAAGCTGGCAAAGTACTACCGCAATCGCGGGCGCCGCGTCGTCCTGGCCGCGGCCGACACCTTCCGCGCCGCCGCCATCGACCAGCTCAAGATCTGGGGCCAGCGTGCGGGTGTGACCGTCATCGCCCACGAGCCGGGCGCGGACCCGGGCGCCGTGGTCTACGACGCCATTCGCGCCAGCCAGGAATCACGCGATGCCGACATCCTCATCATCGACACCGCCGGCCGCCAGCACACCAACTACAACCTGATGAAAGAGATGGAGAAGATCCGCAACGTGGCCCAGCGCCAGGTGCACAAGGCCCCGCACGAGGTGCTGCTCGTTCTTGACGCCACCACCGGCCAGAACGCCATCACGCAGGCGCAGAAGTTCCGCGATAGCGTCGACGTGACCGGCGTCATTCTCACCAAGCTGGACAGCACCGCCAAGGGTGGCGTTGTCCTGGCCATCGCCGACCAGCTCGGCGTGCCTGTGCGCTTCGTGGGCACGGGTGAGAAGATCGACGACATGGCCGAGTTCGACCCCTGGGCGTTTGTCGGCGCCCTGTTGGAACACGATTCCAATTGACCTGATCATCCATCTGTCACACTGAGCGGAGCGAAGTGTCTCCAGTGTCGGCTCGGAGATGCTTCACTCCGTTGCTTAGAAACTCCCAGCGAGCGCGGCCACTGATGGT
>CAZHTZ010000028.1:0-27537 GCA_964535455.1 uncultured Caldilineales bacterium
TCAATCACCGGCTCGAATGGCTCGAATGGCTGAAGTCATGCCAAACGACCCACTAGCGCAGGGCCACGCCGTGCGACGGGGTGCTGCCAGCCCTAGCGCAACAAGTAGTTCAGGTCACCGGCGATAGCTTCGGGCGTGGTGTCCGTCAGCCAGACCAGGCGCGTGCGGCCTTCGGGGTCGACGAGGGTGACGGACGCAGTGTGATCCACCAGGTAGCCGCTGGCGCCTTCGACCTCATTCTTGGCAAAGTAGATACCAAAGGGCGTGGCGGCCTGGCTGACCTGGTCCACGGTCCCCGTCAGCCCCAGGAACGAGGGATTGAAGGCGCCGAGATAGGTGGCGAGGCGTTCGGGGGTGTCGCGTTCGGGGTCCACCGAGACCATGATGACCTGAACATCATTGGCCTTGTCTCCGACCTGATTCAAGGCGGTGCTGAGCCGGGCCAGGGTCGTGGGGCAAACATCGGGGCAGAAGGTATAGCCGAAGTAGAAGATGACCCATTTGCCGCGGTAGTCACTGAGGCTGGCGAGTTTGCCCGTGGACGCGGTCAAGGTGAAATTCGCGGCCGGCTTATCGGCCTGGAGCACGATGCCGTGGAAGGAGTGAGGGCGCAAGCGGTTGACGACCACGACGCCAACGACGGCGACGATCAGGATGACCGCCGCCACAAGGAGGATGCGTTTGTCGAGCTTCATAGTGATCTAGCCAGGATGGCAGACACGAAGCGGCGCCTTTAAGAGGCGGCGCTTCAAGACGCGTAGCAAAGGAACAGGTGTGCGGCCTCGTAGCCCAGGCGAGCCATGCCCTTGCTGTTCTTGACTTCTTGGCCAAGCACACCGAGATGTCGCAGGATGCGGTCGGCGTCAGGCAGGGTGGTGCGGTTGTTGTAGACGGCGCGCACAATGCCCAGGCCATCGACCAGGACCATGGTCGGGCTGAAGGTAAAGCCGCCACCCTCCTTAAGTGGAACGACGGGCTCGTAGTACGCCCCGAAGCCGCCGCCTATGACTGATTTCAGGCGATCGGGCTCACCCGTGAGAAAATGCCACCGTTCTGGGTCGGCGCCGAGGTTGCGGGCGTAGGCGGCCAACTGCTGTGGTGTGTCTCGTTCGGGGTCGAACGAGATAGTGACCAACGACACCGGGATGCTGTTCGTTTCGGCCTCACCCAGACGCCGGTACACATCCTGCATGATGGCGTCGGTCTGGGGGCAGGCGGGCGGCTGGCAGCCGGTATAGGTGAAGTTGTAGAGGACGAACTGGCCGCGCAGGTCTTCGTTGGTGAATATCTGGTCGTTCTGATCCTTGAGGGCGAAGCCAGGCGC
This sequence comes from uncultured Caldilineales bacterium, assembly GCA_964535455.1. Taxonomy (GTDB): domain Bacteria; phylum Chloroflexota; class Anaerolineae; order J102; family J102; genus SSF26. Next base: position 1,325 of record CAZHTZ010000028.1, read on the forward strand.
CAGTCGCATGCGCGGAAGAACACGGATGGGCTTGAAGATCGCAAAGGCCAGAACGCTGGCCACCAGCAGCCCCAGGACCCCGAGGGCTACCCCATGCCATCTCTTCCAACGGAAGGTGGGAAGGAGCGGCGCTTCTGTGGTCGTCATGTGTGAATGATACAGGCTGACGCTGCCGGGCTACAAACGAGCACTGTGAAAGAATTCGCGAATAAAGGACTTCTCGATGGCCAGTGTTTCCTCCAAGGATCCATATAAGGGCGCCGTTACCTTGAAAAGAACGGCGCCGTCCTCCGCCTGGCGGAGCGTATCGGGGTAAAGGAAAGTGTAGAGGATGATGTGCTCCCAAGGGTCTTTGCGGGCTTCCACGCGCAGCATGTAGAGGCTGCCATCGTCCAGCTCGATCGGCTCCGAGGTCACATCTGTCTGCCAGCCGTCGGCGGTGTAGCAGATTTGCGGTGAGTGGAACGACTTGGTCTGTCGACTCCCGATCAGGCTGAGCCAGACATACTTGCCATCCGGGCGGGTGTAGCGCCGGTAGACAACCTGCTCGGGTTCCAGCAGGATCGCCACTTCGACGTTGGTTTGGGGGATATCGGCGCCCTGCCATTCGCCCACCTGCAAGGGCAGAGCCTTGAGATCGGCTTTCAGGCTGAAGTCAAAGCGGGCCTCGATCGTGCGCTCGCGGTTGGTGCTTCGCCAGCGGTCGATGTCGGCGACAAAGGTGTGATGATCGCCGGCCGGCGCCGCCATGAGGTCGCGGCCATAGATGGCGATGGCAGCCAGCAGCGCCAGCGTCATCACAACCAGGATCACAAGAGGTCGCTGCGTATTTCCCGGCAGCCGAGCAACCGGGCGAACAGAATCAGACATACAAAGGCGAAGAGGAAGAAGACGATGCCCGAGTAGTTGTGGTAGTACTTGAACCCGGCGTCCGCGCCCCAGCGGTTGGCGACCCAGAGCAATGAGGTCACGCGCAGGGTGTTGCCGAGGATGGCGATGGGAATGCCCAGTAGCGCCAGGAGCAGTTTGCGGGGCCAGGAACCTTCGACGACATAGACGAAAACTGCAACCAGAGTGACGAGGGCAACGATGGAGCGCAGGCCAGAGCACTGGGCGCCCACGATCAGGTTGGCATTGGGCAGGGTGACGGCTGTGCCGTTGACGATGATGTCGAAGCCGAGGGCCTGCAAGACCCCGGTCGAGATCTGGCCGGTGAACATGGCCATGGGCAGGCTGCTGGCCTCGACGAAGGGCAAAGGCACCATGAAGACGAGGAAGGCCAGCGGAAACGCCAATCGCCGCAGCGCCTCTCTGCCCAGGAAATACCAGATGAGCCCGGCAAGCAGGGCAATCATGCCCAGGGCAGCGACGAACAAGGCTCGCTGCGCGAGCGCGGCCAGATAGAGCGCCAGGGCGGCAACGACCAGAAAGAGGCCCAGATTGCTGGGACGGCGTTCCAACCGCGGCAGAAGACGCCTTGGATACAAGGTCCGCCAGGCAAAGAAGGCTGACACGATGGGCACCAGCACACCGTGCGAGTAGAAGTCGTTGCTCCACCACTCGTTGGCCAGCCAACTCAGGGTGGGCAGCAGAACCAGCAGACCGACGAGGGTGATGAGGGCGAAGAGCAGCGTATTCGTCCGGCGGAGTGGTGATAGCATGAAGGGGCGCCTCGGTCCGACTCGCCTACATCACGTCGAAGACCTGCATCCACGACCCGTCGTTGGCTTGTTCGATAGCCGTTTTGGAGCCGAGGACAACGACGTGGCCGGCGGCGGCGAACGGTTCCAGGGCCTGGCCAAAGGCACGGAAATCGGCGGCGGTTGTGCCCAGGACTTCCTCGCGCACCTGCTGGCGATAGGCATCGGTTTCGCCCAGGAGATAGCGCTGCAAAGACACGAAGCCCTTGGTATCCGGAAGCATGTAGCTGTCAAGCGTGCCGATGACGCCGACGATCGCACGCGTCACTTCCTCGTCACCAAGGGTGAGGCTGCCGAGGAAGTTGGCTGTCTGGTTGTAGGCTTCCAGCGTGGGCATGAAGTTGGGGTCGCGGTACGACGCAAAGTTAAGGACACCCGAGCGCTGATCAAGGCGGCAGAAGACAGCATAGGCGCCGCCTTGCAGGCGCACGCGTTCCCACAGGTAGGCGGTGTTGAGGTAGCGCGTCACGACGTGGACCGAGCCGCTGGGCGTGTAGCCCACGTCGAAGAGGTTCGCTCCCTTGCCGACGTAATTCACCTGGGCGGGGAGCGTCATGCCCTCATGCCGGGGCAGGGATGCCGGTGTCCAGGGGTTGGACACCGGCGGCGCCACCGGCAGTGCGTCCAGCAGGCCGGTGAGCTGCGGCTGTACGGTCCTCCAATTCGTCTCGTCCAACGTGACGTTGGCCAGCAAGGTGTTGCGATTCACGAGCCGGCTGCGGATCGACTGCAGCCGCGCCAGGACGGCGGGCCAGTCCTGGTCGATTTCCGTCGCCAACCGCCTCAGGAAGAAGAGGAAGCTGACACCGCCGATTTGTTCGGCTGCCCAACCAGCTTCCGTGAAATGAGCGTCGAGCCGGGAACTGACCACGGCGTGCCCGGTCGGTAGAAGCTGGGCCTCGACCGTCGCCTTCTGCTCCAGCACGATCTGGCGGAATCGTTCCTGGTTGTCCAGGCGGGCGGTCAATAAGACATCTTCGAGGATGGCGAGCAGGTCGGCTGTCTGGCCCGCCATGGCTTTGCCGCGTAGGAAGAGCCAGGCCGCCGCCCGGCGTTGCTGGCGAGGCGTGGCGCTCAGGACCTGATGGATGATGCCGCCGGTCTTGCTGCCAATGCGCTGCGACAGGCTGACGAAATCCTCATGCTCGGTGCCCATTTCCAGCAGGGCGCGACCCAGAAGATGCGCATAGGGCAGGTCGGCGGCATCCAGGCTGTGCAGGTCAAAGCCGAGGTCGAGATAGGTGATGCCATTGGTAAAGATGTCGTGATAGAGAATGCGGGCGCCGTCGTGCGCAAGCTCGGCCAGCGGAATGGTGCGACTCTGGCGGTCGAGGTCGGCCAACGCCAGCCGCGGAAGCGTCGCCATCGCTTCCGGCGAGTCCGGTGTCTCCTGCAAACGACGCATCTCGTCATTGGCGGTCTGGACCGCAGCCAGGTCCGCAGCGGTCATGGACGCGGCCAGCACGGCCAGACGCTCCGCTTCCTCCGCATCCTGGCGCTCCTGAAGGCCGGTGTCAGGCTCTAACAAGACGGTGGTGCGATGAGGGTTGTCCAGGAAGTAACGGCGGATCAGGCTCTCGAAATAGCGTTCCCCAGGCGCCAGGCGGGTTTTGAGGGCCTGAAGGGGCTGCTCGAAGGCCAGCGCCAGGAGCGGGTCGGCGTCATACGTCCAGGTGGTAAGCGCAGCCAGGTAGAGCGCCAGGCCGCGCGGAAAGCCGCCCGTATTGCGCTCGCGCAGGTCGAACTCGCTGGTATTGAACGAGGCCTCGATCTGCCTGGGTTCGATGCCTTCGCCGGCGAGCCGGTGGAGGGTGTCCAGGATCAAGGCTTCGACGGCGCCGGCATGAGCCCGGTCGATGCCCTTGAGACCGGTGGAGAAGCTGGTCTGGCGGAGGTCAGACATGAGCCCCGGGCCGGCCAAATCCTCTCCCAAACCGGAGTCGATGAGTGCTTTGCGCAATGGAGCGGCGGGGGTGCCGATGAGGATGTGCGCCAGGATCTCCAGCCCCAGGACCGTTTCGGGGTCGGTGGTTTCTTCCAGGACCCAGTTGACCGTCAGATACGACTTGCCATCTTCGCCGGCGATGTACGGGAAGGCGTCCTGGCGCGGCTGGTCAAAGGGGGCTTGCAGAGCGATGGCGGAGTTCACCTCCAGCCGATCGAAATTCTGCAACCACTCATCCAGGCGCCGCAGGCGTTCCGCGACCGGGTCGTCGCCGTAGAAGAAGATGCGGGCGTTGGATGGGTGGTAGTAGATGCGGTGAAAGGCCTGGAACTGCTCATAGGTGAGGTCAGGGATGTGCTTGGGGTCGCCGCCGCTATTCAGGCCGTAGACAGTGTCGGGGAAGAGTGACGTGCGCACCACCTGGTCGAGGACATCGTCTGGGTTGGCAAAGACGCCCTTCATCTCGTTGAAGACGACACCGGAGTAGACCAGCTCGTCGCCCCCTTCGGCGACCTCGTAGTGCCAGCCTTCCTGGGCGAACTTCGGGCGTTCCAGCAACGGATAGCAGACGGCGTCGAGATAGACACTGATGAGGTTGTAGAAGTCCTGAAGGTTCTGGCTGGCCAGGGGGTAGACGGTGCGGTCGGGGAAGGTGAAGGCGTTGAGGAAAGTGGCCAACGATCCCTGCAGCAGCAGCACGAAGGGGTCTTTGAGGCGGAAGCTGCGTGATCCGCCAAGCACCGTATGTTCCAGGATATGGGCGATGCCGGTCGAGTCGGGCGGAGGCGTACGGAAGGCAATGCCAAAGCACTTGTTCTCGTCATCGTTTTCGAGTGAGAGCAACTCGGCGCCCGTGCGGCCATGACGGTACAGGCGCGCAAGGCTGTTTAGCTCGGGAATGGTTTGCTCGCGCAGTAGCTCGAAACCGTGAATGAGGGTCATATTCTGTCTCCGGGTTGTTGACATGGGCGGCGACGAGCGCCGCCGCACTCGTTCCGGCATTATAGCACCTCTACGGAATGCGGTTGCGTAGGGTACGCACCATTGGAGCAGCTTGTACTTCGGGGCGTTTGCGTGTTCGCGACTGGCGTGCTATCGTGGCCTTCTTGTCATTCTCAGCGCCCGACACCCCCTCTTGCCGGCCTATTCACGTTATGACCCTATCCGAGACCGCTTTTGCACAGACTGTCTGGAGCCTGACCGACCTTTTCCCTGGCCCGGACAGCGCCGAACTCCAATCTGCATTCATCGATCTCGATACCCGCGTAGCGGCATTCGAGGTTGCTCGCGAGCAACTATCGCCTGCGATCGATCCGGATGTTTTCCTTGGCCTGATTCGTGACATGGAGGCCATCGAGCATCTCGCCTACCGCATCTATGGCTTCGCCGGGCTGCTCTTTGCCGCCGACACCCAGGACCAGGTTGCGCAGACGCTGCGCGCTCGCGTGCAGCAGTTCCTGGCTGAGCTGGCCAACCGTACGCTTTTCTTCAACCTGTGGTGGAAGGGACTGGATGATGCCGATGCCGATCGGTTGATGACCGGTACAGGGGACACTCGGTACTGGCTGGAGGAGATGCGGCACTTCAAGCCGCATACCCTGACAGAGCCCGAAGAGAAGATCATCAACATCAAGGACGTCACCGGATCGAGCGCGCTGCAAACGCTGTACGATGCGATCACAAGCCGCTACAGCTTCACCTGGGAGGTCGACGGGCAGGTGCGCGAGCTGACGCGTGGGGAGCTCAACGCCTTCCGGTACAGCCCCAGCGCTGACCTTCGCGCTCGCGCCTACCAGGAGGAATACCGCGTCTACGGGCATGACGGTCCCATTCTGGGCCAGGTCTATCAGACTCTGGTGCGTGACTGGCGCAATGAGCAGGTGGATCTGCGACACTTCTCGAATCCACTTGCCGCTCGCAACCTGCTCAACGACATTCCTGACGATGTGGTCGACGCGCTTCTCGATGTTGCCCAAGACAATGTGCCGGTCTTTCAACGGTTTTTTCGTCTCAAAGCCAGGCTGTTGGGTCTGGATCGCCTGGGGCGTTATGACCTCTATGCGCCTGTGGCGGATTCCGCCGCGAAGCGCTATGCCTACGACCAGGCTGTGGACATGGTGTTGGATGCCTTCGGCGAGTTCGATCCCAGGATGGCCAACCTGACGCATGATGTCTTTGCCGCCGGCCATGTCGATAGCGAGGTGCGGAAGGGCAAGCGCGGTGGCGCGTTTTGCTGGTCGGTGGGTCCCGATCTGGCGCCCTGGGTCCTGCTCAATTACCAGGGTCAGGCGCGCGACGTCTCCACCATCGCCCACGAGATGGGCCACGCCGTCCATGCCATGCTCGCCGGGCACCACAGCGTCTTCACTTTCCATTCCTCGCTGCCTCTGGCTGAGACAGCTTCCACTTTCGGCGAGATGCTGCTTGTCGACCGTCTGCTGAGCGCAGAAAGCGACGAAGCTGTGCGACGCGAGATGTTGTTCCAGCGTTTGGATGACGCCTACGCCACCATCATGCGCCAGTCTTTCTTTGCCCTCTTCGAGCGGCAGGCGCACGACATGATCCATCAGGGCGCGTCGGTGGACGACCTTGCCGCTGCCTATCTGGAGAGCCTGCGCCGGCAGTTGGGAGATGCTGTGGAGGTGCCAGAGGAGTTCCGCTGGGAGTGGGTGTCTATCCCGCATATCTTCCGCACGCCTTTCTATGTCTACGCCTATGCCTTTGGCCAGCTTCTGGTGCTGGCACTGTATCAGCAGTACAAGGCCGAAGGTGCAGCCTTCAAGCCACGCTATCTCAGCATCCTGGCCGCGGGTGGCTCCGATGCACCGGCGCGCATTCTGGAGGCGGCGGGCATCGATATTCACAGCCGATCCTTCTGGCAGGGTGGCTTCGACATCGTAGCCGGCCTGGTCGGGCAGCTCGAGGCCATCAGCCCAAGCTAGGGCGCGTCAAGGTATGGATTCGTTGGATGTCCGGCTGCTCACGTGCGCCCGCATCCCCAGTGGCGCCAGTGAGTTCAAGCTGTGCCTTTTCGCCAACAGCGACGACGAAAAGGAGCACCTGGCGCTCGTATGGGGGGACGTGTGGGAACAGAACCATGTTCTGGTGCGCGTCCATTCGGAATGCTTTACAGGGGACGTCCTGGGTTCGCGGCGCTGCGACTGTGGTCCGCAACTGCAGCAAGCCATGACGCTGATCGCTGCTGAGGGCAGGGGTGTGATCGTGTATTTGCGCCAGGAGGGGCGGGGCATCGGTCTGCTGGACAAGCTGCGTGCGTACAACCTGCAAGATGAGGGCTACGACACCGTGGATGCGAACCTGGTTCTGGGTCACCAGGCTGACGAGCGCGACTACAGTGTTGCCGTACACATCCTCGAAAACCTGGGGGTGCGGTCCGTGCGGCTGCTGACGAACAATCCGCACAAGATCGTGCGTTTGCGCGAATTGGGCACACAGGTGGACGAACGGGTGCCTCTGGCCATTGCACCAACAGCCGACAATGCCCGCTATCTACGCACCAAGGCTGAGCGCATGAACCACCTGCTCGGGTCACCCGAGAGTACGTCCGACAATGTCCCTTGAGGCGCTCTTCGCGCGCCTGGCCGCAGCGGAACCGCCTGAGCTGCGCCCCGTGGTCATGGTCAGTTATGCGCAGAGCCTGGATGGCAGCGTTGCCCTGCGTCGCGGGGAGCCATTGACACTCAGCAGCCAGCCTTCTCTGGCGTTCACGCATCGTCTGCGCGCCAATCACGACGCCATCCTGGTGGGTGTCGGCACCGTCTTGGCCGACAATCCCCGGCTGACCGTACGCCTGGTTTCCGGCAACTCACCCCAACCTGTGGTGCTCGACACCCATCTGCGTTTTCCCAGCGGAGCGGCGCTGCTGGATCAGCCACGCCTGCCCTGGATTGCGACAGGGCCGAAGGTGAACGCGGCCAAGAGAATGGCCTTGCAGGACAAAGGGGTGAGCGTGTTGGCGCTGCCCCTGGACGCGGCTGGCCGGGTCGAATTGCCGGCGCTATTGGCAGCACTCCGGGCGCGAGGGGTGCGGCGCCTGATGGTCGAGGGCGGCGCTGCGGTGCTCACGAGCTTCCTGGTTGGACGATTGGTGGATTTCCTGGCGGTGACCGTCAGCCCTCTCCTGGTAGGCGGTCTGCACGCCCTGACTAACCCTTTGGCATCTACGGAGACTGCACTGCCACGGCTGCGCAATCCACAATGGGTGCAGATGGGTCCGGATTGGGTGATTTGGGGCGAGCTGGCGGGTGCTGCCTGAGCCGCAGTCGCACATTTTCCCGCAGGCAGGAGTTTTCAGGCTATGAAACGCACTACTCTCTATTTCACAGACTCCCGGCAGGTGGAACTTCGTGAGGAAGAGCTTCCCTCCGGTCAGCCCGGCCAGGTGTTGGTGCAGACCCAGGTATCAGCCATCAACTCCGGCACCGAACTCCTCATCTACCGGGGTGAAGCTCCTAGCGACCTGCCGGCCGACCTGACGATCAAGGCGCTGGAAGGGGGACTGGGTTTTCCACTGAAGTATGGCTATGCAACCGTGGGGCGCGTCCTGGAGGTAGGGCGCAGCGTGGCCGTGCGCGAAGGAGACTTCGTCTTTGCATTTCATCCCCACGAGAGTCACTTTTGGGCCGATCAAGACGAACTGCACGCGCTGCCGCCGGGCATGAATCCCCTCGATGCCGTGCTCCTGCCCAGCATGGAGACGGCGGTCAACTTCTTGCATGACGGGGCGCCACTGGCCGGGGAACAGGTCGTCGTCTTTGGGCAGGGCATCGCGGGTCTGCTCACGACGGCCCTGCTCGCCCGGTTCCCCCTGGTCCGCCTGCTGAGCTTCGACCGTTTTGCCCTACGCCGGGAGGCCTCGCAGAGTCTGGGCGTCCATGCCAGCCTCGATCCGGGTGATCAGGCCAGCCTCGACCAGGCGCAACGGCTGCTGCAGCCGTTCGGCGCCGATCTTGTTTACGAGCTCTCCGGGATGCCGGAAGCCCTCGATCAAGCCATTGCCCTGACCGGGTTCAACGGCAAGGTGGTCATCGGCTCGTGGTACGGATCAAAGCGCTCGCTTGTCGACCTGGGCGGGCGTTTCCATCGCAGCCGCATTCAACTGGTGAGCAGCCAGGTAAGCACGGTCGATCCTGCCCTGAGCGGCCGGTGGAGCAAGGCCCGGCAGTTGGCCTATGCCTGGCGGCTGGCGGACGAGATACGACCTTCGCAGTTCATCACGCACCGGCTGCCCTTGCAGCAAGCGAGCGAAGCCTATCGGCTTCTTGACGAGCAGCCAGAAAAGGCGATTCAGGTTGTTTTGGATTACCATTAGTCTTCATCTGCTTGCATTTTGGCAGCCATCTTTTTCTTCATCACGCTTCCACGGACCGGTTATGTATACTATTTCAATCCAGCGCGACTTCATCGCCCAACATTACCTCGTCGGCGGCGACTGGGGCGCCGAGAACGAGCCTCATTCACATCACTACAAGATCGAAGTCATGCTTGAAGGCGAGAATCTGGACCAACACGGCTATCTGATCGACCTTATTGACGTGGAGGCACAGCTTGATGCCTTGATCGCACGCTACCGCGACAAAACCCTGAACGATTTGCCGCCCCTGGAAGGGGTGAATCCGAGCATCGAACGGTTCTGCCAATTGCTGTGCGAAGAGTTGAATGAGGCGCTGTACGCGCCGAATATCTCGGCCATCAGCGTCAAACTCTGGGAAAACCAGATCGCCTGGGTCGTGTACGATCTCGAGCGGTAGTCCGTTTTGCCTCGATCACGCGTGAGGTGACGAAGGCCGGCTATGCGCGTGGGCCTGGTCGTTTACGGCAGCCTGGACACTGTGTCGGGCGGCTATTTGTACGACCGGGAGCTTGTCGCGCATCTGCGCCGTAAGGGAGACAGCGTTGAGGTCTTCTCCCTGACGTGGCGCAGCTACGGCCGTCATCTGACCGACAATGTGTCGAACACCTTGTTTCGGCGTCTGGCGGCAGCCGGGCTGGATGTGTTGCTGCAGGATGAGCTGAATCATCCCTCGCTTTTCTGGCTCAATCGCCGTTTGCGTCCGCTTACGTCCTATCCCATCGTCAGTATCGTCCATCACCTGCGCAGTGACGAGGCGCGGCCATCGTGGCAAAACCGGCTTTACCGCCGCATCGAACGGCAGTACCTGGCATCGGCGGATGGGTTCGTCTATAACAGCGAGGCGACGCGGACCGCCGTCGAAACGCTGGTCGGGTCGGGCACACCGGGGGTGGTGGCTCGACCCGCCGGAGACCGCTGGCGGATCAGTCTGTCCGAGGTGGAGATCCGGGCCAGGGCGAACGAGCCGGGACCGCTGCGAGTCGTCTTTCTGGGCAATCTCATCCCGCGCAAGGGTCTGCACACGCTGCTGGCGGCGCTGGCACGGCTGCCGGACGGGTCCCTGACGCTCGACGTCATCGGCAGCCCGGCCGTCGAGCCGGCCTACCGTGCCCGCATGCAAGCATTGGTACACGAGCTGCGGATCGGCGGGGAAGTGACGTTTCGAGGTCTCCTGGCCGATGCGCAGGTGGCCGAGCATTTGACCCGCAGCCACGTCCTCGTCGTTCCATCCAGCCATGAGGGCTTCGGCATTGTCTATCTTGAAGGCATGGGCTTTGGCCTGCCAGCCATCGCCACGACTGCGGGCGGGGCCGGCGAGATCGTTCATCACGGTGAGAATGGTTTTCTCGTGGCGCCGGGTGACGCCGAGGCTCTGGCGACCTGCCTAGCCCGCCTACATGCAGATCGGGCGCTCCTGGCGACGATGGCCGTGGCGGCGCGGCAGACTTATGACCGCCAGCCAACCTGGGAAGAGACGGGTGAAAAGATTCGATCGTTTCTGGAAAAATCGTTCCAACGTTCCGACGTTTGAACGTTAGTGCGCCGTGCTTGGCGCCTCATTTGATCGCTGTGGCCGCCGCCGTATAATGATGTCTGAATGTTTTTTCCATGCACACACATTGGAGGCATCCCCATGAGCCGCAATACACTTCGCATCCTCGTCTTGATCTTCGGCATCATCACTGCGCTCGTACACCTGTATTTGGGTTTCAAATTTTTGGGCATTCCCAACGCCACGCCGCCTGGCTTACTCTTTATCCTGAACGGGATCGCTTACATCGTGCTCACAGCGGCGGTGGTGTTCGACCTGCTGCCGAAGCAGCGAGCGCTGGTTCATTACGCCTTGATCGCCTTCGCGGCTGTGACCATCATTGCCTACTTCGTTGTCAACAAGGGCGTGGGCGGTCCGCTGGGGTGGGTCACAAAGCTCGACGAGGTGGCGCTGATCATCGTTACCTATTTGCATCTGAGGGCGACCGCATAGAAGCTCGTTGCAGCGCTCGTGAACAGGGAGGATGTCAGGGTTGCCCGCGGTCTGGCACGGTCATTGCTGATCTACTACCGGCCTTTCCGGGTCCGGCGACTGGCGCGATTCTACGCTCCCTTCATCCATCCGGGCGATGTCTGCTTTGACATTGGCAGCCACGTGGGCAACCGCGTGGCTGCCTGGCTGCGATTGGGTGCACGCGTGGTGGCGGTGGAACCCCAACCCGCGTGCGTGCGACTCTTGCGTCGCTGGTATGGCGCTAACCCGAACGTTACCTTGATCCCGCAGGCCGTGGGAGCAAGGCCTGGAACGCAATCCCTGCTGATCTCGGAACGGACACCTACGGTGACGACGCTTTCACGCCATTGGGCCGAGGCTGTGGGTCAGGCCGAGTCGTTTGCGGGTGTGCGGTGGGATACGACAATTCCTGTGGAGGTCACCACCCTGGACGAGCTGATCGCACGGTTCGACGCACCGGCGTTCTGCAAGATCGACGTCGAGGGGTATGAAAGGGAAGCCTTGATGGGACTGCCGCAAGGGCTATCGTGCCTGTCTTTCGAGTTGGCGCCGCCAGCGCCTGATACGGCGACGGCCTGCGTCGACAGGCTGTTGGCGCTTGGCGCCTACCGTTTCAATTTCTCACCGGGCGAATCGCTCCTCTGGCGTTGGCCGCAGTGGGTGGAGGCGGACACGCTGCGATCGTGGATGGCCACTCTCGACGTCGACGATCCGTCTGGCGACATCTACGCACAGCGAGGAGACCGCGAACGTTGACGGCTGATTTCATCCGCTATCTGGCCGCCAAGCGCACGGTTGACGACCGGGCGCTGAATCGGGGCGTGTGGGAGGCGTTAGCCCAGGCGCTGCCTGGTGAGCGTCCGGTTGATGTGCTGGAGCTGGGCGCTGGAATCGGGACGATGATCGAGCGCTGTCTGGAGTGGCATCTGCTGAACACAGGACGCTACACCGCTATCGATGCCGACCCCGGACACCTGGCCGCGGCGCAGGCTCGGTTGCAGGGCTGGGCAGAGCGGCAGGGCTGGCAGGTGGGTGGCACCCGACCGGGCGAGCTGCGCCTGGAGGGTGAAGGCCGGCGGCTGGACCTCGAGTTTGAAGTCACCGATGCCCTTACGTACGCTGAACGCAACCGCGGCCGGCGGGCATGGGATCTGTTGATTGCCCATGCTTTCCTTGATCTCGTCGACATTCCCGCCGTTCTGCCGGCGCTGCTGGCGCTCCTGCGACCGGGCGGTCTTTTCTACTTCACCATTACCTTCGACGGTGTCACCAGCTTCCAGCCGGAGATCGACCGGAACTTCGATGCCCTGGTGGAAGCACGCTACCACGAAACGATGGACCGGCGTCTGATCGATGGCCGGCCGTCGGGCGACAGCCGTTCAGGGCGCCATCTGTTCGGGCACCTGCAGGCGGCCAGGGCCACTGTTCTGGCGGCGGGCGCCTCGGACTGGGTTGTCTTCCCGCAGCACGGGCGCTATGCGGGCGATGAAGCTTATTTCCTGCACTTCATCGTGAACACACTGAATACGGCGTTGGCGGTGTCTCGGTCGGGACATTCCGCTCTGGACCGCGATCGGCTTGCATCGTGGGTGGCCGCTCGACATCGCCAGATCGATTGCGGCGAGCTGGTGTACATCGCCCATCAACTGGACGTTGCCGGCCGGGTTGGTTAGGTGGCGCTTGGGGACGGACGGCTTCCGGCCTACCTGAGTACTCTCAGGCCAGATATCTTGTGGCCAACCATGCCCCCAACAAGGCCAGAACCACGTCGCGGGCACGAATGAGCAGGGCCAGCGCCACCCCGGCAGCCGGGTCGTAACCCAGGGCGGCAGCGGCGAAGGCCTGGCTGGCCTCCAGCACGCCGAGGCCGGCGGGCAGGGGAAGCAGGAAGGCAAATCGGGCGGCAGTCAGGGCCGCAATGGCTTGCCACAGCGTGTATGGCAGGCCCAGAAAACGGGCTGCCAGCCAGTATTCTCCCACCATGGCTACCCACGTGACGGCGGCGAAGAGGAGGGCGAGCACCAGCGTTCGCGGACGCTGGCGATAGAAGTCCGAGACCTGCGCTTCGGCTTCCTGTACAAGTCGAAGCACCTTTTGGTAGCGCAGAGAACGATCGTCCGCAGGCCAGCGCAAGAACAAGGCCGTGAAGGGGCGTATCCCCAGCCACGATGCTGCCAGATAGGCCAAGGGTAGGGCGAGCAGGCCGATTGCCAATGCAAGCAGGATGGCAGGCCTGAGCTGGAAGTCGACCTGGAGGCGGGTGATGACGACGATCTCCCAGCCTCGCAACCGGCGGAAGACGGCCAGGATGTCGGCCAAGGGGACAGTGCGCAGCACCAAGACCAGGGCCAGCACGGACAGCAGCCAGGGCAAGGTGCGCAGGCGAAACAGACGGCGGGCATTCCATCGCCAGATGGCGCTCACAATGCGGCTTCGTCCGGCAGGCCCGGAGGAGCAGGAACCCGGGCATCCCCCGCACTTTGATAGAAGAAACGATCATCGAGGCGCCAGAGCGAGTAGGCGCCGGTGCCGAAGATGAGCAGATAGACACTGGCGCCGACAGCCATCACTGTCTGCGGCCAGGGGCCCTGAGCGGCGAAGGTGAAGATGGCAACCGCAATGAGCAGCATGGCGAAAAAGCGTCCGGCGGCGCCCAGAGCCAGGGCGAATGCACCCAACATGCTCAAACCGATGAAAACCACCGTCATCAGCGTGGGGAAAGGGAGATCGAAAGCACGATAGCCGGCGACGGCGGTAGGAAAGTCGAACGTCAGCCGGCCGGCCAGGACGACAGCAGAGGCAGCCGCAAGGAAACGGATGGCGACGGGCGCTTGCCTCATCAGGAGGCGGCCGGCGCGGTGAAGGAGTGCCCGGTAGCGAGGAGAGTGGGGGTCCACGGCGCCGCTGACGACCAGCCAATCGCGCAGAAAGCCGGCGAGAAAGGGCACGCTGAGGACGATGCCGGCGACGATGGCAAGCGTTCGGGGTGCGATCGGCCACAGCACCACGCTCATGAAGGCCATCATCTGGCTGGCGAGGAGGCGACGCGTACGACTGGGTGTCATTTCGTGGATGGGTCTGCCCAACCGCTGGCGAATAGCAACCCCCAGGAGAAAGACGTAGCGGGCCAGTCCAATGGCAACAAACCAGATCGGCAACTGGCCGAAGTGGATGGCCACGCCAACCACGACAAGCATGCCCAGGCCGTCGAGTTCCAGGTCCAGAACTTCACCGAGGTGTGTGTCACGTCCGGCGACCCGTGCGACGTAACCATCCAGGACGTCGGTGATGGCGGCCAAGGTGAAAAACAGGGCCGGAAGCCATGCCATCAGCCCCGTTGGCCACGGCGTCAAGAGGAAACCGGCCAGCAGCCCGATCAGCCCCCCACGGAAGAGCGTCAAAGCTGTGCCCGTTCCCAAGCTCGGCAGCAAGCGGGTCTCGCCGCGTCGGTGCTGTTGGTCGAGGTTACGCCGGAGGACGCGCAGCACCTCGGCCTGGACCACCAGGGCGAGCAACCCCCAGCGCAAAGCGGTCGCCGTCACCCACTGCGTACGCAGCAGGAGAAACATCAGCACTAACGCCACACCGTACAGTTCGGCCGTGATCAGCCACTCGCGACGCAGGCGGGCCAGGGCGCTGCTGTTTTCATCAGGTGGGTCGACAGGCGGCGCCAGCAGCGGGTTTCTGGTCATGGTGCAGGAAAGGCAGGGTTCGGGGCGGGCAAATGGCCGATCTTTCGGGCGGCCCCACTCTATCACAGCGCTACTTGACACCCAAACCAGTTTCTCATACAGTCTGGGTGCTTGGCGCAGTGAGCGGAGCATTGACCGCCCTGGGCGAAGCAACAACAACCCACCAAAGGCTCTCGTCTTCGACCTGCAATCGAGCCGCTTTTTAGCGGGTGACGAGACCAGTCGCCATCTCCACGAGATCTCATGGTCTCAGGACTGGCCACAATGCCTTACTTTGACAAGGGAGGCTCACATGTCTGAGCAGCTTGCCGTATTCATTGATTTCGAGAACGTGGCGCGCTGGGCAGAGGACGTATTCCTCGATTTCGAGATCACACCGGTCATGGAGTACTTGCAGAGCCGGGGGCCGGTAGTCACTAAACGGGCCTACGCCGATTGGGGCCGGTACACGCACTATCGCGATGAGCTGATGGAGAACGCCATCGACCTCATCCAGATGTACAGCGTGCGTGCGGGCAAGAACCGCGCTGACATCCGCATGGCCGTGGACGCCCTTGAGGTGGCCATGACCCGAACGCATGTCCATACCATCGTCATCATCTCGGGCGATAGTGACTTTGGCGCTCTGGTCAGCAAGCTGCGAGAGTACGGAAAGTACACGCTGGGCATTGGACCGCGTAACATCACCCATCAGTTGTTGGTGAAGTCGTGCGATGAGTTCATTTATCTGGAAACGCTGTTGGGCGACACCTCGGATGTCAGCGAACGCAGCAGCACAGACCTGGAGACGGCTCGCACTCTGTTGATCAAGGGCTTGCAGGCGCACGGCCAGCGCGGTGAGGTGCCTGTGCTGGCTGCCAAGCTGAAGCAAACGATGCTGTCGATGGATTCCACCTTCAATGAGGCCAACTTTGGCTACTCGCAGTTCAAGACCTGGCTGGAGGCGAACACCGAGTTCATCGACCTGTATGTGAAGGACTTGCAGCTTTATGTTGCCCCCAAGGGTTTCGTGGCGCAGAGTGACCTGGAAATGGCCAGGCATTCGGCGCTGACGCCGGTAGAAGAAGACGGGACCACGGGCGAGCAGTCGTTGGAGCACCAGTATCGTCAGATTTTCAGCCGGCTGAAGATGACCTCTTCGGACTTCGCTACACGCCGCGATGTGCTGCGCGATATTTACCGAGCCCTGCACGAGAAGCCAGGTGTCTACACGACCGATACCCTTCTGGAGGAGCTACGCGAGCGCTATGATGCCCTGGGCCTGAGCCGCAGCAAGACGATGCTCCGACATATCTGGCAGATGGGATTCCGCCAGCGTGCGTTCGACTACGGCGATCAACTGGCATCGGTGCGGGTGCCGGTGTCTCTGGCGCCGGGTATCGAGAGCGAGGCCGACTTTGTGCAGCGGGCTGAATCCGGGTTCATCTATGCGGCCATCCATGCCGGTCTGGAGATCAATCTGGCGGACATGGCGGTTGTACTCATCAATGATCGCGACCAGGTTGACTATATCCAGAAGTTGTTGGACGACCTTGAGGGCCGCCACCTGATCGTGCGCGATGAGGATCGCTACCGCCTTGCCGGGAGGACGGCCATCCCCTTCCTGGATGAGCCGGCGCTGCAGCGGCTGGTGCGTGACATCGAGCAAGTGCAGCTACCCGAGAACCTGCCCCACGGCCCCGACACGGCGCAAATGCTGGCAAAGCGAGCAATGTTCCAGCGTTCCCAAGATTTCTCGGCTTCGTCGCGGAGCTATCTGTTCGCTTGCCGGCTGCAGTGGGATGCGGTGGAAGACAATGAGCCCGGCGCCACCCTGGAGGATCTGCGCTGGTTCATGGCGTCGTATGCTTCGGTGCGGGCGGGGGAGCTGTCACAGGTCGACCGCAACTATAGTGCCGCCCGTCCCTACTATCTGGCCTTTTTTGCGCTAGTGCAGGAGGACGATCCCTTGTGGGGTCGTATGCGGGGGTTGATGAACCCGATGCTGTCCTACTACTGGGCCAACGCCGGTCGCGAGCTTGGGATCAACATGTCCGAGTGGAACCTGAGCACCGCCTCGCCCGCCCAGATCGCTGTGTTGGCAGCCACGCATGAGAACCCGGAGCTGCGCAGCCGCTGGGAAGACCGTACCCAGGCGCTCGCCACCGTGAATGCCGATGTGCTGCGTCGCGTGATAGAGCAGATTCGGCACAACAACGCTGACCAACCGGTCGCCCTGGCCGTCGCCGAACGAATCGTGGACCTGATGGCGGGGAACTGAAGCCTACACCAGGAAGAAAACAACACCCGATCGGAGCACTTCCGATCGGGTGTTGTTTTGCCTGGTTGGGGAGGGGGCTGAGAAAGGTGCTAGTCGGCGATGTCGAAGGTGGCCTGTACTTCGACCGTCACGGTGAACTGACCGGGTGAGACGGGCACCTGACCGCCGCCCCCGATACCGGCGCTGGCGTCATACCTGGGCGCAGGGGATGCGGGACCACTGTATTCGTTCACGTTGTGGACGGGGCCCAGTTTGGCGCCAAAACCGGTGGCCAACTGCGTGGCCTTGGCCTGGGCATCGGCAATGGCCTTGTTGCGAGCCTGCGTCTGGAGAGCGACGGGATCCTGCACGCTGAATTCGATGCCGCCGACGGTGTTGGCGCCCGCTTCCAGCGCGGCGGTCAGCACGCCACCGGCTTTGCTCAGGTCAGTCACCTTGATGCGCACCTGATTGGTGACGTGATAGCGGGTTTCGCCGGTCGGCTGGCCATCCCGATCCACGATCGTCTCCACCGCCATGCTATAGTTGACCGTTTGGATGTCCTCGGCAGGGATGCCTTGCTCCTTGAGGGCGGCGATGACCGCGGTCATCTTGTCGGTGTTCTCTTTGACGGCAGCGGCGGGGTCGCTGTTAATGGCTTCGACGCCGATCTGGATGTAGGCGACATCGGGCGTGGCGCTGGCCGTGCCCACGCCGTTAACAGAGATCGTGGCCGGGAGCGAATCGCCATTGGTGCCTGCGATCGCCGGCGCTGCTCTCGGCGCGGCAGCGGCGTCGGCGACTGCTGGTCCGCTGGCAACGGCGGGCGGACTGCACGCGGCCACAACGAAAATGAGTGTTCCAAAGGCGATCGCGGTGATAAGGGACGAAATGGGCTTGTTCATGGTCTTGTCTCCTGATTGAGCGTGTGTTGGCCCTATGACGCTCGACCCTTCGATCTGGTTCCCGTTCTCAATGACCGCGGACAGACGACCACCGACCACCGCGGATTCACTGATTACTGACTACTGCCTACCTTCCGCTGCAAGCGCTCCTGGCGATGGCGAAGCTCGCTCAAAGTGCGTGTGCGCTGGTAGCCGGGAGACCAGGTAAGCGCCTGGTCCAGGGCGGCTGTGGTCCAGAAAAGGGCGGTTTGCAAGTCGCCCGTTTGCCACTCGTGATACTTGGCCAGCTCGATATGGCTTTCCACCTGGTGTGACAGCTCCAGGGCTGCGAGCCGCGCCCAGCAGACCGCAGCTTCGTCCAGGCGGTCCTGGTGTTTGAGCACCGCCGCCAACCCGGCCAGCGCTTCCCCGTGCTGCAGCACGGGTAGAGAGGCCGCCAGGCTGCGGCGATAGGTGGTCTCAGCCTCTGTCAAGCGGCCCTGGTTGGTATGGGTCTGGGCGATCGCGAGCAGTTCCTGAGGATGCGGGTCGAGCACGCCGCCGAAGGTGCCGCACACCCTATGCGCCAGTGGCGCCATGCTGACAATGTCCTCCAGGTTGTGGTAGAGGACGTGGGCCATGTCGTCCACATTGTTTTCCCCACCGGCATAGCGAAACCACAGGCTGGGGATCAACCAGGAAGGGACATCTTCGCCGCTGCGCTGGTGGCCCAATACCTCGCTTTCCAGGTGGGTGAAGTTGCAGGCGCCAAGACGGCTGCGCCACAAGCGCCGGGCAGGGTGCAGCAGGTCGAGATGGGGGCGCTGGAGGTTGGGCGGCCGGAGTCCGGCCAGAATGAACCGGCTGCTCAACAGGGGCAGATCGAATGCCTTGCCGTTGAAGCTGACGTACCCTTGGGCCTGGGCCAGGTGTTCGGCAAGCTGCGTGAGGTAGGCAGGCTCTTCGGCAGGGGTGCGGGCAAAGTATTGGCGCACCACGTACTGGTCGCCTTCGAACTGGCCTACCCCGGTCAGAAAGACGATGGTGCCGGCGCCGCCAGCCAGGCCGGAGGTCTCCGTATCGATGAAGACGACCTGCCGAAAATCGAAATCGTCCAACCTCGGGTCCTTGCCGGCGATGGCAGTGGTCCCTGCAGGCAGGTTAAGCACGGCGCCCAAGGTTTCATGACCCTGCTGGTGTTCCAGGTCGAAGCGCAGGGTACGCAGCAGATATGTGCCTTGTGGCTTCTGCACCAGTTCCATACCGGGCAGCTCGAGCAGGTCCGTCAGGTTGTGGGCGGGAAGGCTTCGCCCTGAGGGGCTTCGGCCTGAGGCCTCAGCCGAACGGCTCAAGCCCGAAGGGTAGCGCGCCGGGATGGGTGTGGGGGCGCGTGGAGAAGCCGGAGGCACCGTTGGCGGTAGCACTGCGGTCGGGGACGGGGTGGGTCGCTTCAGGCGACCTGCCTGGCGCAGTCGTTCGAGCCGATCGTGGAGATCAGACATGGTGGTAGGCGTTCACTCAGGTGTTCTCCGCGGAACCAGATGTCGTGCGCTCGGCATCGCGGCGGATGGCTTCCCAGACGTCATGCAGGCGTCGCAGCTCGGCGACGCCGGTAGGCACATCGCCGTACTCGCAGGCGTTGTAGACGGTAGTGATGTGGGTCACGTCGGCTTCGTGGCCGGGGAAGGCCGCGGCCAAAGCCGGCAGGTAGTCATTGGGTGTCTGCGCCTTGTGCCGAGGGAAGCCCTGGTCGGCGGCCAGGTGCTGGACATTGGCATAGATGTGGCGCACCGAGAGCGCGGCGTAGAACCTGCGACCGATACCGAACCGTCCAATCAGAGTGGTCAGGCCGCGGACGCGGTCGACAAGCTGGGCGAGGCCTTGTTGCTCCCGGCCTGTGGTGGGGGATCGGGTTTCTGCCTCTTGGCTGCGGGCGAAGAATGCCCGGCGCCGTTGCAGCCAGAGCGCCAGAGCGAGCAGGACGAGCACACCCAGGGTGCAGGGCAGGACGACGCCGAAGAGAGGCTCGATCCAGGCCGGATCGACGACCTGCGCGCCGGTGGGTTGCGACAGGTAGGTATCGAGGGTTTCGAGAAAAGCGGGCGGCTGCTGGCGAAGCCTGGCCAGGAGCGGGCTGATGGCAAAGCGCAAGAGGGCTACCAGAGCCGCCATGAGGGGTTCCAGCAAGCGGAGCATCAGCACCAGGACGTTCTCCAGCAGGCGACCGAGCCCGGCGGCGCCTGGGGCAAGCAGTTGTCCCAGGCGCCCAAAAGCCTCGGCGCTCCACAGGCGGGATAGCCAGGCTATCAGCGCTACTACCGCCAAGCTGCCGGCGGCAACAATGCCCATCCAACCGAATCCGGGTCGGGCGCCGGGGCTGTTGCTTGTGGCGGCTTTGTCTTCGATGCGGCCGAGGGCGACCACCACCAGGCTGAAGAAGAAAAAGCCATAGATGAAGACAGCAGCCGGATGGTGTGTGAGCGTGTCGTACAGGCTGGCGCCGATGGCCAACCCCAGCACGCCCTTGCGGAAGTCAAGACTGATACTGAAGAAGGTCACGTCACGTTGCAGGAAACTGACGCCCCGCCACCAGAGGTAAGCGACGGTCACCAGCACCAGCAGGGTGTCGATGCGTCGTGGGTCGGCGGTGATGAAAGCCGGGCCAAGCCAGGCCAGGCTCGACCACGACTCCCCACGAAAGACATACAGGCGCAAGATGGCCAGTGCGATGAAGACGACAGTCGCCAGCACGAGAAGCTTGAAAGCAGGGGAGCCGATTCGCCGCGCCGAGAGGACGCGAGCCACGACCATCATCGCCAACATGACCGCGATCAGTCCGGCCAGATACCAGCCCGGCGCCGTCTCCCATCCCCGGCGGTGCAGGCTCAGGATCAGCGGGGCGAACCACGACATCTCCATACCCACCAGGGCAAGTAGAAGCGCTGGTGAGAACCAGGAGGCGTTGATTCTGTCCGGGAGAGCATGGAGGCGGCTGGCCATCGTGTGGACAAGCAGGCGCAGATGATCCCGCTGGCGCGATCAGGACAGATCGGGCTGGGAAGACCGGGGCCGGCGCAGGGTTTCTCCTGCCTTGTGTATCGCCTCCCATTGGCGTTGGACTGGTTGCGACAGGGTGTGATCCCCCGACACGGCGGCGCCCAGGTCGAGCACGGGGGAGGCTGTCTCGGAGAGGCGACAGACCAAGACGCTGCGCAAGGCAGGAGGCAGGGGGCCGGGGTCCAGGCTGAGCAGAGCCACGCGCCGCCCCACCCGCTGCAGGTCAAGCAGGGTCGCGGCCAGGGCGTCGGTCACGACGGCGCTGATGACCACGACCGTGCTGCCCCAGGGCAGGCGTGGGGCTTCGGCGGCAATGAGATCCTCGACCGGGGCGGTCACGAAGGGTGTTAGGGCTGCCAGGGCTTCGAGGATGACGAGAATCTGGCTGGGAGCGCGACCGGGCAGCAATCTGAGCGACTGGTCGGAGCGGGGTAGGGCGCCGTTGGCCAGCAGGCCGGTCGGCCAGCGTTGTTCAAGACCGTGGTAGCAGATTGAGGCGGCGACGCTGATGACCCGTTCCAGGCGGTCAGGCAGGATGCCCTGCCAGTGGTGTGGCATCGTGGCCACGTTGAGCACCACCAGCAGGTTGTGTGAACTGGCCGGCTCCAGCACACGGGTCTGCAATTGCTGGCGCCGGGCAGTGGCCTTCCAGTGGAGCTGGCGGAAGTCGTCCTCGGGGCGATAGTCGCGGACGCCGACAGTGCGGGTGGGGTCTTCGAAGACGAAGCGCGGGGTGCGCAGGTCGCCGAACGGCTCCTTGAGGGGCAGGCCCAGGCTGACAAGAGGTGTCACCTGGGGATAAACGATGAGCACCTGCTCGCTGGCGAGCCGGTGCACGGAGTGGAAGAGGCCGAAGAGGTCGCCGGTTTCCAGGCGAGCCGGGCCGAAGCGATAGTAGCCTCGCTGCGCAGCCTGGATGGTGACGCTGCGCTCGGCCCGCTCGCGCCATTTCAGGTGCCAGAAGCTGCTGAACTCACCCTGGTTGGTGTCGTGGCGCCTGGTAACGCTGGCGCTCATCGGCAGGTCCGCGGGGAAGGTGTCGGCAATGCGCAGCCAAGCCAGGGGGATGAGCTTGTGATTGGCGACGGAGAGCTTCAGGTCTACTGTTTCCCCGACAAAAGCCCGCCGCACCGAGAATTCCCGCCGGTAGTCCAATCCGAAGAAGGCCAGGCGGTTCCACAGCCAACTGCAGAGGGCGATGACGAGCAGGGCAACGGCGATGGTGAGCAACGCCTCCAGGCGGAAGACGAGTCCGATCCCCGTCATCAGCAACGCCATGAGCACCCAGGCCTCGCTGAACTGTTCCTCGACCTCTATCGCGACCCGGCGTTTGCCGAAGCCGAGGTAGCGAGGAAGCTGTCGCAGGCGTCGAGCGGCCTCTTCTGGCGGCGACGGCGTGGGGTTCGAGAGCATGTCAAAACAAGGTTGCACGTTGCACGTTGCACGTTTTCACGTTGGAATGGCAGAACGTGCAACGTGCAAACGTGTAAACGGGCAACGTTTTAGGAGGGCTTTTTCTGGCTGGCGTCCAGAAGGGTGTCGAGGGTGGCGCCGGGGTTGTTGGGGTCGAAGGTCTGCAGGTCGGGAGGTAGAACCTCAGAGACCGGACTGGACGGGGGCGGTGGTGGCATCGGAATGGCCTGGGAAGGCTGGCTTGAGGCGGATTGACCGGCGGTGGCGCCGGGTCTCGTGATGTAGGCGGTGTCGGTTGTGGCGAGGGGACGGACATCGACGTCCTCCACCGGCACCAATGAAGCTGCCTGCGGCAAGGGCGGTGGCGCACCTCGGCCCGTGATCACCCAGCCCACTGCCAGTGTTCCGGCGATGATGAACAACACCGGCCAGAGCTTGACGATGACGCTGTTCGGTCCGGTGACGGTTCCCGCCAGAGCGAAGGCGGCAGCAAACAGCACGGCGGCCATGAGGGCCGCCCAGGAGAGACGGCGGCGGTTGCCGCCCAGCAGCCAGACCAAGAAGAAGCTGAGCCCGAGACCGCCGAAGAGCACCGCGCCCAGGAGAGCATCAGGGAGCACACCGAAGCCGAAGGCGACCAAGGCAATCACGACGATGATACTCCCTTGCAGGAGCGCCCACCAGCGTTCCTGGCGGTTCATCAGGAAGATAACGAAGAAGCCTGCGGCCACGCCGCCGAGGAAAAGCGCACCCAGCGAGCGAGCCGGGACGTTCTGCAGGGTCGAGAGATAGACGACGCTGCCCAGGGCCGATAGCGCAAAGCCGGGAATGAAGAACATCCAGCGGTCGCTGCCGGAAAGGGCGACAATGATGGAGATCACGCCCACCCCGGCCAGCACGCCGGCCAGGACGTAGACGATGAGCTGCTGGTAGGCGACGAACACGCCGAAGTTAAAGAGCAGCGCCACGATGCCCAGCAGTAAGATGAGAAGCCCCCACAGGAGAACGACGAGACCGGTGCGATTCATGATTTCACCTCAAGAAGAGTGAGAGATAACCGGCACTTTCGCGAGTGTCGATCAATTGATCTGTAAGACGCCTGCCCCCGGGACCGCCCGGACGGCGTAGACCCGGGGCTGCAGGCCCGTCGTGGCGGTGTAGTGGGTCTGTACATGCTCGCTAAAAGCGCCGACGTCGCCGGATTCGACCAGCGCCACCATGCAGCCGCCAAAGCCGGCGCCTGCCTGGCGGGCGCCGATGATACCGGGCCCGCTGATCATGGCTGCCATCATGGCCTCCATTTGAGGCACAGCGATTTCATAGAGGTCGCGGGCGCCGGCGAACGAAGCCGCCATCAAGCCGGATAGCCGGTCGCGGTCGCCAAGCGGCAGGGCGGAGGCCAGGTCGAGCACGCGTTGGTTCTCTTCGACGATGAACCGGCAGCGCCTTGCGACCAAAGGCGGCAAGGCGGATTCATGGGCCAGGTACTGTTCGCGGCTGACGTCACGCAGGGCGGCCACACCCAGCAGGCGGGCACCCTCCTCGCACTGGGCGCGGCGCTCGCCGTACTCCGAACCGGTCAATGCCCGCTTGAAGTGAGTGTCGCAGATGACGGGCTGGATGCCGGGGGCGATGGCGGCGGTGCGGCTGCTGAGGTGGCGGCAATCAAGCAGCAGCGCCGTCCCCGCCTGGCCCATAGCCGAGCTGTACTGGTCAAGGATGCCGCAGTTGACGCCAACGAACTGGTTTTCCGCTCGCTGGCCCAGTAGCGCCATCTCTACCGGGTCGATTTCCCAGCCGCCGAGCAGACGGAAGAGGGTGGCGGTCGCCATCTCCAGCGCCGCCGATGAGCTGAGCCCGCTGCCGAAGGGCACGGTGCTGTGCACCAGCCCGTCGAAGCCGTGCAGTGGGTAGCCGGCTTCGCCCAACACCCCGGCCACGCCGCGCACGTAGTTGGTCCAGGGGGCATCGGCGTCGTGGTCGATGGCGTCGAGGGAAAAGGTTCCGCCGCCGGCAGCATTGAGGGAGTGGATGACAACCTGGCGGTCGGCGCGGGGCCGGGCCGCGATCCAGGTGTCACAGTCGATGGTCATGGTGAGCACATAGCCCTGGTTGTAGTCGGTGTGGCTGCCCATCAGATCGACGCGACCGGGCGCCCGGCACCAGATGGAGGGCAGGACGCCATAGGCGGCAATGAAGGCGTTCACTACCAGGTCTTTACGTTGATCCAGGTTCATGGTTGCGCCCCCAGGGCGGCGAAGGCTTCGAGCAAGGCTTCGACATTCGCCATCGGGATGTCAGACATCATGCGGTGGGAAGGGGCAATGAGCAGGCCGGTGCCTTCCGGAGCCAGCGCCTGAGCGCAAGCGACCACGGCGGCCCTGACCTCGTCCGGTGAGCCAAACGGCAGCACGGTCTGCGTTGAGACGCCGCCGTAGTAGGCCAGGCGGGTTCCAAACGTCCGCTGCAGCCAGGCATGGTCCGAGACCTCCGGCTGCACAGGGTTGTAGGCGGTGAGGCCGATCTCCACCAGATCGGGAAGGACGGCCTCGATCTTACCGTCCGAGTGCATGAGCACGGGCAGATTGGCCTCGCGGAAGGGGGCGAAGAGCTGGGCCAGGCGCGGCTTGATGTAGCGGCGCCACATCTTGGGTGAGAAGAGCATGTTGTCCTGGGCGCCGTAGTCGTCACCGAAGTAACCGCCGTCCACCCCGGCGGCAATAAAACGCCGGATGAGGACGAGCTGGATAGCGGTGATCCGGTCCAGCAAGTCATCCACGAAGGCCGGGTCCGTCACCATATCCTGGAAGAAGTGGACGAAGCTGCGCAGCGACCAGGCCCGCTCGAAAAGGGCGAAGCCGAAGTTGGGGACGATGAAGTGCTGGCCGGCATCGGCGGTGATGGAGCGGAGGGCGTCATCGAGGAGACCGGGCGCTTGGGGGTCAGGCCAGGGGTAGGCGTCGAGATCCTTGGTCTCGGCCAGCGGGCTGATGCGGATGAAATAGCCTTCTTCGTGGGTATCGAACCCGGCACCCCACCAGTCAAACTTGACCGACCCATCGTCGCCGTAGCGGGGCGGAAAGGTGAGGTCCACACGCACGAGTTGGTTGTCCAGGCGGGCGGGCAGGCCGGTCGCCAAGTATACTTGGTCCGTCACACCGAAGTGCTCAGCCAGGCGCCGGCCCTGCGCCGCGGTATAGCTGATCTGGGCGGGAAGGCGGTCGACGGATTCGTACGCCAGCGCCCGGCGGACGCGCTCTTTGTGGGTGAGGATCATGGTTTTCTCTCTGATGACAGCAGCGTTGACAGTCACACCACGCGCGATTATAGGGTGCGCGGCGCGCTTTGCCAATGATGCTATACTAGCCCGATGACCACACCTGCCCCCCTGGCCGTGGGTCACGCCCCCGGCAAGTTCATCCTCTGCGGCGAGCACGCCGTCGTGTACGGCCGTCCGGCCATCGCCGCGCCACTGTTTCAGCTGCAGGCCCAGGCGACGGTGTATCCCGACCGGGAGTGCCTGGTCGTGGCCGCGGACATCGGCCGCCGTGTGCGGGTGACAGCGGCGCCAGCCGACGATCCCTTTGCCCGCATCGTGCGCCTGGTCTGCGCCGAGCTGGAGCGGCCCCTGCCCCCCTGGCGCATCGAGGTCAGCTCTGAGATTCCCATCGCCTCCGGCCTGGGCAGCGGGGCGGCGATTGCGGCGGCGACGGCGCGGGGCCTGCTGGCGGCTTTCGGGGCGGCGCTGCCGGTCGAACGGCTTTCGGTCCTGGTCTATGAGGTGGAGAAGCTGCACCACGGCACGCCCAGCGGCATCGACAACACGGTGGTGGTGTACGGCCGGCCGGTGTGGTTCGTGCGAGGGCAGGCGCCGGAGCCGTTTGCGCCAGGCGCAGCCCTGCAT
>CAZHTZ010000029.1:0-10236 GCA_964535455.1 uncultured Caldilineales bacterium
GGGATTGATGGCAACACCCCAGGGGAACTGCCCGACTGCAAGCTGCTTGGTCAGGCCGTGCGTGGCGCCGTCGATGATGTAGAGTGAATTGGTGGTGCGGCTGGCGATGTAGACGCGGTTGGTGGCCTCGTCCACCGCGATCCCCTTAGGATGCGGCACCTGGATTAGCGTTGCCGGCGGTGTCGGCGTCGGCGTGGTCGTCGGCGTTGGTGTTCGCGTAGGGGTGCTTGTCGGCGTTGGCGTTGTCGTCGGCGTTGCCGTTGGCGTAGGGGTGCTTGTCGCCGTTGGCGTGGTCGTCGGCGTCAGCGTCGGGGTCGGCGTAATGGTCGGCGTCGGGGTGATCGTTGGCGTAGGGGTAATCGTTGGCGTGAGCGTTTGCGTTGGAGTCGGCGTCGCCGTCGGAGTCTCTGTGGCTGTCGGGGTTATAGTCGGCGTCGGCGTCGCCGTGGGCGTAGACGTAGGCGTAGGCGAAGGTGTGGGCGTATCGGTTGCCGTAGGCGTGGGCGTGGGCGTGCCGCGAGGGGCCTCGTTCAGCAGCATCGGCATATAGACCAGGCAGCGGATGCCGAAATTGACGGTGGTGGTCTGGCCCTGCAGGACCGTGGTGTCCACCGGAACCGGTGTCGTCACCAGGCACCCCTGCTGCGTGACAAGCGTGACCTGATAGTCACCCACCGCGACCGAGGGCCACGATGCGTCGCCGCCACTATCGCTCGGCTGCGAGTCATTCTCGTTGAACTCATTGCTGTAGGAAACGACGACCCCTTGCATGTCCGGCTCGGTGCCCTCCTGGACACCGTTCCCGTTGGCGTCAAAGAACACGTGTCCCGTCAGGCCACCCAGGCTCCGGTTGGGAAACTCGACCGTAACCGTCGCCGCAGCCGTCACCGAGATCGACTGCTCGACGCCGATCACGGCGGCGCTGAAAGGCGGCAGAGTTTCGGTGACCGTATAGGCGCCGGTGAAGACATTCGCAAACAGACACAGTCCATTGGCGTCGGTCGTGCAGCCGTCGTTCTGACCCCATTGATTCACCCAGTTCATGGCAACGCCTGACCAGGGATTGTCACCTGTATCTTGCACCCCGTTGCCGTTGCGATCCTCGAACTTGAAAAGGCGCAAATTGCCCTGCCATCGGTTGGGGAACTCCACGTCAACGGTCTGACCCTGGACGACGGTCGTGTTACGCACCGTTCCGGCGACCGGCACGGCGTAGGGCGGCAGAACTTCAGTGACGGTGTATGCCCCGGTGGGCGCCAAGGACTCCGTGCACCCGGAGACACCATCCGTCGTACACGACCCGGTCTCTCCGTACTCGTTCGTCCAATCCATCTGCACACCGGGCCAGAGCGGCTCATTCTGATCGCGAACCCCGTTTCCATTGCGGTCTTCGTACTTGATGATGTGCAGATTGCCCAGACGCCGGTTGGCGAACACGATGGTACCTGAGGCGCCGGCAGGAACAGTGGTGGTCAACTGTGTACCAAAGACCGCCAGCGAGTAGACGGGAAGGAACTCAGTGACCGTATAGACGCCCACGGGCACGTTGAACGCATTGCAGATACCGCTGGCATTCGTGGTGCACTGCCCTGTCTGCCCCCATTCATTGAGCCATTGCATCACCACGCCTTGCCAGGCCGGATCGGTCACATCACGCGTCCCATCACCGTTCCGATCCTCGTACTTGGTCACCTGCAGAGTACCCAGAGCGCGCAGCCCGAACTTCACAAGAGTCGTCTGGCTCGATTGCACCAGCACGTTGTTGAGGATGGTGGCAGTCGTCGCCTGGAAACCGCTCGGCACCGTCTCCTGAACCAGCCAATTGCCCACACAGCGGTTCGTCCACTGAACCTTACCGAGGCCATCGCTGGTGCCGTTGGAGCTCTGACCACACCCCGAAGAGCTTTGGAAGAAAATGCCCGGCAGCTCCGGCTCGCCTGGTCCCTGAACGCCATTGCCGTTGTTATCAAGGAAGACAAGCACCTCAAGAGTGCCAGGAGTAGGCGCATTGCCGAACGGCACCGTCAAGGAGATGCCGTCGGTCACGGTCACGACCTGTTGGGCAGGCGTAGTAGGTGTGTTGCCGGAAGGCACCTGTTCGGTAATGGTATAGGTCTCTGTCTCCAACGCAGGGTGCTGGATTTCACCCTGGGCGTCGGTGGAGCTGATGAGCAGCGTCGAGGTCAGAGACGGGGGAAACTGTAGCTCAAAGACGACGCCGGCGGCGGGTGTATCAACGCCGTTGTAGACGCCATCCAAATTGAGGTCGTTGAATTTGAAGATGCGCACCGACCCGGTGGCTTGAGTAACGCCGGGAGACAGGGCCGCCGCTCCCTTTTGCAACACCTGATGTCCACCGGCCCCAGATGCAGCCAGCGCTGTCACCGAAAACACACCCACAAGTAGTAGCACGGCAGTCACCGCAGTAACAATGACCAACGCCGCCCGTTGTGGCGACGTGGCGTTCTGCTTGGCGGGCATGATTTTTCCTCCTCTCATGAATGCGCGGGGCTGTTTGATAGGTGGACGTTCAGGGCATTGATAAGTTACGACAAAGTCACGATTCGCGCATGAGAGCCTGAGCGTGAGCCAGGTGCCACTCGGCGCCCAGGTCGCGGAACAGCGCCGCAGCCTGGCGCAGCAAGTCTTCCACTAGCCCGATATCAGGGCTGGCGCCTGCCTCGAACCTCGCTCGTTGCGTGTACAGCAAAGCCAGTTCCACCAGCGCCTGTCCTTGTTCGAGCCGCATGCCCAGCATTTCCGCGAGCTCCAGGCTGGCACGCAGCTCCCGTTCGGCATCGTCCCACTGATGTTGAACGCCATACCAGTGACCCAGCACGCGGCGGGCGTTTCCTTCAACCAGCTTCAAATCCTGCGAGGTGGCAATCTGCAAGGAGAGCTGGCATTCCTCCCACGCCTCTTGCCACTGGGCCAGGCCCAGTCGCACCTCGGCCGTAAGTCGATGCGCCTCGGCCGCAAGCCAGTCGCGCGACCCCAGTGCGGCAAGAAGCTCCAGGCTCTGGTGCAGGTGATCCAGAGCTTGCTGCCATTCCTGCCGATAGACCCGGGTTTGCGCCAGGTTATAGTGTGACAGCGCCACGCCCAGGCGGAACCCGGTGCGCCGCCACGTGGCCAGGCAGCTTTCGAATTGCTCCGCCGCCTCGACGAACTGTCCGCGTATGAGGAAGATCTCACCCAGGTTGTTGGCCACCGTCGCCTGCTGATCCACATAGCCGATCTGCTCAGCAACCTCCAGGCTGCGACGATAGTGCACCACTGCCTGATCCCAGTTGCCCTTATAGTAGTAGACGGCGCCGAGACTGTTGTCGGCGCGCGACTGCTGGGCAAGATCGCCCAGGGCCCGGCACAGGTCCAGACTCAGGTTGTAGTCCTCGATGGCCTCGTCAAGCATTCCCAACCCGGTGTGGATGGTGCCCCGCAGACTGAAGGCATGCGCCAGGTCATGTCTTGCGCCGAGGGCGTTCGCCAGCTCCAGCCCACTCTGGCATCTGGCCAGGGCATCCGTCGCCCTGCCCTGCCGGTAGAGCACGCCCGCAGTGGCCGTGTGGATGCGCGCCAAGTCGGCGCTGCTCGCCCGCTCTATGATCGCTGCTTCTGCACGCTCCAGCCAGCTCAGAGCGACCTCGTAGTCCCCCTTGCTGGTGTACACACTCCCCATCTTGCGGTACAGGCCCGGCGCCTGGCTGGAGACGAGGCTGCCGTCGGGCACAGCCAACAAACACTCCATACCGATCTGGTACTGCTCCAAAGCGTGATCGTATTCGCCGGTGTTGGTGTAGATATCCCCGCTCTGCTCGTGGGCATATGCCTGTAAGGGGTCACCGTCAGGGACGTACTTCAGCAGGCGTTCAAAGAGTGACAACGCCGCTGCATTCTGGTAGTTGGCCTTGGTGTAGTCGGCGGCGTGCAACAGGTAATACCTGGCCTTGTCCACCTCCGCTGCTTGCTCAAAGTGATGGGCGAGGTCGACATAGTGCGCCGCAAGCTCGCCGGCATGCACCAACTCGATCACCTCGGCGGCCAGGCGGTGCAGATCACGCAGCCGAGCCCGCAATTGCATGTCATAGGCCGAGTCCCGCATCAGTGCATGCTTGAAGATGTACCGCATCTCGGCCAGCGGCAGCCAGACGTCGTGGGTCTCGGCAGTCGCCACTTTCTGGCGGAAGCGAGTGTCGTCCTTCAACCACTGCGCCACCATCTGCGCCAGCACCGTCAGCTCGAACTCTCGCCCCAGGACCGAAGCTGTCTGGACGATCTGCTTTACGTCGGCCGCCAGCCGATCGAGGCGGGAGATCAGCACCGCCGTGATCGACGCCGGCACTTCGCCCGACTGCGCCGCCGCCAGGTGCAGTCGACCGTCGTCCTGATGGTCGGCAATAAGCAGTCGTCGCTCGCGCAGGTCCAGGGCCAGTTGCTCGACAAAGAACGGGTTGCCGTTGGTTCTCTCGGCAAGCAGGGAAACGACATCTTCGGCCAGTGGCGCGCCCAGGACCTGCTCGGCGAAGGTCTTCACCCCTTGTTGTCCCAGCTCACCCAGATCAATGACGGTGCCAGGTACATCGCTGCCAAAGGACAGCATGGACTTGCTGCCATCGTCGGCGTAACGGCTGTCGACAATCAGGGCGATCGGGTAGCCGCTGGCATCGCGGCCAAGCAGCTCCAACAGAGCCTGGGAATCAGGATCCAGGACATGCCCTTCATCGACCTCGATGACGAGGGGCTGCACCCGGCTCTCTGCCTTGAACAGGGTGACAAGCGCGAGCAATGTGTTCCCGAAACGCAGCTTGGGCTCGAGCATCTCGTATAGGGAACCCGACCAGTGCAGATTCAGCAGGGCGCCCAGCATCGAGCGCGTGCGCTCCATCTCGCGCTTAAGCTCGATAGTGTCCGCACCGTCCGGCGGCAGACGGTCATTGAGGGCCTGAAGACCACTCTCGAACCGCGCTTTGTTCTCCTCAAGGGGCTGCTCCCCAGACTGGGCAAAGTAGTTGCGCAGGAAATGGATGAAGGGATTCAACGACTGTCGCAGGACGCCTTCCGCCGGACAGAAGGCCCAGCGCAGTTGGTGTCCCTCCAGAAGTCTCTGTCGCAGCTCGTAGACCAGACGGCTCTTGCCCATCCCCGGCTCGCCAAAGACGTAGGCCACGCCGGCGAAGGCGCCCCCGCCAGGAGCAAAAATGGGCGCAACAAACCGGTTGAGGATCGCCAACTCCTCTTCACGACCCACGAGCGCACCTTCGAAGAACCGGGCTCCGGTCGCCTCGCGGTGGCGTCGCCAACGATAGACGGTCTGCGCCTCGGCTTTACCTTTGAAGGTATGCGGGCCCAGATCGTCGAACTCATGCAGGGATTTCAGACCCTGGTAGGTTGGCGCACTCGTCCAAACCTCGCCCCACTCCGCTTTCATCATCAGCCGGGCTGACAGGTTGACGACGTCTCCGATAGCGGTGTATTCACAGCGCTCCTCGGCGCCGATGATGCCTGCATACACCGTGCCGACGGTCAGACCCGCCCGCCAGCGCAGCCCTTTGGTTTCCGTTTGCAGGGCCAACACGAAGTCCAATGCCCGCCGAACGTTGTCCTCGTGCGAGACCGGTGCGCCGAAAAGCACCAGCGCCACCCCACCTTTGTCGCCAAAGTCAACCTTGTTGAAATAGCCGCCGTAGCGGGTCGCCCCGGCGAGCGCCGCCGTGGCAAAAGTATCCAACGTGGCTTCATCCGTCCCGCCTTCGAACGAAATGAATACGCTGCAGACATCACGAAATTCGGCTCGCTGCTGCAAATCGATCACGGCGCCGAGGACGAATTGGCGCAGCGCCTCCGGGCTGGCTGGAGGTAGGCGCCGCCTGATGAACGTGGGTTCACCCCTATAGGCAGACAGCAGGAAATGGGCATCGAGCGGCGCCGTCTCAACGTGACCCCGAAGTGCTGCGATAACCTCCCCAGTAGCGATGATCTGACCGGCGTGAGCGTGGTGTTCAGACTCAGCCGACCCGTCGATGGCATCCCCGCGGAAATAGAACGTGTGCAGATCTTCGGCGCCGAGGATGCCCCAGTCCACGTCTCCCACCGCCAGCCCCAGCTTGACGGCCAAAATGAAGTCGCCGTAACGGGTCGTCACCTGGCGGTGGGCTGCAAAGAACTCGCCAATGAAGAACGCCGTCTGCACGGCATGGTCACAGGCATCGCGACGCCTGACTGGGAACAACGCCGTGAAGGCGTCACCCGCAAACGTCGAGATAAAGCCCCCACGGCGGTAGACCTCGGCCACGACGGGCCCGAAGATGTCGTTGAGCACGTCCGTGAGCACCTCAGCGCCGTCCTTGGCGTGCTGCATCAACGTCTCTGTCAGCGTCGTGAAACCGGAGATGTCCACGAACAGCGCCGCAGCCCGGAAATGCCCGCGCATTCGCCCGGCGGCCTCCTGGTTCAGGATGATCTCAGGGACAAGCCTGCGCGCACTCATTACTGGCGATATGCCTGGAGAAAAAGAGGCTGTCTGACTGGAGTGGACAGCACACTCATGCCGCCACTTTACTTCAAGTCGACGGCCTGAGCAAGCACGGTCGGCGTGCTCCCAGCCGATAACCCTAGCACACGCTCAGGCGCCGAATAGACTCGGAAGCCATCGCGGCGGAAATACCCGGCCACGGTGATGTTCCAGACTTGGGCCAGAGCCACCGACCGGCTCGTGGGCGAGGTGCGCGAAACGATGACGGGTACACCCATCTTGGCTGCTTTCCCCAGCATTTCTGAGCTGATGCGCCCGGTCGTCATGATCATGCAGCCGTCCGTGGCGATGCCCTGCCGCATCGCTTTGCCCCAAAGTTTATCAAGCGTGTTATGTCGACCTACGTCTTCGGCGAGCAGCAGAATGGCCTCAGGTGTGCATAGCGCCGAGGCGTGCACCCCACGAGTGAGCGGATAGAGTGTCTGGGCCGCGGCGAATTCCTGGTAACGGGCGACAATCTGATCGGGTGAGACCGCGATCTGCGCCGCCAACGGGGGGCGCTGGCGTGTCAAATCGTCAAAGGTGACGCCGCCGCCGCATCCCGATGTTTGGATGACACGCTCAGGCATCGTCACCGGTCTGCGCAGCCATACGTCCACGCACGTACCGCTATGTGAAAGCTCGATCATCTCGATGTCGTGCAGCCCCTCGATGAAGTCTTCCGCCCGCAGAAAGCCGATGGCCATTGCCTCCTGGTCCACGGGCGAACACTGGTAAGTCGCCAGCTCCTTGCCGTTGACATGGACGCAAAGCGTGACCTCCTCGACAATGGCGCTTTCGACCTGTGACCATTGCCCGCGTTCGTAGACATGGTAGGAGGTGGCAAATGCACCGGGCGGCAGAGGCTCTGGCATTACTGGAGAACCAGCTCCCAATCGTGCTCTTCCGCCGGACTGAGGGCGACCGCCGTATTCTTGTAATCAGGAATCTTGGCGGTCGGGTCGAGAGCGTCCAGGGTGAGCAGATTGGCGGCCGCCTCCACGAAGTGGAAGGGCAGAAAGACCGTTCCGATAGGCGAGCGTTCCGTCACCTCCACACGCGCAACCACCTCCCCGCGGCGCGAGGCGATGCGCACCAGGTCACCGGTGGCGGCAGGAATGGTCACTGCGTCCACCGGGTTGATCTCGACAATGGGCTCAGGGTAGATATCGTTGAGGGACGAACGCCGGGTCAGGGTGCCGCCGTGCCAGTGGTAAAGCACGCGTCCGGTGGACAGATTGAAGCGGTAAAGGTCGTCGGGCAGTTCCATGGGCGCTTTGAACTCCAACGGCCAGAACTTGCCCTTGCCGCGTGGCACGCCGTCCTCGAACAGGTAGACGGTGCCGGGATCGTTCTCGTCATAGCACGGGTACTGGATGCCGACCTTCTCAAGCCGCTCGTAGGTAATGCCGCGGAACTCGGGGGTAAGCTGTCCCACCTCGGCCCACACGGCGCTCGCATCCTCGTAGTCCCAGCCCGGCTGCACGCGCACACCCAGGCGGGCCTCGAGCCGCTTCGCCAAATCGAGCAAGATGTCTAGATCAGGTCGAGCGGCCCCAGGCGGGGGCAAGGCCGGGCGCACGAGCTGAACGCGTCGCTCGGTGTTTGTGAAGGTACCCGACTTTTCGGCAAACGTGGCGGCTGGCAAAATGACGTGCCCGTACAAGGCCGTCTCATTGGCGAAGATGTCCTGAATCACCAGAAAATCCAGCTTCTCAAGGGCGTGGCGAGCATGCTTCAGATTGGGCTCAGAGGTCATGGGGTCCTCGCCCATCACGTAGATGGCGCGAATCTCGCCCCGGTCGGCGGCGTGAACCATCTCGACGGCCGTCAGACCAGGCTTGGGGTTGAGAGTCACCCCCCAGGCGGACTCAAAGCTCTCGCGCACGACCGGGTCGCTGATGAAGCGATAGCCGGGGAGCACGTTGGGTAGACCACCCATATCGGAGCAGCCCTGAACGTTGTTCTGACCCCGCAGAGGATTGAGGCCACCCCCATATTTGCCGATGTGCCCGCACATCATCGCCAGGTTCACCAACGCCGTGGCGTTATCGGCCCCGTGAGTGCTCTGGCTGATGCCCATCCCCCAATAGAGCGCCGCCACATTGGCGTTGGCGTACATGCGCGCCGCCTGGCGAATCTTGTCAGCAGGCACCCCGGTGATCGGCTCGGCCCATTCCGGCGTGAAGGGCGCCAGAGTCTGCACATACTCGGCAAACCCCTCGGTGTGGGCGGCGATATAGGCTTCGTCACAGAGGCCCTCGTTGACAACGACGTTCGCCATGGCGTGGAAAACAGCGACGTCGGTGCCGGGCCGCTGCTGCAGCCAGAGCGTGGCAAATTCCACCAGTTCGATGCGGCGGGGGTCAATGACGATCAGCTTGGCTCCGCGCTCCACCGCCTTCTTCAGGCTGAGCGCGATCACGGGATGGTTCTCAGTCGTATTCGATCCGGTCACCAGGAAGGTGTCCAGGTTCTCCATCTCGGCGATGCTGTTGGACATGGCAGCCGAGCCGATGGTGCGCATCAGCCCGGCGACAGAACCCGCATGGCACAGCCGCGAGCAGTGGTCCACGTTGTTGGTGCCGAACAGGGTCCGTATGACCTTCTGGAAGATGTAGTTGTCCTCGTTTGTCGCCTTGGCGCAGCAATAGGTGCCCAGGGCATCCCCGCCCGACTCCCGGCAGACCTCCACCAACTTGTCGGCGATGAGGTCGAGCGCTTCGTCCCATGTGGCCTCTCGGTAGTCATCTGCCAGGGAGGTCGCACGCCGGGCTTTGCCAAAGGGTTGGCCCGGCACGATGTCCTTACGGATCAGCGGCATGCGCAACCGCGTGGGATGGTGCACGAAATCGGTGCCAAAGCGGCCTTTGACGCACAGCTTGCCGTAGTTCGGCGCCATCTCGAAATCGGTAGTGACGCGCAGGATGCGGTCGCCCTTGATATTGAGCTGGATCTGACAACCCACCCCGCAGAATGGACAGGTGGTGGGGACAATGCGGTCGGTTTGCATGGCAGTGCTCGTCTCGCAGTGTGTGTGGTGGGTAGCGGGAACGAGAATGAACGGAACGCGCAGCCCGGCACTAACCCTGGCTGGCGAGCTCGTATAGGAAAAGTCGTTTACCTTTCAGCGCGCCCGTAGGACATACGCCCACGCAGTTGCCACAAAAGACGCAGGTCGTCTCCGGCATGGCGTGGTCGAAGAAGGTGCCGATCTCGGTGTGAAAGCCGCGGTTGTTGTAGCCCAGAGCGAAGGTAAACTGCACATCCTCGGCGCAGACCTGCACGCAGCGCCAGCACAGGATGCACTTGTTGTAGTCGCGGATGTAGAAAGGATTGTCGACCTTCGGTTCGCCCACCACCCGGCGCTCGGCGTCCTCACCAAAACGGTCAGGATCGGCGCCATAGGTCGCCATCATTTCCTGGATTTCCGGCGCCTCGCTCAAATCGACGGCCGAGCTCAGCATCTCGAGCAGGGTGCGCCGGGCGGTCCGCACCCGCGGAGAGTCTGTACGGATCACGGCCTCAGGCGCCACCTTGGCGACACAAGCCGGGACCAGGGTGCGGCTGCCGCGCCACTCGACGACGCAAATGCGGCAGACAGCATTGGCCGTCAGGTGATCATGGTAGCAAAGGGTGGGAATGTCGATGCCGGCATGGCGTGCAGCCTCCAGAACGGTGCTTCCGGCGGGTACACGCACTTGCTGGCCGTCGATATTGACCCA
>CAZHTZ010000029.1:10336-26483 GCA_964535455.1 uncultured Caldilineales bacterium
GTGAATTGCCCCGTTGCCTCGTCGTAGCCGAAGCGGTCAAGGGCCGTGCGAATGGCGCCGTTGGCGGTCTGGCCAAGACCACAAATACTGGCATCGTTCATCGTCTGGCCTACATCGCGCAACAGGATGAGGTCGCCGGGCCGGGAACGGCCCTCGGCCAGGCGATTGACGATCTCCATCTGGCGCTGCGTTCCGATCTGGCAGGGGTAGCACTTGCCGCACGACTCGTGGGCAAAGAAATGCCCAATGCGCTTGAGCACCTGCCCAATCTCGACCGAGGTGTCGAACACCATGACCACACCCGACCCCAAAGCGGCATCAATCTCGGGCAGGGTGGCAAAGTCGAGGTTGACATCCAGCGCCGCCGGACCGACGAACATACCAGCAGCGCCGCCCAAAAGCACGCCACCCAACTCACCGCTGCCGGCGACCCCGCCACCGTACTCCTCGATGAGTGTGCGCAGTGAGGTGCCCATCGGCGCTTCCACCAGGCCGGGCTTGTGCACCCGCCCAGAAAGACAGAAGAGCTTCGGGCCCGGCGAGTTTTCCGGGCCAATGTCCTTGAACCAGTGCGGACCGCGCAGCACCAGGGGCAAAGCGCACAGGAGGGTCTCGACGTTGTTGATCAAGGTCGGGCGGCCAAACAGGCCCACCTGCGAGGGGAAGGGCGGTTTGATACGCGGGAATCCGCGCTTGCCCTCGATACTCTCGAACAACGCCGTTTCCTCACCGCAGATATAGGCACCGGCGCCCTTGCGCACCTCCACGTCCAGGTTCCAGCCGCTGCCCAGGATGTTGCGGCCCAGATACCCGGCGTTATGGCAGGCATTGACGGCGTGCTGGACGCGGGCCACGGCCAAAGGGTACTCGCCGCGGATGTAGACGTAGCCCTGTTCCGCTCCCGCAGCAAAGGCGGCGACCATCATACCTTCCACCACCGAGAAAGGATCACCCTCCATGATCATGCGGTCTTTGAAGGTGCCCGGCTCCGACTCGTCGGCGTTGACCACCATGTATTTGGGACCGGGCTGGTCGGCGACCGATTTCCACTTGATGCCGGCGGGAAAGGCCGCGCCCCCGCGTCCCAAGACATGCGCTTGGCGAGCGGTTTCAATGACCGCTTGCGGGCCCAACTCGATGGCCTTGGCCAGGGCCTGAAAACCACCGTGGGCCTCGTAGTCCGACAGGCTGCTGGGGTCAACCACCCCCAGCCGGGCGGTGAGCACGGGCTGGTAACTCATTTTTCCTCGCCCTCCAGCAGCTTACCTACCTGGTCCGCCCGCACGTGGCCAAAGTCGTCATCGTCGATCATGAGGAAGGGCGCTTGCTCGCAGCGTCCCAGGCAGGGGTGCATCTCCAGCGTCCACTCTCCGTCCGCCGACGTGCCGCCATGGTGGGCGTCCACGCCCAGCCGCCGGGCGCAGGCGTGCACCACCTCCTGGCTCCCTGCCAGATAGCAGGCCAGGTCGTCGCACACCCGCACCACCCGCTTTCCCACCGGCCGGTTGTAGAACAACGTGTAGAACTCGATGACGTTGTGCACCTGCACCAGTGGGATGTCCAGGCTGTCGGCTACCTGCATGCAAGTGTTCTCGTCCAGCCAGCCGGCGACGGCCTGGACTTCCTGGAGGCAGGGCAATAAGTAAGCGCCGCCCTTGCCACGATAGCGGCGTAGAATGGCTTGAAGGGAAACGGCGTTGGAAGGCGCTGCTGCGGACAACGATGTCGTCATGAGTGGATGATCGCGCACTGATTTGAGAACAATGAATGAAGCAGCATTATAGCAGCGTCGCCAGTGCTGCAAAAACGTGGCCGTTCTATGCTCGTTTTTCTTTGGCCACGACGGGCAAACGCTGCACTGATGGCGCCACCAAGGTTGAGCGAGATTGACAAACGCGGGACGCGAGGAATAGGATTTCGTCAACGTTGCCGATCGCAAGATTCTCTTCGTCCCACCCATGTAATAGGGATCGCGATGACACGATACAGGGAAACCTACCGAGTCGAGTCGGCCCGACACCCCACCTGGGACTATGCCAGTGAGGGTTGGTATTTCGTAACGATATGCACCCAGGATCGTATCCGGTTCTTCGGCGATGTCGTGAATGACATCATGCAATTGTCCGTTGTGGGCCGCATTGCCGACGATTGCTGGCGGGCTATTCCGGACCATATCGACAATTGCGTTGTCGATGAATTCGTGGTCATGCCGAACCATGTGCATGGGATTGTGGTGATCACGACCCGTAGAGACGTTGCATGCAACGTCTCTACAGCGCCACCGACGGCCACCTCGTCGATCATGTCAGACATCTCTCCCAAACCCGGTTCCTTGGGCGCCATCGTCCGTTCGTACAAGGCGGCGGTGACCCATCGATGTCGCAAGGAAGGCCATGACGCGTTTGCATGGCAGAGCCGCTCTTATGACCGCATCCTCCGCGACCAACGCGCCCTAGACGCGGCGCGAACATATGTCAGCGATAACCCGGGAAAATGGATGCGCGATCGCGATCATCTATCCGATCTGTTCATGTGATCGCCGTACGGCCTCTACCCACAAAAAAAACCGCCGCTCACCCAAACAGGTGACCGGCGGCTGTAGGCTGCTTAGAGAAGCGAAGACTAGAACAGCCCCATCACCTTGCCCGTCTCCAGGTCCAGGTCCACGTCATAGAAGACCGGGCGAGTCGGCAGACCGGGCATGGTGCTCATGGTACCAATCAGTGGGTAGAGGAACCCGGCGCCCACGCTGGCGCGGATGTCGCGCACCGGTATGATGAAGCCGGTCGGCGCACCCTTCACCGCCGGGTCATGGGTGAAACTGAGGTGGGTCTTGGCCATGCAGATGGGCAGCTTGTCGAAGCCCAAGCGGTTGTACAAATCGATCTTCTTCTCTGCTTCGGGCAGGAACTCGACGCCAGCGCCGCCGTAAATGTCGCGCACGATAGTCTCGATCTTCGCCTTGATGCTCATCTCCAGCGGGTAGAGGAACTTGAAGTTGCTGGGCTTTTCCGCCGCAGCCACCACCGCCTTGGACAATTCCACGGCGCCAGCGCCGCCATCGGCCCAGTGGTTCGACATGACTGCGTCCTCGGCGCCCGTCTCCTTGGCGATCCTGCGTACGAGTTCGATCTCATGATCAGTATCGGTGGCAAAGCGATTGAGTGCTACCACGACGGGGATGCCGAAGCCGATGGCGTTCTTGATGTGCACCTTCAAGTTCGAGCAGCCCTTCTCCAACAGCTCCAGGTTCTCGTCCGTGTAAGCCGAAGCGAGTGGTTTGCCCGCCACCACCTTGGGGCCACCGCCGTGCATCTTCAACGCCCGGACGGTCGCCACGAGCACGACGACATTGGGAACGAGGCCGCTGTAGCGGCACTTGATATCGAAGAATTTCTCCATGCCGACGTCGGCGCCAAACCCGGCCTCGGTGATGACGAAGCCATCCGGACCCACCAGCTTGAGTGCGATCTGGTCGGCGACGATGGAGGAGTTGCCGTGGGCGATATTGGCGAACGGCCCGGCGTGCACGAACGCAGGCGTACCCTCCAGCGTCTGCATCAGGTTGGGCATGATGGCGTCTTTCATCAGGACGATCAAGGCGCCGCTAACACCCAGGTCATCGGCAGTGATCGGGTCGCCGGTCTTGTTGGTGCCGATAACCATGCGGCCCAACCGATCGCGCATATCCGCCAGGCTGGTGGTCAGCGCCAGAATCGCCATAATCTCGCTGGCGACGGTGATGTCGTAACCCGTGTCGCGTGTGAAACCCTTCTCTTCTGGCCCTTTGCCGATCGTGATGCCGCGCAGGAAGCGATCGTTGGTGTCGACCACTCGGCGCCAGGTGATGCTGGCCGGATCGATGTCAAGACGGGCAAACCGCGCACGCTCTTCGGCCGTCAGGTCTTCGGGGTTGGTCTTGTCGATGCCCAACTTCTGCAAGCGACGTAGCATGACCGGCGCGAACTTGCGGGTGCCGTCCTTTGCCTTCGGGCACAGCCGGTCGAACATGACCTCGTCATCGGGCGTCTGCGCCTCGTGGAACATGCGCGCATCGATGGCGGCTGCCAGAAGATTGTTGGCGGCGGTGATGGCATGAATGTCGCCGGTCAGGTGGAGGTTGAAGTCCTCCATGGGAATGATCTGGCTGTAGCCGCCGCCGGCGGCGCCACCCTTGATGCCAAAGGTGGGACCCTGGCTGGGCTGGCGGACACAGGTAAACACCTTCCTGCCAAGGTGTGCACCCAGCGCCTGGCTGACACCCACAGTGGTGGTAGTCTTGCCCTCACCCAGCGGCGTCGGCGTGATCGCGGTCACCACGACATACTTGCCGTTGGGGACATTCTTCAGGCGGTCGCGCACGTCCAGGTGCACTTTGGCCTTGTAATTGCCGTAGAGCTCAAGCTCTTCGGGCAGGAGGCCCACTTCCTCGGCGATCTGCTTCACCGGGAGGGGCTTCACCGACTGGGCGATCTCGATATCGCTTGGGACGGGTCGCTTCAGGTCGTTCAGTTTGTGCGGCATTGACTGCGTCTCCTTTGACAGATGGTTTCCAGGGTTGGCCCCCTTCGTGGTTCAACTTGTGATTATAACTACAAAGCGGGTACAGGTCAAAACGGCGAGAAGCTTTGATACGGACATCCAAGAGGCTTTGCAGCTTTGGCCCTGGCAATCCTCCTCGCCGCCCTACCGGCTTAACGGTTCGGCACTCAGACGCACACCCTCGCCCTGCCGGAGCATGGCGCGCAGCGGGTCATAGTCGGCATCCGTAACACGGGCAAACCGCGCCCATCCCGCCTCGTTCAGGATCATCCTGCCCTCGGCGCTCTCGTGCATGTGTGTGAGCGCCTGCTGTAGGGCCC
This sequence comes from uncultured Caldilineales bacterium, assembly GCA_964535455.1. Classification (GTDB taxonomy): domain Bacteria; phylum Chloroflexota; class Anaerolineae; order J102; family J102; genus SSF26. Next base: position 15,199 of record CAZHTZ010000029.1, read on the forward strand.
TCACAAGCGCCGGGTCTAAGTCGCCGCGACCCACCCAAGGCGGCATCGGGCTCGGCCCCAAAGTGGTCACGGTGCGCACCCTCTCCTCCAGACCGGGGCGCAAGCGAAACTCGGTCTCCAGGACCGTGCTGTCGATGGCGGCGGCATCCACGCTTCCCTCCAGGATCAGCGCCAGCGCAGCCTGGTGGCTGCCTGCCTCGACAACGCGTCCGAAATAGCCTGCGCGCTCCCCTAACCTCGCCAGATGGCAGTGCATCACATGATAGCCGGAGTGAGAATCTGGCTCATTGTACGCCCAGACGGCGCCACGCAGGTCGTCGAAGCTGGCAAACGGCGCCTCCCGCCGTACGACAATGTCGGAAAAGTAGATCGGCCGATCGCCATAGCGGCGCCCCAGCATCACAGGCGCCGCGAGCAGCGCCAACGACTGACCCAAGTCGTCCTTGCGCTTCAGGTACCATGTCCCGCACATCCAGGCCACGTCGACGGCGCCCTCGTCGACGCGCCGTGCCCGCTCCTGCCAGCCGCAGTCCTCCTCAAACAGCACCGGCTTCTCGATCACCGCACCTAGCCAGGCGGCGACGCTGCGGCAGTCAGGGTCGACATTGGGAGCCTGACACGAGGTGATGCTCAGCACTTCGCCACGTCACACAATAGCGCCTTGTACACCGGGAAGCCGGAAATGGGGTCGCGGTTTTCCAAGTCGGTCAGGTCGTTCACGTTCGCCTGCTGCCAGGCAAGGGGACCGAGCGGCTCCTTGTGCGGAGCATCGGGGAGGGAGAGTGCCGGTTGCATCATGCGGCGAGGATGGTTGCGAACTCGGCGTCCACAGAGGCGGGAAGGGGAGCAGGTTGCTGCTGTTCCATGAGCGCCACGGTGAGATCGCGGGTGCGGATGCGGGTGTCCTTGCTCCCCTGCGCCTGCCAACGGTCCAACCGGGTGCGGTCGAACAACTTTGGCACCCACAGCTCTCGCCAGTGTGACAGGGTATGGTCGTGCGAGATAAACTGGCCGCCAGGTCCCACCTCGTGGATGACATCCAGCGCCAGGCTTTCGTCGTCGAGGCTCACGCCGGCGGCGAAGCTGCGAGCCTGGGAAATGATCTCGTTTGTCAGCACCATGTACTCGGGCGAGTTGGTCAGGCCTGCTTCCAGGTAGCCCACATCGTGGTTGAGGTTGGTCCCGGCCAGAAGCGCCACCTGCACCGAGAACTGGGCATCGACCGCCGCCTGCTCGTCGAGCACCTTGCTGTCGCTGTGGGCGGCATAGCCCCACACCGGCAAACCGTAGAACCGTCCCATCTCCGCCGCCATCACCCGCGCCAACTGGAACTCCGGCGCCCCGTAGACGCTGATCATCTCCTTCATGTCCAGGTGATGGACGCCATGACCGTAGAGGAAGGGTGCGCCCTGGCGCTTGATCTGCTGGAGCACCAGGCCGCTGAGCATCTCGGCATTGCCCAGGGCCACGGCCCCGGCCAGGGTGACGGGCGCAGTGCCGCCGATCATCGGCGCCGGCGAATGTGTGACCGGAAGGGCGTACTCGGCCATGAAAAGCAACTTATCGATGGCCTCACGGCTGTGCTGCAAGGGTGTGGTGGGTTCGGAGTAGAGCAAGAGATTGGGATGTCGCTGCAGGTTCTCCATGCCGCCGGCCGCGGCGGCGGCGAGAGCAGCAATTGCCTCGATGTCGGCCCGGTCGTTGCAGACGAAGACGATCGGTTTCGTGGTGTTGCGCAGCATTTCCACAAACTGGTAGCGATAGTGGCGGTCGCCTGGCACATCACGCGGGATGCCGATGGACATGACGAAGTCAATCTGCGGTAGGGCATCACACACCCGCAGACAGTCGGCCACGTCTGCCAACTGCCAATCACGGCGCTGGCCGCTGCGAGGGTCAAGATAGCGCAACGTGTCGGAGCCTGGGCCGAAGTATACCCCTTGACCGTCAAGACGGATAGCGACCTGGTCGGTGCCCCGCCGGTAAAGGTCGAACGCCCGCGGCGCCGAAGCCAGCGCCCATTCCACCAGCGAAGGTGGAATCTTGACGAGCGCGTCCTCGACTAACGCCCCGGCCTGGCGATAGAGCCGGAGACCCTCTTCGTTGAACACGCGCACCCCCGTGCGGCGAAGGATGTCGCACGAAGCCAGGTGAATGCGCAGGCAGTCCTCCCGGTCGAGCATGGTCAGACGGGGACGGAGCCGTGGCGACGACGTTGCAAGAGACATGATGAGAACCTCGGTGTGACGCTTGCTTGCTATGGTTTTCGCCGCTAGTCCAGCCTGATGCGCGGGTTCAGATAGGCGTAGAGCAGGTCCGCCGCCAGATTCGAGACGGCGAAAACCAGGACAGTGACAAAGGCGATGGCCTGCAGCAGAGGCAGGTCGCGGCGGTCGATGGCAAAAGTCATGAGGCGCCCCAGTCCAGGATAGTTGAAGACGTTTTCGACCACGATGAGCCCACTGATCAACCAGCCGATACTGATGGCGATAACGGTGATCGTGGGCAGCAGAGCATTGCGCAGCACGTGTTTGCCAATCACAGTCCGCCGGCCCAAGCCCTTGAGTCGAGCCGTACGCACATAATCCTGCTTCAGCTCCTCGATCACCCCGGCGCGAGTCAGACGAACGACGTAGGCCAGCAGGACAAGGGTGGCCGTCAGCGCCGGCAGGATGAGCATCGGTAGCGCTTCGGCAAAGCTGGCGCCGGGTGCAACAGAAGAGTTGGCAGGGAGAAGATGCAGGCGAAAAGCAAAAACTTGGATGAGCACCAGACCGGTCACGAACTCGGGCAGGCCCACCACCGAAAGCGAGGCGATGCTGATGGTATTGTCGGCGGCCTTGTTCTCCTTGAGGCCGGCAATGGCGCCCAGCACCACAGACAGCGGCACGGCAATCAGTAGCGTCAGCCCGGCCAGCCGTAAGGAAGCGCCCAGCCTCTCCGACACCAGGGCGCGTATGGGTAGTTTGGTACTATACGAAATGCCCCAGTCGCCCTGGACGAAGCGCCAGAGCCAATCCAGATACTGGACGACCGCCGGACGGTTCAACCCCAGCTCTTGCCGCAACGCCTGCAACGCTTCCTCACTCGCCTCACGACCCAGGATGACCCGCGCCACATCGCCCGGAAGCAGCCGCGTGATCACGAAGATGATCGCCGACGTCAGCAGCAACGTCAGGATCAGAAAGCCCAGGCGGCGGAGGATGTATCGCGACATGTGATGCGTTACACGTTACACGTTACACGTTTGAACGTTGGAACGTTTACGACAAAAGTGTTGTATTTTCTCATTAGAGTAGCAAACATGCGTCTTTCAGCCAACCAACGTGCTAACGTGCAACGTGTAAACGTGCAACGCGTCAGGCCTGCAGGCGCTGGAGTTCGTCGGCTGCGATGTGGCAGCGAATGCGATGGTCCGCTCCGGCATCCTGCCAGGGTGGGTCCTGGGTCTTGCAAATTTCGCCAAGGAAGCGAGGACAGCGGGTGTGAAACCGGCATCCCGCCGGAAGGTTGGTCGGGCTGGGGAGGTCGCTTTCCAAACGAATGCGCGCCTGCCGGGCGTCGGGGTCAAGAAGCGGGATCGCTGAGAGCAGCGCTTCGGTGTAAGGATGGTAGGGTGGCGCAAAGATGGCGGCAGCAGGTCCGGACTCGAGCACCTGACCCAGGTACATCACAATCACATCGTCGGCCAGATAGCCCACCACTGCCAGATCATGAGAGATGAAGAGATAGGCGCTGTCTCGCTCAACTTGAAGATCGTTGATCAGGTTGAGGATGGTTGCCTGTACGGACACATCCAACGCTGACACGGATTCATCGAAAATGACGAGATCGGGCCGGGTGGCGAAGACGCGAGCAATGGCAACGCGCTGCTTTTCGCCACCGCTCAGTTGAGAGGGCAACCGGTCGGTGAAGTCCGGGCTCAGCCTGACCGCTGTCAGCAGCTCGACCACGCCCGCGCCGGCCTCTTCCCGGCTCGCTCCCGCCAGGTGCATCAACGGCCGCCGGAGCGTTTCACCCACCGTGCGATACGGGTTGAGGGCGTCGTCGGGATTCTGGAAGACCATTTGCAGCCGTTGCAGCACTGCGCGATCGCGGTCACCCAGGTCCGGGGCAAGCGGCAGGCCCAGCAGGGTCACCTCCCCGCTGTCGCGTGCCACAAGCCCGACAATGCAGCGGGCCACGGTCGTCTTACCGCTGCCGCTCTCGCCCACGATTCCCAGCGTCCTGCCCTTGCCGGCCTGCAGGCTCATACCGTCCACCGCATGCACTTGCGCGCCCGGCTCACGGCGAAGCACCTGACCCAACGATCTGCCGACCGGAAACGTTTTGTCCACATGGGCGGCGTCGAGTACGGTTGGAGTCGTGGTTCGCCCGGCCGGAGGGTAGTGCGCGGGGGCTGCCTGCTCCCACACTGGCAGCCCGGCAGCAATCTCGTGCCAGCGATGGCAGCGCACGCGGCGCCCTGGAGCAGGCTCTTCGGCGGCAGGCCGTTCGCTGGCGCAGCGGTCGATGGCAACCGGACAACGGGGTGCAAAGATGCACCCGATAGGAGGGACGCCCAGGCGCGGGATGTTGCCGGGGATGGGCTGCAAAACGAAACCGCTCTTGTTCTGACCGAGGCGCGGCACGCTATTCAGAAGACCTTGCGTGTAGGGATGCAGCGGCCTGTGGTACAGGTCGCTCACCGCAGCGTCCTCCACTAGTTCGCCTGCGTAGAGCACCGCCACCCGATCACAAAGTCCCCTAACCACGCCCAGATTGTGAGAGACATAGAGCACTGAGGTACCGCTCAGGCGCACCAGGTCGCGAACCAGATCGAGGATGGTCGCCTCGGTGGTCACATCCAGGTTGGTGGTGGGCTCGTCCATGACGAGCAGCTTAGGCTCGCTGCTCAGCGCCATCGCAATCATCACCCGCTGCTGCATGCCGCCGCTGAGCTGGTGTGGATAGCTGGCGGCGACGCGGCCGGGGTCGGCAATGCGCACCTGACCCAGCAGTTTGTGGATGGAATCAGCGACCGGCTCGTCGGGCCTGGCAGTTAGCGCCTCAGCAAGCTGGTCGCCGATGCGCAAAGAAGGGTTGAGCGAAACCAGCGGGTTCTGGGGCACGAGCTTGAGGTGATTCCGCCAAATGGCAGCCATGGCTTGTTCATTCAAGGCCCACACATCGCGACCCTCCCACCGGATGCTGCCCTGGCGCACCGCCCCGTTCTCGCTCAGATAGCGCATGACGGCCAGCGCAAGCGTGGACTTGCCGGAACCACTCTCGCCCACGAGACCGTAGCTCTGGCCGTAGTCAATCGTCAGCGACACCTGCCGCACGGCGTCGAGCCACCTCCCATCCTGACGGTAGGAGACCGTGACATCCTGTAGCTCAAGGAGTGGTGCGGTCATGAGGGTTGCAGCAGCACCCGCTTCAGGCCGTCGGCAGCCAGATTGACACCGATAACCAGCAGGGAGATGGCGAGGGCCGGAAAGAAGAGCGCCCAGGGTGTGAGCTCAGCATCGTTGCGGGACTCGGATACCATCAGGCCCCAGTCGGGATTGGGGGGCTGCACGCCAACACCCAAGAAGCCCAACGAGGCGACAAGGAAGATGGCATACGAGAACCGCAGCGCCGCTTCTACCGTCAGCGCCGGGAGAACACTCGGAAGAATCTCACGGTAGAGGATGTAACCGAGAGGCTCGCCCTGGATGCGCGCCGCCTCTACGAAACCTTTCTGTTTGGTCGAGAGCACCACGCTGCGCACCACCCGTGCCACGATGGGCGTGTAGACGATGACGATCACCAGCATGACACTGTTGCGCGACGGACCCACCGTACCCAAGAGCAGCAGCGCCAGCAGCAAAGCGGGAAGGGCCAATAGGCTGTCGAACACTCTAAAGGTAACCTCGTCGGCCCAGCCTCCCCAGAAGCTTGCCACCAGACCGATGACCGTCCCTGCGACCACGGCCAGAAGCGTACCCAAACCAGCCAGCCCCAGGATGTCGCGGGCGCCGTAAACGACGCGACTGAAGACATCGCGGCCAAGCCGATCGGCGCCGAACCAATGCGTGACCGAAGGCGGCTGTCGGGCTGCAGACGCTATTTGCTGGGTCGGACCATAGGGAGCGATGAGCGGACCGAAGATGGCCACGAACACGAAAACCAGGACGATAGTGACGCCTACCGCCGATGCCGGGCGGGCATATAGCTCGCGGGGCACTCGCAGCCCGCGGCTGCGTTCGGGCGCCTGCGCCGCTGAAACGGCGTAGCCAGGCTGGCTTTCCCCCCCTGGCAAGGACGTGCGCATGGCGCGTCGCATCTGGAAGCCCGGTGAACCGCTCTGCTCACCGGGCTTCCAGGCATTGCTCCCTACTGGACCTGGCGAACCGCCGCCAGATCGGTGCGGCCGGCAAAAGCCTTGAGGTCGAAACCCTCGAAGCTGTCACGGATGGCGCCGAGTTGGGCGAAGAAGTAGGGGATGATGATGGGGCCGCGCTGGATCAAGATGCGCTGGATCTCGTTATAAGCCTGCACGCGATCCTGGCGGTCCGGAGACGTGCCCGCAAGCTTGGCCCACTTGTCGAATTCCTCGTCACAAAAATGGGACTCGTTCCATTTGGCGCCGCAGGTGAGCATCACGTCCAAGTAGAACTGCGGCACCGGACGTGAACCCCAGCCGGTGATGCCCAGGTCGACATCCAACCAGCCATTATCACCATAGTACACACTCTCCGGCTCGACGATGATGTTGACATCGATGCCGGCTTCGGCCCACTGCTCCTTGAGCACCGCCGCAAGGTCGGGGCGGTCGCCTGTGTCGGGCACGTGCAGGTCGAGTTTGAGACCATCGGGATAGCCCGCATCCGCCAGCAATTGCCTGGCCTGCGCCGCGTCCCGCTTGGGCAGTGGTGTGTTCTCATTGTAGAAAGCCGTGAAAAGGGGACCGATAGGGCTGTCGCGGCCCACGGCGCCCAAATCCAGGGTGACGAGCTTGGCGATAGCCTGTCGATCGGTCGCCAGCTTCAGCGCCTGGATGACCTTTGGGTTGTTGCCCGGCGCACGGTCGGCGCGCAAGCGCACCAGGTCGAAGCCGTTGGTGGGAATTTTGACCGTCTTGATGCCAGGCTCGTTCTGCAGGGTCAGGAACAGCGGCGTCGGCATACGCATGGTGAGGTCAATCTGGCCGCCCCGCAGGGCAGCGACGGCCGCCGCCTGGTCGGCAAAGAAGATGAACTCCATCTTGCCCACGCCCGGCTTGCCCTTGATGAAGTAGTTGGGATTGGCCTCCAACTCCATTCGGTTTTCGGGACTATAGCTTGTCACCTTGAACGGCCCTGTGCCCACGAACTTCGTGAAGTCGGTGGTGTCTTTCTTGACGACCACGGCATGATTGTCACTGAGGTCATAGAGGAAGAAGGGGTTGATCTCCTTCAACTTGAAGACGACCTTGCCGTCGGGGGTCGCCTCGATGCTCTCGATGTTGGCATAGAGGTCCGCAGTGGGCAGCTTGAGCTCAGGATCACGCAGCCGGTCGAACGTCCAGACGACGTCCTCTGCCGTCAAGGGCGTGCCATCGTGAAACATCACCCTGTCGGCCAGCGTGAACATATAGGTCTTGCCGTCCGGACTGACCTCCCATTTGGTCGCGAGCCTGGGCTCGATGTCGTTCCTGGTGTTAGTGTCGACCAGATAGTCATAGACGGCGTTCAGAATGGCGATCTCGGTGTCGGCGGAAGCGAAAGCTGGATCGAGCTGCGCCGGGATTTCGAGGCCGACCCTCAGGTCGCCCTTGGGGCCGGCAGCCACCGTCGCCGCAGGGGCCTGTGTCGCAGCAGGCGTCTCGGTTGCGACTGCGGCGGGCGCCTCCGTGGCCGCGGGCGCTTTCGTGGCGGCGGGGACCGGGGACGCCGGTGCCGCACATGCAGTCAGCGCAATCACCAGAAGCACGGCAAGCATGAATACGCAGGCCGCACGGCACTGCATCGCTAGTCTCTTCATCGTCGGTTCATCTCCTGCAGTGGAAAGCGAGGGCGAAAACACCATTTCCTGTGAGACGCATCACAGATAACACGGGTAAGCGCGGAACGCAAAAGGACGGATAACCCTCATGCGAGCACGATCACGCCACGGGCGTTGGCGCCGTTCGATCTTCAGTCAGCGCCGCACCTCTCCCTCAACTTGAAAGTGCAGCGGCGATGCTGTGGCCTGCGCGCTGTACTCCGTCAGGTCTTCGAGGGTGATGCGCAGGCGCAGCACCGGCACACCGGGATACTTCTCAAGGTGAGCCATCAGCGCCTCGTCGGCCTGAACGCCAAAGACCTTGAGCAGACGGCGAATGTCATTCCGGGTGGTTTCGTCCATGGTGCAATCCTCCGTGTTGTGTGTAGAGTAAGGCGTGGCAAATGGCTGTCTCCGCGAGCCAAGTCATTATAGCAGAGGCGCAGACGCGGCTCCTGGAGACAAAGCCAAGGACGTTCGATCTACTACCACTGGCCGAAGCGCAAGCCGAAACGCGTCGGCAACGCCGTCCGCGGCGCTGCACAAACGGCCTGGCTCCAGTCTGGAGTTGTCAAGTTAGCAAGAACCCAGACAACACACAAAAGAAGGAACCCACTGTCGGGCGGCATTTGACATTTGCATATACATCCTAGACAAGTGCAATCTGAAGCCTACGACCAAGCGCATGAGCTGCTTTCTCCAGCGTCGTCAATGTTGCTGACTCGCTATCAGGATCGAGCAACCGATCCACTGCCGCCCGACTCGTGTTCATTCGTCGCGCCATCTCAGCTTTCGATAACTGCTGTTCTGCCATCAGCCGCTCAATCTGAAAAGCCAGCACGCGCTTAACCGCCACCGCTTCAGCTTCCGCCAAAAGGCCTTCTTCTTCCAAAAAACCGTCGAGGCTGCTGCCCAAATGCTGTTCGTTCATCGTCGTAAGTTCATCCACGTAAAGACTGGAGTCGCTGTCTGGCCAACTGCAAATCGCTTACAGGTGTTTTCGCCGTCTTCAAATCATCGCCGATGATTTTACGTTCCTGTGGAGGCAGGGCCTTAAGCCAGTCACGCACGGGCTCATTGCCGGCCGAGGATCTGTAGAAGAGCACGCGCAATCGCATTTCATCTTCCATATCGGAAGTGTATCACAATTGATACATAATCCCCAAAGAAGGAAGACGCCAGCGAGCATCCCGCCTAACGGCCTGGGGTTCACCTGCGGCTGCGCCTGACCGCCTCCCGCGACCCACAGCGCGACCGGCGCAGCCGTCAGGTGGAAGCCCATGTTAGAAGCTGTTTGAAAAGTCCAAGATGATAGCGTGCGTCGGTCGAGTAGCGGCTTAAGCGCGCTCAACCCGCTTGATTTCGATACGCTTCGCTACTCAATCGGCGCTGATCTTGGCGCCGATTGAGCGTATCGAGACCAGTTTGCTGCACGGTCATACTTTTCAAACAGCTTCTAAGAAACAGAGCTGTTCCTTAGCAAGCGCCTGTTAGGCGGGCTTTTCCCCTTTTTTTTCTCACAACAACTTCAAGAAATCGTCCACGTTCAACCGCGCTTGCTTCAAAATGTGTGCCAATGTAGAGCGTTTGACTGGACGATGCGCTGGCACCGTTATCTTGAGCACTTCGCTCCCTACGTGTTTCTGTAATCGAATGTGACTGCCGCGCTGACGCACCACTGTCCAACCGTCTCTCTGCAAGGCACGGACAATTTGGTGATACGGCAGACTGGGCACTTTCACAATTCAATCTCCTGCACCAGCGCGGTTTCTTCCATGACCAGATCATCTTCCACTGGCTCAAGATATAGTTCGATCGCTTCCTGGATGTTTTTCAGGGCTTCTTCTAGCGTCTCTCCTTCACTGATACAACCAGGCAAAGACGGGACGTAAACAGTGTATCCACCTTCGTCGCTGGCTTCGAGCACAACTTTGAAACGCATAGTGTCCTCTCCTTACGAATTATCTCCCGAACGTCGTGTATACCACGAAAAAGAGAATTCCACCAGTTATCAAACCCGCCCAGAATATTCCCCATAGAGTGCTACGTGCAATGTCGGATACCTTGAGGTCAAACACCGCCCCTATCAGCAATGCAATGGCGGCAACGAGGCTCAAACCTAAAAGCACTTGGCTTACAGTTCCGAGAAAAGGGAGAAGAGACCTGTCTGCTCCTTCGGGATCAGACAGGTGCGCGAGGCCGTATTGGTTGCGATGATTGTGCTTCTGGATTGGCGACGCGCCCGCCGAACGGCACGCGGATGAGCCGCTGCGCCCCCAACCCGAATCTCACGAATGGGAAGACGTCGTACGTTTGGCCGCGCCTTGGCGCAGTCGGCTCCATCCGCATGTTAGGCGCAACGTTGACTAGAGCCCCTTCAACTGGCGTTCATATTCGTCATGACTGCCAATGAAATACCAGTGGATGGTATCGCCTTCCAGAAGGCCCAAGGCACGATATTTCCGTCCGATTCGCACTGAATAGATCGGCTCGGTTTCGCTGACTCGCTTAAATCGCAAACTCCCTGCAAAGGGATTCGCTCGCCATAGACGATACGCTTCGGAGGCTTTGCGTTGTATCTCGGGCGGGAGATCGTGAAATAATTCCCAGAAGTCGGGGACGGTGCGCGATTTCATCCTGGCGCAATTCCCCCATCTTTGGTAAAGACCATCGGCAGAGTGCGTCCTGCGCGAATATCTGCCCGCACTTTCTCCGCCATCTTCTTCAAACCATCCTGTGTGGCAGCAAACTGAGCGTCCCAGCGCGCCTCGTCGGCAAGGATTTCTTCTTCGGTCTCGTCTTCGTCCAGAAAACGAAAGTCCTCGCTGGTCTGTGACTGAATGTAACGCGCGTAATCCAAGATTTGCGCTACGCGCTCAACGGGCAGTGTTCGTAGAATGTTAATGAGCGTCTGTTCGTATGCAGATTGTTGTAAAGCAGTTTGTGTTTCCATTGTGTCACCTCGTATATCATCCTATCACACGGAAGTACCACATGTCTTTGCGCCTAACTATGATTCGCGGGAATTGATTCCGCATAAAACGCCAGCCTGCTACTCCGCTTTTTGTACCTCTGAGGGGGATTATGCGGAAACTTCGCCGCATAATCCTCTCTGAGGGAATTTTATGCGGAAACATAGTTGTGGTAGAAGGCGGAATGCGTCGGGCTTGAGGATCGACCGCTTGGCCATGTTGCCAACCAGCATAACACCGCCCCCAGCTTCCGTCAAACCATTGGAAAAAGCCCCAGCAATTCCAAATATGACCCAGGCAGATGGGTCAAGCAAGGGTCGTGAAGGC
>CAZHTZ010000030.1:0-26341 GCA_964535455.1 uncultured Caldilineales bacterium
TGGTCGCAATCATAAAACATCCTTTCTGTTGAAATCGCACAGATATCCACACTATTCTACTGCTTTTGCACGTCGTCTGCCAAACCCGCTCGCCGCCCGCCCTGTCACCCCCTCACCCTGTCACCCTGTCTCTACCACAGCCCGCTTGCTCACAGTGCCTTGCCGCCGTTGAGGAACCCGCTCGGCGAACTGTCCGGTGCGGCCTGAGGCCATCTCGTCGTTGAAGTAGAGCGGAACCGGCGCAATATCCACCGGCTGGCGCTGCTTGTCCCGGCCCAGAGGCGGGCAGCACCAGGCCGCGTCGTCGGCTTGCCGCCGCTGCTCTTTGAACTTGCCCAAAATGCCGCAGGAGAAGCAGTGCTCGCGGCAGTCGTCCACCACCGCGCCCTGCAGGCTGTGGCGGTACTCGTCGATGAGGAACTGCTTCGTCACGCCCACGCTGAGATGGTCCCAAGGCAGGGCCTCTTCCACCGGGCGCTCGCGGCGGGCGTACCAGTCCATGTCCAACCCGGCCTCGGCGAAAGCCTGCACCCAGGCCTCCCAGCGGAACTGGTCGCCCCAGGCGTCGAACTGCGCCCCCAGACGCCAGGCCTGCTCGATCACCGCCGCCAGGCGGCGGTCGCCGCGGCTGAGGAAGGATTCCATCAGAGACTCGCGCGGGTTGTTGAGGTTGACGTGCATGCCGTGGGCGCGCAGCCGGTTGCGCAAATGCTCCTGGTGGCTGCGGATGGTGGTTTCGTCCTCCATCGGCACCCACTGGAAGGGCGTCTGCGGCTTGGGCACCAGGGTAGATACGCCGATGTTCACCTTGGCCTTATGGCCGATGTACTGCCGGCCGATGTGGAGGACGTCATGCGCCAGGCGGGCGATGGCCTCCACATCGTCGATCGTCTGGGTGGGGTGGCCGATCATGAAGTACATCTTGATCGTCGTCCAGCCCCGGCTGTAGACCTCGTGGGCGGTCTGCAGCATCCGGTCGGTGGCGATGGGCTTGTTGATGACATCGCGCAGGCGGTCGCTGGCCGCCTCGGGCGCAAAGGTGAAGCCGGAACGGCGGCGACCCCGTTCGAGCTTCTCCATCAGCTGGACGCTGAATGACTCGATGCGCAGCGAGGGCAGGCCGATGGACAGTTTCTTGTCGCCGTATTTCGCCGTCACCCCATCCACCAGTTGCTGGATGTAGGTGTAGTCGGACGAGGAGAGGGAGAGAAAGGAGATTTCCTCGAAGCCGGTGCTGGCCATCATGCGGTCGACGGCGGCCAGGACCTCTGCCACAGGCCGCTCGCGCACGGGGCGGAAGATCATGCCGGCCTGGCAGAAACGGCAGCCGCGCGTGCACCCGCGTTGGATCTCGATGGCGGCGCGGTTGTGGACGATGTCCACATAGGGCACGATGAAATCGGTGACGGGCGGTGGCAATACGGTGACGATGCGCTTCGTCACCGAAGCCGGGGCCACGGCGGCGAACTCGGCCCGCGGCATGGTGCCTCCCAGGGCGCCGTCACTCAGAAAGCGCGATTCGTAGAACGAGGGGATGTAGACGCCGGAAATCCGGGCCAGGCGGCGCAGCAGCTCGGTCCTACCGCCGGGCCGTCCTTCCTCCCGCCACTGCGCCTGGCAATCGACGATGTCGTGGATGGCCTCTTCGCCCTCGCCCAGGAAGCAGGCATCCAGGAACGGCCACATCGGCTCCGGGTTGATCATGGCGGAGCCGCCCGCCAGGATCAGGGGGTGCTCGGGCAGGCGATCGGCGCTATGCAGGGGCAGACCCGCCAGATCGAGCATGGTCAAGACGTTGGTATAGAGCTGCTCGTAGGGCAAGCTGAAGCCCACGACGTCGAAGTCGGTCACGGGACGCCGCGTTTCCAGGCTGAAGAGGGGCAGCCCCTCGGCCCGCATGACCGCCTGCATGTCCACCCACGGTGCGTAGACGCGTTCGGCCAGCACATCGGGCCGCCGGTTCAGACCGTCGTAGAGAATGGCCAGCCCCAGGTTGCTCATCCCCAGCTCATAGGTGTCGGGAAAGGCCAGGGCCACCCGGCTGCGCACCGTCCCCCAGTCCTTGGCGATGCTGTTCCACTCGCCGCCCGTGTAGCGAGCGGGCTGGCGCACGGTGGTCAAGACACGCTCAAGCGTCGCCGACACGCGGTCTGGCGTCCAGGTTGTCATAAAATTACCTCGGTTGACTCATCTACCCGGTAGCGTGCGCCGGGGCAGGGTTTGAACCTGCGGGAGGGGAAGTATAGCAGAGGTCGGGCGCCGGATGCCAGAGAGCAGACGGCTGACCGCCGACGAACGACCGCAGACGACCGAGGGCCAATGAAAGTGCGACGCACCTTCATTGACATCAGGGTATAACCAGAGTTATGCTCTTGGCATGAAGACGGCAATTTCTATTCCCGACGCCATGTTTGAGGCCGCCGAGCAGGTTGCACACCGGCTCGGCATTTCGCGCAGCGAGCTTTATGCCCGGGCTGTCGCTGCGTTCGTCGCCGAGCACAATGACGAAGACACCACCGCGCAGTTGAATCAGGTATACGTCGAAGAGGACTCGACGCTCGACGGCGTCGTCATGCAACTGCAAATGCTTTCCCTGCTCCAAGAGGAATGGTGATGCAGCGCGGAAGCATTTGGTGGGCGGCGCTGCCGGAACCGGCAGGTTCCATGCCCGGCTATCGCCGCCCAGTGCTCATTATCCAGGCCGATGCTTATACCCGCAGCCGCCTGGGCACCGTCATCGGCGTCGTGTTGACAACGAATTTGCGTCTGGAAGACGCTCCCGGCAACGTCTTGCTTCCGGCGACGCGCACGGGTCTGCCGCGCGATTCTGTGGCCAACATCACGCAACTGATCACGGTGGACAAGAGCCTGTTGACGGAAAAGGCAGGCGAGCTTGGGTCCGGCGACTTGGCCAGGGTGGAAGCGGGTCTGCGACGCGTCTTGGATCTATGAGGAAGTGCGACGCACCATCCAGCGCCTCAAGACCCGCCTCGCCCGCACCGACCGCCTGATCGACCGCGTCGTCTACCGGCTCTACGGGCTGACGGACGAGGAGATCGCCATCGTGGAAGCCTAGCCAGCCAGGTGCGTCGCACCTGGCATTGACATCAGGGTATAACCACAGTTATGCTTTTGGCATCAAGACAGCAATTTCTCTTCCTGACGCCATGTTTGAGGCCGCTGAGCCGGTGTGCAACCGGCTCGGCGTTTCGTGTACGGGGTGGCCAGCGCCGAATCAACGGCGGTACAAACCGCCTGCTTTCAGCAGCACATCGATCACCGAATTGGCCAGTAGTGACTCATTCGCACACCCATTCTCACACCACCAGAGGAGACTCCGCATGTTCAGAAGAATCACCATCCCCATGATTGTAGGCGCTCTGCTTTTCGTGCTCACAGCCTGTAGCGGCGCCGGCAATACCATCGCTGTTACCACAACCGATTTCCAGTTCGACCCCACCACCTGGAGCGTTTCTGCCGGCAAGCCCGTTAAGTTGACCCTAACAAACAAGGGTACCCTCGAACACGAGTGGGTGTTGCTTAAGAAAGGCACTGCGGTCACTGTGCCTTTCGATGTAGATGACGAAGACAAGGTTTTCTGGGAAATCGAAGCTCAGCCAGGCGAGACGAAGACCGAGACGTTCACAGCGCCTGGCGAGCCTGGCACCTATACGATCGTGTGTGGTACACCTGCACATCTTGAATCGGGCATGCAAGCGACTCTGGAAGTGAAGTAAGCGCTCGCCTCGCAGTTAGGTGCGACGCACTTCCAAAGTGCGTCGCACCTGATCTAGGGCGTACTCATCCAGCCGAACAGCAGCGCAAACAGGATGCTGGCGGCGATGCAGGTTGCCAGCATCACCGGCAGCCCGGACTGCAGCCAGATGCGGGTGGTGATCGGCCTGTGGGTTCTGGCGCTCAAGTTGACGGTGATGACGTTGGCGGTGGCGCCGATGGTCGTGCCGTTGCCGCCCAGGCCCGCACCCAGGGCCAGCGCCCACCAGAACGGCCAGATGACCACGCCGAAAGCGCTCAGCCCCTGGATCACGGGGATCATGGCGATGGTGAAGGGGATGTTGTCCACCACGGCCGAAAGCAGGGCCGCCATCCAAAGCAAGACCAGGCTCGCCAGCAATGGGTTGGCTTGCGCCAGTCCCGCCACCGCCGACGCTGCTCGCGCCAGCACGCCCGAGGCTTGTAGACCCCCCGTCATCACGAACAGCGCCGCAAAGAACATGAGCACGCCCCATTCGACGTGACGGAGCGTTTCGTCCACGTCCGGCTGCACCAACAGCAGCGCCACTGCCGCCCCCGTCAGGGCGATGTAGGCCGGCTGCAGGTGGAGGGCGCCGTGCAGAAAGAAGAACAAAATGACCACGGCCAGCACCGCCAGCGTCTTCACCATGCCGCTGCGATCCCGCAGCGCTGCTTTCTCGTCCAGGTTGGCCAGTGCGGCAAGGTGTCGCGGGAGTTCGGCCAGTTCCCGCCGGAACACGAGGCGCAGGATCACCAACGCCACCAGCAGGGCGACCAGGATGATGGGCCCCATGTGGGTGAGGAAGGAAGTGAAGCTCAAGCCCGCCGCCGAACCGATCAGGACGTTGGGCGGATCACCCACCAGCGTGGCCACGCCGCCGATGTTGGACAGCAGCGCCACCGCCATCAGCAGAGGCAGCGGGGTAAGTCCCAGGATTTCGGCGATGAGAATGGTCATGGGCACGATCAAGACGACGGTGGTGACGTTGTCCAGGAACATGGACAACAGCACGGTTGCCCCGCCCAGGATCAGCATGAGAAGCCAGGGATTCCCCTTGGACCGCTTGCCCGTAAGGATGGCGACGTAGGCAAAGAAGCCGGTCTGTTCCAGCAGGCGCACCAGGATCATCATGCCAAGGAGCAGGCCCAGGGTGTTGAAGTCGATGGCGGCCAGCGCCTGCGCTTGTGAATAGAACCCCATCAGCATCCCCACCGCCAGCATCACGACCGCGCCGGCCATGGCGATGATAGTGCGGTGCACGCGTTCGGACAGGATGACGGCAAGGGTGACAAGGAAGATAAGGACAGCGACGACCTGGTCGATGATCATGGGGCGTGCTCCTCGTCCACCCAGGTCGCCAGAAAGGCGGCGGCGATGTCCACGAGCGAGGCGATGCCCACCAGACGGCCGGCGGCGTCGACCACGGGCAGGTCGCGGACGTCATGCTTACTCATTGTGGCCAGGGCACGCAGCAAGCCGCTTGATTCCTCGACGGCCACAGGCGGCTGCATCAGGTCAGCCATGGTCAGTCCCGCTGCCTCGGCCACACTGCGCGGCTCCAGACTCTCCATGGCGCCGAAATCGTGGACAAAGTCTATGTTCTCCAACAGGCCGACGAAATCGGGCATGAAGACGTCGAGCAGGTCCTGCACGCGCACCACACCCAGCAGGGTTCCCCTGGCGTCGACGACCGGCAGAGTCCCGATGTGCTTATCGACGACCAGCCGCGCCGCCTGGGGCGCCGTGGTGGTGGGGGTGACGGATATAACCTGCTGTTTCATCCATTGGCCGATCATGATCCCTCCTGATAGGTGCGCCGCAACTGGATGTTAGCTCTGCCGGCGGTGCAAGGCAGTGGCGATGCGATCCTGGCTGCGCTCCACTTCCGCCTGCCGCTTGCGTGCCATGCACGTGTACAACACGTCGATCAGACCGACCTGCGCCACGCGCGCTCCCAGAGGATAGCCGTGAGCCAGCGCCTCCTGGGCAGCCGTGCATAGGCTGATAGCGGCTGCTCGGGCAATTGGCGAGGCAGGGTGGTTGGTGATCGCAACCGTCGCCGCGCCCGCCTCCCGGGCCACGTCCAAGGCGTGCTGTACCTCTGGCGCCTCTCCAGAATGGGAGATGCCCACGGCCAAGTCCTGGGGTGTCAGGAGTGTGGCGGAAATGACCTGCATCTCGGCGTCTGTGTGAGGGACCGCCCGCACCCCAACCCGCATCAGCTTGTACTGCAGCTCCAGGGCGGCAATGGCGCCCCCGCCGGAGCCGTAGATGTCCACCCGCCGCGCCGCCAGCAGGGCATCCGCCGCCCGTTCTAGCGCAGCCAGGTCGAGCACGCGGAATGTGTCCTGCAGCGCCTTGACGTCCGCTGCGATCACCTTGCTGGCTGCCTCTGCCATCTCATCGCTGGGGTTGACCTGGACATAGTTGACGGCATCGGTCAGCGCCAGCTCCTGCGCCAGCCGGATCTTGAAGGCCCCGTAGCCGCCGGCGTCGATCTTGCGGCAGAAGCGCGAGATGGTGGCGTCGCTGGTGGTGCAGCGCTGTGCCAGGTTGCCGATGGACAGGTGTACGACCAATTCCGGATGGTCGAGAATGTACCTGCCAACCTTCTGCTCCTGTTCGTTGAGGGAAGGCAACAGGCCGCGAATGCTCAGGAGCAGGCTCGACTCAGGTGACGAGGCAGGCGGAAACATAGAGACTCCCTGCGGATGACAAGTGCTTGACAAGAACTTGCATTGCCTATATTATCATGTAAGAAACTTTCACTGTCAAAAATGCACGAACAAACATGCAGACACAGCGCATTGTCGTTGCCGGCGCCCTGGGTGAATGCGTCCACGTGGCCGGCGTCATGAACTTTCTGCGCCTGGCCGAGGAGGCAGGCTGGCAGACCCATTTTCTGGGCCCCGCTGTTCCCATCGAGCAGGTGCTGCGAGCCGCTCGCGAGCTGGAGGCCACCCTGGTCGGCGTTTCCTATCGCCTGACGCCGGAGACCGGCGAGCGGCTGCTGGCCGAGTTCGCCGAGTCGGCAGACGATTTACACGCGTCCGGGGTGCGTTTCGCCTTTGGCGGTACACCCCCTGTCGCCGAACGGGCTCGCAGCCTCGGCTTCTTCGATCAGGTCTTCGACGGCTCCGAGATGCCCGAGGAGGTGCTGGCCTATCTGCGCGGCAAACCGGTGGCGGCGACAGTGGACGACTATCCGCAGACGACCGTGGAGCGCATCGCCTGGAAGGCGCCCTATCCTTTGATCCGGCACCACTTTGGGCTGCCCACGCTGGCAGCCACCGAGCAGGGCATCCGGCAGATCGCCGAGGCCCGCGTCCTTGATGTCATCTCACTGGGCGTCGACCAGGATGCACAGGAGAACTTCTACCATCCCGAACGCCAGGACGCCCGGCGCACCGGCGCCGGTGGCGTACCCGTCCGCAGCCCCGACGACTATCGCCTCCTCTACGCCGCCTCGCGCCGTGGGAACTACCCTTTGATGCGGACTTACTCCGGCACCGACGATTTCATTCGTCTGGCCGAGATGTATGTCGAGACGATCCACATTGCCTGGGCGGCGGTGCCGCTTTTCTGGTTCAACGCCATGGATGGTCGCGGGCCGCACGATCTGGAATCGTCCATCCGCGAGCACCAGCGCCTGATGGCTTGGTACGGCGCCCGCGGCATTCCCGTTGAGCTGAATGAACCTCATCACTGGGGCATGCGAGACGCTCCCGATGTCGTGTTTGTCGTGGCGGCTTACCTGTCTGCCCTCAACGCCCGCGTCTTTGGCGTCAGTGATTACATCGCCCAGATGATGTTCAACAGCCCGCCCGGCCTGACCGATGCGATGGACCTGGCCAAGATGCTGGCCTGTCTGGAACTCACGGCTCCCCTGGCAGGGCCGGACTTCCGCATCTGGCGGCAGACCCGTGTAGGGCTGTTGAGTCACCCCCTCGATCCCGAATCGGCGCGAGGCCACCTGGCCGCAGCCACCTACGTGCAGATGGCGCTGAAGCCTCACATCGTTCATGTAGTGGGTCACACCGAAGCCCACCACGCTGCCACCGCCGAGGACGTCATCGCCGCCTGCAAGGTGGCGCGGCGGGCGATCGAAAACGCGCTGGCCGGCGCCCCCGATCTGACGCTCGATCCGCAGGTGCAGGCGCGCAAAGAGACGCTGGTGGCCGAGGCGCAGGTTACGCTCGACGCCATTCGCGCTCTGGCCGGTCCCGGGGTGAAGAGCCCGCTCACGGACCCGACCATCTTGGCGAGTGCCGTCGCCAATGGCATCCTCGACGCTCCCCATCTGGCGAACAACCCCTTTGCCCGGGGTCGGGTTCGAACCCGCATTGTTGACGGCGCCTGCCTGGCCATCGATGACCATGGCCGGCGGCTGTCGGAACGGGAGCGGCTGGCGCGGCTGTAAACCATCTGCACGCAAGCACGCCTGGAGTTCCGCCGGCGCTTTCCCCCTCAAGTCAAGGAGACGAGCACCTATGACACACTACACCGTGATCGGCGCCGGCCACGGCGGCAAGGCCATGGCCGCCCATCTGGCGCTGATGGACTTTGCGGTCACATTGTACAATCGCACGCCGGATCGTGTCGCTGCCATTAAGGCCCGCTCCGGACTGGACCTGGATAGCTTCCCCGGTGGACCGCGCGGCTTTGCCCGCCTGGCGGCCGTGACTTCCGACATGGGCGAGGCACTAGCCGGGGCCGATGTGATCATGGTTGTGGTCCCCTCCTCTGCCCACGCCGACATCGCCAGGAGCGTCGCCCCTCACCTCCGCGATGGGCAGATCGTCGTCCTCCACCCCGGCCGCACATTGGGCGCGGTCGAATTCGACAAGGTGCTTTGCGACCAGGGCTGCACCGCCGAAGTAATCGTTGCCGAGGCCGAGACCTTCATCTATGCCAGCCGCTCGGACGGACCCGCCCAGGCGCGCATCTTCCGCATCAAGGAGGCCGTGCCTGTGGCCGCTCTCCCCGCCAGACACACGGCTGCGGTTCTGGCGGCGCTGGCCCCGGCCTATCCTCAGTACATCGACGGCATCAGCGTGCTTCACACCGGGCTCAACAACATGGGCGCCATCTTCCACCCGGCCCTGACACTCCTCAACGCCGGCCGCATCGAGTCCACCCTCGGCGACTACCAGTTCTACATCGAGGGTGTGACCCCGTCGGTGGCACGCGTGCTGGAGGTGCTCGACCGGGAGCGGGTGACGGTGGCGGCATCGCTGGGCATCCGCGCCCGCACCGCCATGGAATGGCTGCGGATGGCCTACGACGCCACCGGCGAGGACCTCAATGAGGCCATCCACAACCAGACTGGGTATTATGGTATCAAGGCGCCCAGCACGCTCAACCACCGCTACATCTTCGAGGACGTACCCATGAGCCTGGTGCCTATCGCCGCTCTGGGCCAGAACTACGGCGTCTCCGTGCGCGGCATGGACTCTATCATCAGGCTGGCCTGCATCATCCATCGCACCGACTATTGGCGTCGCGGACGCACGCTGGACAAGCTGGGCGTCGACCGTCTCAGCGTGGGCGAGCTGACGCAGTTCGTCATGGATGGAAAGCGCTGCTGGAAATCCTGAAGGCGCGTCACGCCTGGATAAACCCCACCTCTTGACTTCAAGGAGTCAATCATGGCAGGAATCGCCGGGATCGCTAGTCCTAATCAGTGGACAGACGTCG
The DNA here is from genome assembly GCA_964535455.1 of uncultured Caldilineales bacterium. Classification (GTDB taxonomy): domain Bacteria; phylum Chloroflexota; class Anaerolineae; order J102; family J102; genus SSF26. Next base: position 9,455 of record CAZHTZ010000030.1, read on the forward strand.
AGCGTATGCTCGACAAGATCGCCTATCGCGGGCGATTCGGACGCGAACTGGTGCAGACCAGCGGCGTCACCGCCGGGATCGTCAAGACAATGCATCCGGCAACAAATCTGGAAGACACGCAGGCCCTCTGCTCCATCTGTGAGTCGGCAGGCCGCGAGCGTCTGGCCGGCGTCAGGTTGGTGCAGGGCGAGTTCGCGCTTGTGCGGGACCAGTTCGGTGTTGCTCCGCTCTACTATGGCCGGAACGCCGATGGCGCCATTTGCTTCGCCTCCGAAGTGAAGGCGCTGTGGGAGGTTACCGGCGACGTCAATGAGCTTCCGCCCGGCACGCTGTATGACGGGGAGTCGCTCCGACCGTTCCGAAGAACAGAAACGCGACCGGTTCTGAGTGACGAGCCGGAGGAGATAGCAGCCGAACTGCGCCGTCGGCTGGAGACTGCAGTTGCCGATCGCGCTACCCTGGGCGACGTCGGAGCGTGGCTTTCAGGCGGGCTGGACTCGAGCACTATGGCCGCTCTGGCGCGGCCGCACGTCTATCGCTTGCACACAGTCGCCGCCGGGGTCTCCGGGGCGCCGGATCTGGAGTATGCTGCTGCGGTGGCCGGCTTCATCGACGCCGACCACCACGAGGTCGTGGTGGTCGTCGATGACCTGCTCGCTGCGCTGCCCCAGGTGATCTACCATCTTGAGTCCTTTGACGCCTTGTTGGTGCGGTCGAGCATCACCAACTATCTGGCAGCGAAAGCGGCTTCGGACTATGTGTCCGCCGTTTTTTCCGGAGAGGGTGGGGACGAGCTGTTCGCCGGTTACGCCTATCTCAAGGCCCTTGACCCTGCCCTGCTGAGTGGCGAGTTGCTGGATATCACCGGCCGCCTGCACAACACGGCGCTGCAACGGGTCGACCGCTGCGCGGCGGCGTTCGGGACGGTTGCTTTCGTCCCCTTCCTGGATTCGGAAGTCGCCGGATACGCCCAGCGCATTCCAGTTGGACTCAAGCTGCGCGACGGCGTGGAAAAGTGGATATTGCGCCGGGCGATGGAAGGCGCCCTGCCGGAGCCGGTGCTCAGGCGGACCAAATCCAAGTTCTGGGAGGGTGCCGGGGTGGGCGAGCTCCTGTCCGACTACGCCGAAAATGTCTTCACCGACGCTGCCTTTTTGGCCGAGCGCGTGCTGCCAAACGGTTGGACGCTGAACTCCAAGGAAGAGCTGATGTACTATCGCGTCTTCAGAGAGCACTTCGGCGAGCGCACCGATCTGTCGTGGATGGGGCGGACCAAGATGTAGGGATGCCAGCCAGTCCCCTTGTTTGTCACGCTGACGCGGGAGTTGATGGAGCATGTCTGAACGGCAATCGATCCAAGATCATCTCGTCGCCCTCTATGGCCGTGAGGCCGGCGATGCCGCGTTCGCGCGGCTGGATACACGCCTGTCATCATATCCCCGGCGAGGGTCAACGGGTGAGCTCACCCAACGCGACGCCATCCTCATCACCTATGGCGACCAGGTGAGCGAGCCGGATGTCACCCCTTTGCGCACCCTGGCAGAATTCTGCCGGAAGCACTTGCAGGGCGTCATCGGTGGTGTTCACATCCTGCCATTCTTCCCGCACTCATCCGACGATGGCTTCTCTGTGATAGACTATCGGGCCGTCGATCCGGCCCTGGGTGACTGGGGTGACGTAGCGCGGCTCGGTCAGAGCTTCCGGCTGATGTTCGACGCGGTGGTCAACCACGTGTCAAGGCACAGCGCATGGTTTCATGGCTTTCTGCGGGATGACCCGCTCTACCAGAACTACTTCATCGTCGTCGAGGGTGACCCCGACCTGTCGGCAGTGGTGCGACCGCGCGCCCTGCCGCTGCTGACCGAGGTGCAGACACCCTCTGGCCCCAAACTGGTATGGACGACGTTCAGCGCAGACCAGGTCGATCTGAACTACGCCAACCCTGACGTGCTTCTGGAAATGCTGGACATCCTCTTGTTCTACATCGCCCAGGACGCCGAATTCATCCGGCTGGATGCCATCGCCTTCCTGTGGAAGGAGATCGGTACGGTGTGTCTCCATCTGCCGCAAACGCATCGCGTGGTGCAACTCATGCGCGCGGTGCTGGACGAAGCGGGGCCCCACGTCCGTCTGATCACCGAGACCAATGTGCCGCATCGCGACAACATCTCCTATTTCGGTGACGGCCACAACGAGGCGCAGTTGGTCTACAACTTCGCGTTGCCGCCGCTGACGCTACACGCACTCCGTACGGGCGACAGCCGTGTGCTGTCGAAGTGGGCTTCGGACCTTACTCTGCTATCGGAGCAGACGACTTTCTTCAACTTCCTGGCGTCCCACGACGGCATCGGACTAAACCCGACGGGCGGCATCCTGCCGGAAGCGGAGATCGCCGCCTTGGTGGCGGGCGCTGAGGCGCATGGCGGGCTGGTCTCGTATAAGAACAACTTGGATGGATCCCGCAGCCCCTACGAGCTGAACATCAACTACTTCGACGCGTTGTCTGACCCGCACGGGCCCGAGCCACTGGGGGTTCAGGTGGACCGTTTCATGGCCAGCCAGGCGATACTGCTGGCGATGACCGGCGTTCCGGGCATCTACTTTCACAGCCTGTTTGGCTCGCGCGGTTGGCCTGAAGGCGTGGCACAGACTGGCCGCAATCGTACGATCAACCGGCAGAAGCTCGGCCTGGCCGAACTGGAAGCCGAGCTGGCGGATCGACGCTCTCTGCGCTCCCAGGTGTTCCACAGGTATAAGAGGCTGTTGCGAGCACGGATGTCGTCGCCGGCTTTCCATCCAAACGGCGGCCAGCAGGTGATGACCTGCGGCGACGCGCTGTTCGCCTTGGTGCGCACCGCGCCCGACCGCAGTGCGACCGTCCTGTGTCTGCAAAACGTCTCGTCCCGGGCACAGGCTGCCCCGCGCGTCACCGAAACGCTGCGGACAGGCGAGGTGCGCGATCTGATCACGGGCCGCGCTCCGGTGGTCCGGGGGGAGGGCGCCGTCGAGATGGGACCCTACGAGACACTTTGGCTCACTGACAGATCAGCAGGCTGAGGGAAACCAGATGCCCCTTGATTCGAAGTACCTGAACTTATTGAAAGACCGTATCAATCTGAGCCAAATTCCGTTCAGCGAACGCGGCGCGCGTCTCCTGGTGTTTTGCACGAACGACCATTTCTCGATTCGTCTGACCGAGCGGTGGTATAAGCGTACCGGCGAGCTGTCAGCCTATCGCCGCCGGCCGCCGATCCTGGAAGAGCTCTGCTTTACCGATGAAGAGGGCCATGCCCTGACACTGGCATTGACAACTTATCCGCACTGCCTGGAGTGCCATACCACAGCCGGCACCTTCACAATCGCCTTTCTGGACACCGAAACGTTGATCGTGGCGCTGCCTGCGGCGCGCTGTGGGATCGGATTTCGCGCCCACCTGGACCAGGCCTATTCTGACCGGCGCGGGGGCATCCTCCGGCTCACCGGTGACATCCGGCGTAACGTGGCCTACATCACAAATGCGCATGTCCTGTCCAACGATGCCACCGCAGGAGGCTCTGAGACCCAAGATGTGCGCCTCACCGTTGACGCCACAGAGGGAGGGAAAGCCCTCCTGATCAATATCACCCCGCGCATGGGCTTCAACCGCTGGGTGCCGGCACCGGCGGAAGCGATTGAAACCGCGGCGCAACGTTGGCATGACTGGTTCAGTCGGGCGCCGGCAGTGGCAGAGGAGTTTCGTTCGCAATACTATTACGCTTGGTGGATCATGCGCGCCGGGCTGATCTCGACCCGCTATTTCATGACCCGCGAAGCCATGACCCCCTCCAAAATCCACTACGTCGGTGTTTGGCAGTGGGACAACTTCTTCCACGCGCTCGCATATCGCCATATCGATCTCCGGCTGGCCGAGGACCAGCTGCGCATCTTGCTCGACCACCAGCGCCAGGATGGTATGATCCCCGACGCCGTCCACGACGAGGGAACGGTGACGCACCTGAACTTCCCCGTGGATGCCGATGTGACCAAGCCGCCGCTGATCGCATGGGCCGCCTGGAAGATCTACGAGCTTAGCCATGATGCCGAGTTTCTGAGCGAAATCTATGAGCCGTTGGTGCGTTGGAACCACTGGTGGTTCGAATACAATGATACCGACGGCGACGGCCTGTGCGAATACCGGCATCCCTTCTCATCCGGTTTGGATGATAGCCCCTTGTGGGATGCAGGCATGCCCGTGACGTCGCCCGACCTAAACACCTATTTGTGTCTACAGCAGGAGGCGCTGTCGAAGATCGCACACGTCATCGGTGCGGAGGATGATGCTGCCATGTGGGCACGAGCCGCCGACACCATCGTCGCTCGGATGATGAATGTGCTCTGGGATGAGGAAGCCGGGCTGTTCTGGGCGCACCGTGCAGGCGAACACATCGAGGTGCGCACGCCCTTCAACCTCTTCCCACTGCTGACCGGACGCTTGCCACAGGCGACAGCCGACCGGCTCGTGGCCCACCTGGCCGACCCGCGCGAGTTCTGGTCTCGTTACCCCGTACCTACTGTGGCACTGAACGACCCCAAGTTCGATCCGTGGCAGATGTGGCGCGGGCCCACGTGGGTAAATGTCAACTATCTGCTGATTGAAGGCTTGGCGCGAGCGGGATATACTGAGATGGCGCGAGAGCTGCGCCACCGCACCCTGGACCTTATCGCCAGCCAGGACGAAATCTACGAGGACTATCAACCGGGGAGGGGGGAAAACCCGCCCAAGGCGGCGGCCCCTATCCGGTGGGCGGCTGCGGGTTACAATTACGTGGCTATCCCGGCCAGCCAAAGCCGCAGGAAAAGAGGATGGCATTCGAGAATACCTTTTACACTGCGCCGTCCCGCCCGTGATCGGCGGGGTGGAGAGTGTGCTCGCGCAGCAGGCGCGCCTGATGGCCGATGCCGGACACCACGTACGGGTGATAGCTGGCCGAGGCGAACAGTTCGACCCCCGCATCACGTTCACGTGGCTCCCACTGACCGATTCACGACACGCCGAAGTGCTGGTCATCAAATCAAAGTTGGATGCCGGCCGGGTTCCACCGGCGTTTGCGGTCCTGGTTGATACATTGCGGGCCGAGCTCGCGGGCGCGTTGGCAGACGTAGAAATGCTGATCGCACACAACATCTGCTCACTCAACAAGAACCTGGCGCTCACCGCCGCCCTGCATGAACTGCTCACGCAGGCGAACGCCCCGCGTGTGGTCCTATGGCATCATGATCTGGCATGGACAACCCCACGCTACCGATCGGAACTGCACGAGGGTTGGCCGTGGGATCTGCTGCGCACGGACTGGCCGGCTGCAACCCAGGTTGTCGTGTCGACACTGCGCCAGCGAGAGCTGTCCGAGCTCCTGCATGTTCCGCCCGACCGCATCCGGGTGGTGCCCAACGGCCTCGACATCGCCAGCTTCATGAAGCTTGAGGTGCAAACGGCGGATCTCGTCCGTCGTCTTAAGCTGTTGGAGGCCGAGCCGCTGCTGCTCCTGCCGGTTCGCATTACCACGCGTAAGAACATCGAGTTGGCTGTGCGCGTGGTCGCCGCACTGCGCTCGTATTTTTCAAACCCGACGCTCATCGTGACCGGCCCACCCGGGCCACACAACCCAGCCAATGCCGCCTATTTCGAGCGTCTGCAAAACCTGCGCGCCGCGTTGGGCCTCGAAGGAGCCGTTCACTATTTGACCGAGCTGGTAGAGGGTTATTTGCCCGACGCCGTCATCGCCGACTTCTATCGCCTGGCTGATGCGCTTCTGATGCCGAGCCGTGAAGAGGGATTCGGTATCCCCATTCTCGAGGCGGGACTATCGCGGCTGCCCATCTTCTGCACCGACATTGCCCCTCTGCGCGAGCTGGCCGGCAATCGGGCAACCTACTTTTCGCCTGATGCCCTGCCTGAGCAAGTCGCAGATCAGATCGCGGCCCACTTGGCGACCGACCCTTGCTACGCGATGGGCGTTCACGTCCGGGGCGCCTATACCTGGGAAGGAGTGTATGCCAGGGACATCGCACCACTCCTGGCAGAGGGGAGCTCCCTATGAGCAAGAGAAGGCAATTTTCGCCGTTCAGGCATGTCCTGGTGCCGGTTGTACACGGCTGCGATCCGGGCCCGGCGCTCGCTGCCGCACGGGCGATCACCGACGATAGCCACATCATTCTCGCCGGTCTGTTTTGCATGGCAGCGGATCAGCCCTTGTCCGCTGGCGCTTCCGGCGCGCGGCAGGTGCGCGCTCAGCTCAGCAACCTGGTCGCCGGAACACAAATGCGCCGGCGGGCGCGAGTCCGAGTTTCACACACACCGTGGAATGAACTCGTCCAACTGATCGGGTCGATCCGGCCCGATCTCCTGGTGTTGGGCTGGCCATCTACCCTGGAAGCGCTGGGGGTGGAAGCCGGTGAGATTCTCAGCTCCCCGCCCTGTGACATTGCCATGGTACGCGGGGCGATCCCGAAGCCTCCGAACCATATCCTCATGTCAGTACGCGGGGGCCCGCAGGCTGGGTTAGCAATGCGGCTGGCGCTTTCCCTGGGCAAGGCATCACGTGCCGAGCTGACAGCGCTGCACACCCGGCCGCTCGCCACGACCGTCGAAGAATCGCGTCGAGCGCGGCCATTCCGCGCCCTTGATCGCGTGTTGTCAGGCTTGCCCGAGGTGAAGCGGCTAGAAATCGAATCGGATGACCCCGCCGGTACCCTGGTGGAGACGGCGGGCGGCCACGACTTGGTGATCGTCGGCGCCGCAGGACAGCGCGTCGAGGCCCCGTCGTCGTTAGGACTCGTCGCCGACCGTTTGCTGGAGGAAACCTCCGGAAACGTGATCGCAGTCAAGGCCAGGCAGGGCATGCCTACCGAACCGGACCAAGATCGCACCCTGGGCCAGGAAGCCATCTCCGTACTGGTAGACAAGTGGTTCGCCGAGAATACGTATCATGCCGACGAGTTTGCCGACCTGGACGCGTTGTTAGACCTCAAACGTAGGCGCGGGCTTACGATCAGCCTGGCCTTGCCCGCGCTGAACGAGGAGGCGACGCTCGGCAACCTGGTGCGGTCGATCAAAGGCCCGCTGATGGAAGAGGTTCCTCTGATCGACGAACTTGTACTCATCGATTCGCGCTCCACCGATCGTACGGTGGAAATCGCCACGAGCTTGGGAGTGCCGGTGTTTGTCCATCAGGACATCCTGCCTCAGTATGGCCTGCGTCGCGGCAAAGGCGAGGCGCTCTGGAAGAGCCTGCATGTTACCCACGGCGACCTGGTATTCTGGATCGACACCGATATCGTCAACATCCACCCGCGCTTCGTCTATGGCCTCATCGGTCCCCTGCTCTTGAATCCGGATGTTCAGTTCGTCAAGGGCTTTTACCGGCGCCCCCTGCGTGTCAACGGGAAGTTGGAAGCAGGGGGCGGCGGCCGCGTCACCGAACTTACGGCCCGACCGCTGCTCAACCTGTTTTACCCAGAGCTGTCGGGCGTGATCCAGCCGCTGTCCGGCGAGTACGGCGGCCGGCGTAGTCTGCTGGAGCAATTGTCCTTCTACACTGGTTACGGCGTTGAAACCGGCATGCTAATCGACGTCCTTGAAAAAGCCGGACTATCAAGTATCGCACAGGTCGACCTCAAAGAGCGTGTCCACCGCAATCAGCCGCTGCAGGCATTGAGCAAGATGTCGTTTGCGATCATCCAGGTGGTGATCAACAAGTTGGAGCGACGCTTTGGCCCCGACTTGCTGGAAGATGTAAACACCAGCATGAAGTTGATCCTGCAGGAAAACGACCAGTTCCGCCTGGAAGTACAAGAGATCATTGAGTACGAGCGACCGCCGATGGCCGAGATTCCTGAGTACATAGCGGAAAGGGGAACGAGATGACACAATTGATTTTGATCCGCCACGGACAGACCCAGTGGAACCTTGAAGGCCGCTGGCAAGGTCAAGCTGATCCTTCGCTCAACGAGTTCGGCCGCGCACAGGCGCAGCGCACAGCCCTGGAACTACGCACCGCCGGGTTGAATTACCTATACAGCAGCGATTTGCGCCGCGCCATGGAAACCGCGCAGATCATTGGGACGCAGCTAGGCATCACCGTCCTGAGCGATGCCCGTCTGCGGGAGATCAACATCGGGCGTTGGCAGGGGATGCTTTCGACCGACATCGAGGCGCAGTACCCTGAAGAGTTTGCGCGTTGGCACAAGTCGCCTCTGACAACGCGCCCGCCAGACGGCGAGGATCTTCAGGCGCTGGCAGGCCGCGTTCTGGAAGCAATCTCCGAGATCGAGCGGCGTCATCCTGGACAGCGCATCGGCATTGTCGCGCACGAGCTACCCATCGCCGTGGCGCTTGCCCACGCCCGAAACATGGAGCTGGCGCAATTGCGGACCCTGATTCCAAAAACAGGAGCTTGGCAGGAGGTGACTTGGGAGAGGACACGAGGTGACCCTCTTGTTTGAGACGCCTTGCACCGCGTCATGGCTGCGCAGGGGCCCCCCAGCCCTGAGCGGGACTCAGCTATAGCGTTTTCTTGGGTTTGGGGCAGTATCCTCCCATTTGAAGGAGTTGGCAATTCGTCTTCTCGCCAGCTTCACCGACTGTTGCCTTTTGTGCCGCCGTTCCTACGTGACGGCGGCGCACAGATCATTCTTCTGCATGTTCGCAGACCTTCCGACACCGGCGATGGGGTCGCGCTGCCTGACTGGTTGGCTGCAGCGACGGCAGAATTGGCGGCAGAAGGGGTGACAGCCAGCGTTCTCGAACGCATGGGTTCGCACACGGCTGGCACGATCCGCGAGGTTGTACGGGAATCGGGTCACAGCCTCGCTCCCCGTTGCCATCTTTGGTTTAGGGCGCGTGCTGCCCAATTGCCCCTGCGTGGTGCTTTGGTGGTCTTGGCGACGTGCTCGAGAAGAGGCCGGACAGTTGCGATGCGCAGGAGACGTCGTATACTTCGTGTTAGGCGACGCTGCCGTCTCTGACATCTGGGCGACCCGATCCAGCCATGAATCTATCATTGCACAAGACCTTGATCCTTCGCATCGCCGTCGTTCTCCTTGCCGTGATTCTCCTGCTGGGGTGGTTTTCAGGAGGCGCAGCGGGGGGGCAAAGCCAGTTAGAGCCGCAGAGCCCGGCTGTGACCGCAACGGCCACGCCCGACCTGGCGGTAGCGACCCCACTTCCGGGCGCTCCCGTCGTGGTGGGGGGACAGGTCATCGGTTACATCCGTGAGCGCATCGGCTCTTTGTTGCCAGCCGAGCGGGCCGCCCTGATCAGCCGGCGCATCAACGACCTGGCCACCAATCCCTTTGCGCCTCCGGTCGAGCTGCGTCTGGATGAGACGACTGACGGCACCGACATCATGGCCGGGGACCAGATACTGATGACCGTGACCGACCGCGATGCCGCCGCCGTCGGCCTTGGACGGCAGGCGGCTGCCCAGAAGGCGGCCGCGGCCATCCAGGCAGCGATCGAGCGCACGCGACAGCAGAATACGCCCCAGGCGCGCGGGTTGAGATGGGTCGAAGTCCTAGGTATGGTTGTAGTCCTGATCCTGGTCTTGTACTTCATCAACCGCCTCTACCACCGCCTGGTGCGAAAGATCGATGAAATGCCGGTGGAGGGCGCGCCCATTCCGATCTTGGGTGGAACCCAGGCCTATCGTTCTGGTCGCTGGAAGCAGACGCTCAGGCGTTTGCTGAGCATCGTCAGGTTTGTCATTGATCTGATCATCATCGTTTTTCTGGCGCCCATGGTTTTGCGCCTCTTTCCGGCCACAGCAATCGTCGCGGAACAGATCATTCGCTTGATCCTGGCGCCGTTGGAGGCGATGTGGACATGGCTGATCGACTACCAGAGCAAACTCTTCACCATCGTGGTCATCGCTATTTTCACTTATGTGCTCATTCGCCTGGTGCGCTTCTTCTTCTCCGAGGTCGAGCAGGGTGGCATCACGATCGGCGGTTTCGAACCTGAGTGGGCATCCTTCACCGGAAGGATCGTTTCTTTCCTGCTTATCGTCGGCGCCTTCGTCATCTCGTTTCCGTATTTGCCCGGGTCTGATTCCGATGCCTTCCGTGGCATCTCCATCTTTCTGGGCGCCCTGCTTACCTTCTCATCCGCAACCGCCGTCTCCAATATCGTCGCCGGCGTCATCCAGACGTACACGGGCGCCTTTCGGGTCGACGACGTGATCAAGATCGGAGAGACTGTGGGGATCGTTGCCGAGAAACGACTCCTCACGACGCGGGTGCGTACGTTCAAGAACGAAGATGTCTCTATTCCCAACTCCTTGGTCCTGAGCACCAACGTCGTGAACTACACCACCATGGCCAGGGGTGAAGGGGTCATCCTCTACACGACAGTCACCATCGGTTATGATGCTCCCTGGGAACAAGTACACGAGCTGATGATTGCAGCGGCGCTGGCCACGCCGGAGATTCTGGCCGAACCGGCGCCGTTTATTCTGCAGACCAGCCTGAACGACTTCAACATTGCCTATCAGCTCAACTGTTGGACGAAAAGCCCGGAGCACATGCCCCGGCTCTACTCAGGTCTGCATCAGAACATCCAGAACAAGTTCAACGAGGCCGGCGTCGAGATTATGTCGCCAGCGTTCACCGCCCTACGGGATGGCAACACGGTGACGACGCCGGCCGACAATCGTCCAGGCAGCTATGAGCCCCCGTACTTCCGAGTCAAGGACGTCGGCCAGTAGCCAGGTGCGACGCACTTTCAAAGTGCGTCGCACCTGCCCATTCGCGTGAGGATTCATGTCCCAACGCCAACCCCGGCCCCTTACCATCCTGGCCCTTGTCTTGGTTGTAGTTATCGCCGCCGCTTCGGCCTTTGCCGTGGGCCGGCTGTCGGCGGCCGGCGCTGCCGCCACGCCGGCGCCGCCCACGCCGACCGCACCCTGGCCCACCCAGCTGCCCAGCCGCACGCCCACTCCCCTCCCTCCCACCCCCACGCCGCCGGCATCACCCACAGCCACGCCGACCGCCACCCCCACGTCTGCCCCTACCCCGCGCGTTTCCCTGGTCAAGATTCAAGACCTCGGCCGGCTGGAGAGCACGGACTTCGTGGTCCAGGTACATGTGCCTATCACCGATGAGCCTGCCGGTCTCTGGGATCGGGTAAAAGCCCTGTTCGGCACCGATGAGCTGCTACTGGTGGCCACCGGCGAGGCCATCGCCGGGTTCGACCTGCAGAAGCTGCGACCGCAGGACGTCGTCGTCGCCGGCGACAGCGTCCTCGTCAGCCTGCCTCCGGCCGAGATCCTCTTCACACGTGTGGACAACCAGGAGACCTACGTCTACTCGCGCGAAACCGGTCTGTTCTGGAAGCCCGACAAGGACCTGGAGACGGAGGCCCGCCGCCAGGCCGAAGTCAAGGTGCGCGAATGGACGCTGGACCACGGCATCCTCGACCGGGCGGAGCAGAACGGCGAGGTGTTCCTGGAGCGTTTCCTGCGCTCGCTGGGCTTCACCGACGTCACGCTCACCGTTCGTCCGCAGTAGAGGCGCCACCATGAGCATGCTCCCTCCCACCCCCGACGAACCGTCGCCCCCACCCAGCTCCATCCCTGCTGCCAACCCCGACATGAGCCAGCTTCCGCCTTCCCAGGACACTCCTTCCCCGGTGACGCCGGGCCGGCGCAATTCTGCCTGGCTCGCCGTCGCCGTCATCGGTCTTCTCCTCGTCATCGCCTGCGTCGGCTTGGGCCTGGTGGGCGCCCTTCTGTTTCCGCGCAGCCAGACCGTCAGCTCCATCCCCCCTTCCCCGACGCCCCCGGTGGTCAGCATCACCAGCATCAAGAAGATCGCCGAGCTGGCGACGGTCGAGCAGGGTCTTGTCACCGATGTGGAGGTCAAGAACGTACCCGAGGACTGGCGCAAGCGTCTGGGCGTGAGCGAGCACATCGTCATGATCGTCCACGGTAAGGCCAAGGCGGGCTTCGACCTGGAGAAGATCAAGGACGAAGATCTCTGGGTCGACGGCAAGCGCGTGCAGCTCTACCTGCCCTCGCCTGAGCTCCTGTCTCTTGAAATGGATTTCGAAAAGAGCCACATCGTCGATTACGACCGCACGTTGCTGATGCCTCAGGACCCTGACATCCAGGCCAGAGCGCTTGCGCTCGCCCAGGCGAACCTCAAACAAGCGGTGCAGGAATCGAACATCTTGCAGACGGCTGAGGAGTACGGGCGGTTGTACTTCGAGAACCACCTGCGCTCGCTCGGCTTCGAAGAAGTGCGCATCGAGTTCCGGTAGGGACGACGGCCGACCACAGACCACAGACCGCGGTCGGTGGTCTGCCGTCAGTTCACGACACGTCTCCGAACATGAGCTTTGTCATAGCGGTGCGGAGACGCGGGGCCTAAACTGGGCTATACAAAACTCTTGCCTCCGGGCGCTAGTCGCCCGGAGGATTCCGTTCGTGCCCGGAGGCTCTCTATGTCCACCCTCGCCGACAAAGTTCAGGACTTTCTGGCCCAAGACCGCATCGCCGTCGCCGGCGTCTCGCGCTCGGCCAAAGGCGCCGCCGCCAATTCGATCTACCTCAAGCTCAAATCCACCGGCCATACGGTCTTCGCCATCAATCCCAACGCCGAAAGCGTCGCCGGCGACCCTGCCTACCCCGACCTGGCTTCCATCCCCGGCGGCGTCACGGCCCTGATGATCGCCACCAGGCCCGACGCCACCGAGCTGTTGGTGGAGCAGGCCGCCGCGACCGGCGTCTCGCGTGTGTGGATGCACCACGCCGCCCATTCCTTCGGCACCAGCGTCTCCCCGGCGGCGGTGCAGTTCTGCAAGGAACACAGCATCGCTTGCATCGCCGGGGCCTGCCCAATGATGTACTGCCAGCCCGTGGACTTCTTCCACAAGTGCATGAAGTTCGGCATGGGCGTCGGGGGCAAGCTGCCGGATTAACGTTAGAACGTTCAAACGTTCAAACGTTCAAACGCACCCACGGTTTCGCCGACATGGCGGGGCCGTGGTACGCTTGCGGCCTATGACGACGACCACCACCGCCTCTCCCGCCGTCGAAACGGCGGCTCCTTCTGAGAGGCTCAAGCGGCGCCAAAGCGCCCTCTACTTCGCCTCCTTCGCCGTCATGGGCCTGCTGGTGGCGGCGCTGGGTCCGTCTCTAGCAGGGTTTGCCAGCCAGACTGGGGTGCACGTCAGCGCCGTTAGCATCCTGTTCACAGCGCAGTTTCTGGGCCTCCTGCTGGGGACGCTGTCGTCGGGACGCGTCATCGATCGACTGCCGGTCCATCCCCTGATGGCGATCGCCAGCGGCGGCATCATCGTCATGGTGGCGCTGCTGCCGCTGCCCACCACCCTGACCTTGCTCATCGTCGCTATGTTCCTCCTGGGTTTGGCGTTGGGCGGCATCGGTCTGGGCGGCAACACGGCGCTGGTCTGGGTGCATGGCCACGGCGTGGGGCCGTACATGAACGCCCTGCACTTCTTTTTCGGTCTTGGTGCGCTCATCTCGCCCATTCTGGTGGCGCAGACCCTGGACCGCACCGGCAGCGTGAGCATCGCCTTCTGGATCATGGCAGTGGCGATGCTGCCATTGCCCTTTCTCTATCTGCGTACGCGCAGCCCATCGCCGCCGGTTGCTGCCGCCAGCGATGCCGGTGGTCGCAGCCAATGGGCGCCGGTGCTGCTGACGTCTATCCTCTTTTTCCTCTATGTCGGCCTCGAGATCGGCTACGCCGGCTGGTTATTCAGCTATGCTACCCAGCTCGGTCTGGCCTCGACGATCACCGCCGGCTACCTGACCTCGTTCTTCTGGGCCGTCTTCACCCTTGGTCGCCTTGCCGGCATTCCCCTCGCCGCCCGTGTGCGCCCACGCGTCCTGCTGCTGGTTGACCTGTGCGGCATCCTGTTCTTCTTTACGCTCCTGGCCCTGTGGCCGCAGACTCCCACAGTGCTTTGGGTGGCAACGGCGGGTTTGGGCCTGAGCATGGCCTCGTTCTATCCGGCCCTGTTCACGCTGGCCGGTCGCCACATCACCCTCACGGGCAAGGTGTCCTCCATCCTCATGGCCGGCGACAACCTGGGGGCTATGATCATTCCCTGGCTGCTGGGCCAGCGTTTCGCCAGCCAGGGGACAGAGATGCTGGCGCCCACGATGCTGCTCGTCACGGTTTCGGCGTTTGTCCTCTACGTCGCCTTGCTGGCCCTGTTCCGGCGGCAGCAACCGGCGGCCGCAAGATAGACGGTTGCAGGTTGCAGGTTGCGGGTTGCAGGTTGAAGGGCGTGGGGGCACATCTCTATCCGCCACCTGCACCCCACCTCATGCCGCCCGACAGGGCGATTCGTGAATCGCCCCTACCCGCCACCTGCGGGCAACCACAGGGGGTTGCCCCTACCCGCCACCCGTAACCCGCCTCTCGCCTCTCGTGTCCCTCCCCCGCCGCCAGTCGGCCCTCTACTTTGCTTCCTTTGTGGCTACGGGCATGGTGCTCGCAGCGTTGGGTCCGGCGCTGCCCGGCCTTGCCCGTCAGACCGGCGTCGAGATCAACGCCATCTCCATTCTCTTCGTCGCGCAGTTTCTGGGCGTCCTGATGGGGACGATTGCCTCCGGGCGTCGCTTCGACCGCTGGCCTGCCCATCCCTTCATGGCGGCGATGATGGCGATCATGGCGATCACGGTGGCGCTGGCGCCGCTGCCGGGCAGTCTCATCGTGCTGGCGGTCGTGCTCTTCACCTTTGGCCTGGGCAAGGGCGGCATCGACGTTGCCAGCAACACCGCCCTGGTCTGGGTTCATGGTCCTGGCGTCGGCCCCTATATGAACGCCCTGCACTTCTTCTTCGGTCTCGGCGCTCTGATCTCTCCCACCCTGGTGGCGGTTGTGCTCGACCGTACCGGCGGTGTCGCCGGGGCCTACTGGCTTATGGCTCTGGCGATAGCGCCTCTGCCCTTTCTCTTTCTCCGCACGCCCAGCCCGGCGCCGCCGCCCGTGGTGGCCGGTGTGGCTGCCAGGCAGGTGCCGTGGGCGCCCGTGGTGATGACCGCAACCCTGTTCTTTCTGTATGTGGGCGTCGAGGTGGGCTACAGTGGGCTGGTGTTCAGCTACGCCACACGTCTGGGCCTGGCCGTGACCGTCACCGCAGGCTACCTCACCTCGCTCTTCTGGGTTTGCATCACCCTGGGCCGCCTGCTCACCGTCCCCCTGGCGGCCCGCGTGCGCCCGCGCTTCCTGCTTCTAGTCGACTTGAGTGGCATCCTTGTCTTTCTCACGCTGTTGGCGGTGTGGCCGCAAACGCCTGTGGTCGTCTGGATCGTGACCATTGGCCTGGGCTTCAGCATGGCTTCCTTCTATCCCACGCTGCTCTCACTCGCCGGGCGTCATCTGCCCCTCACCGGCCGCGTGGCGGCGTGGTTCATGGTGGGCGGCGGCCTGGGTGCTATGATCGTCCCCTGGGTGCTCGGCCAGCGCTTCGCGGCCCAAGGACCGCAGGTGCTCGCGCCCACGCTGCTGCTCTTGTCGGTAGTGGCGCTCGCGGTCTTCTTTGGCCTGTTGGGGCTCTTCCGGCGAATGGAAAGCGTTGCACGTTAACACGTTCGCAGGTCCGTCCAGGCCGCTTCTTCCCCGTCGACGCTGAAGAGACCGGTCGCTCGCACCAGGACCTTGTCGTGTGGTCGCAGGCCGGCGCGAGCATCCAACGCTGAAGAGGGAGCGTCCGCGAGGAAGCGCACGTACAGACATCGCCGCGCCCACCCCTGGCCGAGGATCAGGAGTAGAGCGATTCCGAGCGGCAGCAGCCCCAACCCGGGACCGCCGGGCAGCACGCGCAGGAGCGCCGCGCCTGCCGACACCCCCAGTAGCACCAGCAGCCACCGCTGCAGGGACGCGCCCATCCACTCATGGTAGCGGAGGTCGTGCAGGAATCGGAAGCAAGCGCCGGTGAGTGGAGCCACGCCCCTACCTGCTGACTGCCACCCTCAGGCGGCGGCAGGAGCGGACATCGCCATCAGCTTCTTGAATTCATCGGCGCCGACGGTTTCCGCCTCGAGCAGCCGTTGGGCAAGCGCCTCCAGTTTGTCGCGGTTCTCGCTAAGCACTTGTTTCGCTCGCTGGTGCGCATCGAAGATGAGACGCCGCACCTCGCGGTCGATCTGGCGAGCGACCTCCTCACTGTAATTGCGCTGTTCGCTGATCTCGCGGCCAAGGAAAACCAGCTCGTCGCGATGGCCGAAGGTTAGGGGGCCGAGTTCTTCGCTCATGCCCCAACTGGTGACCATCAACCGGGCCAGTTTGGTCGCCTGCTCGATATCCTGCGCGGCGCCTGTGGTGATGCGCTCGAAGATGATCTCTTCCGCCGTGCGGCCGCCCAGGAGTGTCACCAGGTAGTCGCGGTAGCGGTCGCGGCTGTCCACGACATCTTCATCGGGCAGGTACATGGTGTAACCGCCTGCCATGCCGCGGGGGACGATGGTTACCTTCTGCACCGGGTCGCTGTGCGACAAGTAGAAGCTGGTGACGGCATGTCCCGCCTCGTGATAGCTGACGATCTTCTTCTCTTCCGGGCTCATCAGGCGGCTGCGGCGTTCCGGTCCGGCCCCTATGCGTTCGATGGCCTCCTGGAACTCTTCCTGGCCAATCAGACGCTTGTTGCGCCGGGCGGCTAGGATGGCCCCTTCGTTGACTACGTTTTCAAGGTCCGCACCCACGAAACCGGGCGTCAGCTTGGCCAGCGTCGTCAGGTCGACGTCACTTGCCAGGGGCTTGCCACGGGTGTGGACGCGTAAGATCGCCTCGCGACCCTTGATGTCGGGTCGATCCATCACGACCTGGCGGTCGAAGCGGCCGGGGCGCAGCAAGGCGGGGTCAAGGATGTCAGGCCGGTTC
>CAZHTZ010000031.1:0-5367 GCA_964535455.1 uncultured Caldilineales bacterium
GTCCAGCGACTTCCCGACCACGCCCGGCGCCTTCGGCCGCAGCTACAATGGCCACGACGGAGATGCCTTTGTCGTGCGCTTGAATGCGAGCGGCAGTGCCCTGGAGTATGCCACCTTCCTAGGCGGAAGTGGCGGGGAGTATGGCTACAACATCGCCGTGGATGCGTCCGGGCGGGCGTATGTGACGGGCTATACCAGGTCCAGCGACTTCCCTACCACTTCCGGAGCCTTCGACCGTAGCATCAATAGCAGTGGCTACGTCAGCAGTGGATACGTTTACGAAGATGCCTTTGTCGTGCGCTTGAATGCGGGCGGAAGCGCCCTGGAGTATGCCACCTTCCTGGGCGGGAGTGACAGCGATTGGGGCTTTGGCATCGGTGTGGATGTGGCCGGGCGGGCGTATGTCACGGGTGGTACCTTGTCCAGCGACTTCCCGACCACGCCCGGCGCCTTCGGCCGCAGCTACAATGGCCACTACGGAGACGCCTTCGTCGCGCGCTTGAATGCGGCCGGGAGTGCCCCGGAGTATGCCACCTTCCTGGGCGGAAGTAGTTTTGAGCAAGGCCGTAGTATCGCAGTGGATGAGACCGGGCGGGCCTATGTCACGGGCCAGACCTGGTCCGGCGACTTCCCCACCACGCCCGGCGCCTTCGACCGCAGCTTCAACGAGTCGGACGCCTTTGCCGTGCGTTTGAATGCGAGCGGCAGCGCCCTGGAGTATGCCACCTACCTGGGCGGGAGTAGCTACGACGAAAGCCTTGGCATCGCCGTGGATGCGTCCGGGCGGGCATATATCACGGGCGAAACCTCGTCCAGCGACTTCCCCACCACGCCCGGCGCCTTCGACCGCAGCTTCAACGAGTCGGACGCCTTTGCCGTGCGTTTGAATGCGAGCGGCAGCGCCCTGGAGTATGCCACCTACCTGGGCGGGAGTAGCTACGACGAAAGCCTTGGCATCGCCGTGGATGCGTCCGGGCGGGCATATATCACGGGCGAAACCTCGTCCAGCGACTTCCCCACCACGCCCGGCGCCTTTGACCGCAGCTTCAACTTCTCGGACGCGTTTGTCGTGCGCTTGAATGCGAGCGGCAGCGCCCTGGGGTATGCCACCTTCCTGGGCGGTAGTGGCGATGAAGTGGTACATGGCATCGCCGTGGATGCGTCCGGACGGGCGTATGTCGCGGGTGGTACCGGTTCCAGTGACTTCCCCACCACGCCTGGGGCCTTCGACCGCAGCTACAATGGCGGCACATCATGTGGCCCCTACAACCTACAGCCTTGCTTAGACGCCTTTGTCGTGCGGGTAAATGCGAGCGGCAGCGCCCTGGAGTATGCCACCTTCCTGGGCGGGAATGGCTACGATTGGGGCTCTGGCATCGCCGTGGATGCGTCCGGGCGGGGGTATGTCACGGGCTATGCCGCATCCAGCGACTTCCCCACTACGCCGGGCGCCTTCGACCGCAGCTACAATGGCGGCAACGTAGACGCCTTTGTGGCCAAGCTGACGATGGGCGCCAAGACCAAATCCTTCCAGAACAACGTCGCACCTTCCGCGAGCTATGCCGGCAACACCGACACGTATGTGGCGGAGGCAGCGACCACCGCCAACTTCGGCACGGCTACATCCATCATCGTCAGCGGCAGCGACCCGGCGGGGACGGGCAAAGACAAGTGGGCCTTGCTCAAGTGGAACCTGTACTCCATCTCCGGCTGGGTGGAGGCGGCCTCGCTCACCCTCAACGTCACCGACCATTCCACCGGCCAGACCTACGAGCTGTACGAAGCCCTCGCCGCCTGGAGCGAGACAGCCGTCACCTGGGCCAACAAACCCGCCAGGGGAACCACCGTGCTGGGCGTTGTGGCCCCGACCAAGACGGGGGCGCTGGTGGCCAAGCTCAACGCCGCCGGCCTCGCCGTGGTGCAGAAGTGGCTGAACACGCCTACCAAGAACTACGGCTTCTACCTGATGGACAGCGCCAACACCGACACGATGGCCTTCAGCTCCAGCGAACACGCGACGACCACGTTGCGCCCCAAGCTCACCGTCATCTTCACGCCGCCGCTCATCACCAAGAGGCCGTGGGTGGAGAATATCACGGCGACGGGCGCCGCTGTGCTATGGGAGACGGACATCTATGGAAACGGCACCATCAACTACCGGGTCAAGGGTGCGGCCGCCTCGCCCCCCTTGACGGTGGCGACGGCCCTGGTCAGCGGCAAATGGCAGGCCAAGGCAGTGCTGGCGGGCCTGACGGCGAATACGACCTACGAGTATCGGGTGCGGGCCAGCGCTGACAGCGCCTGGACGGCCACCGCCTCCTTCAAGACGGCGGCGGCCGCCGGTCCGGAGGCTGACGTAGAAACCGTGCCAGAGGACGACATGGGCTGGGGGAGCATCTTTCTGCCCCTACTGCGGCGATAGGACGCCCATGTGACGGAGGATGGATGTGTAGGGGCGACCGGCCGGTCGCCCCTACTACGCGTCGTTCCTGGATAGGAACTGATAGATGGCGGCGAAGTCGAGATCACCCAGGCCGTCGCGCATCGCCAGGCGGTAAAGCTCCTTGGCCAGGTTGCCCAGTGGCAGGGCCGCTCCGGTTTCGTAGGCGCTGAGGCTGGCCAGGTGCAGGTCCTTCTGCATCCACTTGAGGGGGAAGTCTGCTTCGAAATCGCCGGACGCGATCTTAGCACTCTTGAGCTTGAGGAAGGCCGAGCCGAGCCCTCCTTCGGTCAGGTACGTGAGGATGGTCTGTCGAGGGAGGCCAAGCGTTTGCCCGAAGGCGACAGCCTCAGAAAAGCTGGCAACGGTTAACGCGCCCAGGAGGTTGTTGACCATCTTTAGGGCAGCGCCCATGCCAACCTCACCGATGTGCAGCACTTCGCGACCCATCGCGGCAAAGAGGGGCCGGTAGGCCTCGACGTCCGCGGCCTCGCCGCCAACCAGGAAGATCAGCGCACCGGCCTGCGCCGCGCCTTTGCTGCCGGCGACAGGGGCGTCTAGGAAGCGCACGCCTCGCGCCTGCGCCTGTGCAGACATGGCGCGGGCAAACGAGGGATTGACGGTGCTGCAGTCGATCCAGATCGCTCCCGGCCGGAGCTCGGCCAGAAAACCTTCGCCAGCCTCGCCGCCCAAGGCGGCTTCAGCGACGGCTTCGGGATGTGCGAGAACCGTGATTATCACGTCCACTTCCCGTCCAGCTGCGGCGGGCGTTTCGGCCCAAACGGCTCCGGCGGTCACCAGCTCATTGGCCCTTTCGGCCGTGCGATTGTGCACGATGAGCTCGTAGTCGTGCTTCTGCAGGTTGGCGGCCATGCGGCTGCCCATGATGCCAAGGCCAATGAAACCGATCTTCATGACGGTGATCTCAAGAGGGGAGACGGTTGCCGGTGAGCTAGTGGGTCGTTTGGTCCGACATTTGCCATTACCGGCGCCCGCCGCCTACGGTTGAAACCGTAGGCTGGCACAGCCAAAACCCGTTGAAACGGGTTGACGCCATGGGGCGCAGTGCGTTTCAACGCACTTTTCGTACCAGCCGGTGATTTCAATCACCGGCTCGAATGGCTGAAGTCATGCCAAACGACCCACTAGCTGTCGTGCTGGCGAGATGCTTTGTTTGCCTGAAACGCGCGAACGTCGGCAAGGACCTCGTCAAGCGTTTGATTGTCGATTAACAGCCGGCGTTCTTCGGTGTAATCTCCGAAGCCCGTGGTGAACTGATTCAAGAAACGGACTGTGTTGACAACTCCTAAGTCTCGGTACAACAAATGCAGCGCTTCCTGGGTGATCTCACTTAGTGGTCGTGTCTCGGCAATCATGGTTCTAGGATACCTATCAGTTCAATGACCTTCATGCCAGTAGCATAGCAGTTGCCTCGGCAAACACGAAGTTGCCCTGATTGCAGGACTAAAGCGCGAGAAGTAGGTAGGGTTCCTCGATCAACTGCTTGATGTACTGCAGGAAGCGGGCGGCGGGGGCGCCGTCGACCAGGCGGTGGTCGAACACAAGGCTCAACGTCCACATCTGCCGGGCGACGATCTCGCCGTCGCGCACGACCGCCTTGGCGGCAATGCGGCCCACGCCCAGGATGGCGGCTTCGGGTAAGTTGATCACCGGCGTGAAGGCGTCGACGTCGAAGGCGCCGAGGCTGGTGATGGTGAAAGTGCCGCCGCTCAGCTCGTCAGGTAGGGCCTTACCCTTGCGCGCCCGATCGGCCAGGTCGCGGAACTCGGCCCCGAACTCGCGCAGCGACTTACGGTCGGCGTTGCGGATGACCGGCACCAGCAGACCGCGGTCGGTGTCGACCGCCATGCCCATGTTGATAGACGCCAGTTGCTCGATGGCGTCGGCCGTCAGGCGGGCGTTCATATAGGGGAACTTTACCAGGGCGGCGGCGACCATTTTGGCCAGCAGATCATTGTAGCCGGGAGCAAAGCCCCAGGTGTCGGTGACCTTTGCCTTCAATCGCTCACGCATCGCCACGAACTCGGTGGCGTCGATTTCCATCACCAGGGTGACGCGGGCCGTTGTATGCACGCTGGTTCCCATGCGGTCGGCAATGATGCCGCGGATGCCCTTGAGCGGCACACGCTCCCGCACTTCGCTCAGCACCTGGACAGGCGGCTGCACGGCGGCGGCCGCCGGGATGGGCAGAGGGACCCAGAGTACTGGGCGCTCGGCGGCCACCGGCTTCGCTGCCTGCTCGACATCACGGCGCGTGATGCGTCCCCCCGGCCCGCTGCCGCTGAGGCCGGCCACATCCACGCCAGCTTCGGCGGCTAGCTTGCGCGCCACCGGCGTGACCTTGGGACGCTCGGCCAGGTAGTCCAGGACGTCGCGCTCCAGGATGCGCCCCTCAGGTCCGGTCGGTTCCACCTCGGCGAGATCGACTTCCTTCTTCTCGGCCAGGCCGCGAGCACGCGGCGAAGCCATCACCCGGCCGCTTTCGGCGGCAACGGCAGGAGCGGGCATCGGGGCTGGAACGGGGGTCGGCGCCGCTGGCGCCGTCGTGACGGCTGCAGCAGGGGCGGGTGGGAGCGTCTCGGGAGCGGTGGCCACGGGCGCCGGCGTCGCCCCAGCGGCAGTGAATACTTCGTTCTGAGCGCCGATCACGGCGACGACGGCAAAGACCGGCACCACATCGCCTTCTTTGAAGGGGCCGAAATGGAGATAGCCATCGGCCGTGGCTTCGACGGCGAAGGTCGCTTTGTCGGTCTCGATATTGACGACTTCCTGGCCGGACTTCACCTGGCTGCCGTCGGCTGCCAGCCATTGGCCCATTGTCACTTCTTCAACGGTCTGTCCAAGCTTGGGGATGATGAGGGGTTCAGACATTGGAATAATACCTATGTGATGAAAGCTCAGAACCG
>CAZHTZ010000031.1:5467-10177 GCA_964535455.1 uncultured Caldilineales bacterium
GTAGCGTGAGCGCCCGGTCTGCGGCAGAACCCGTCACTCACGTTCCGGGTTCGGATGAGCGGTGCAGATAAGGAGAATCAGAACCGGTAGCGTGAGCGCCCGGTCTGCGGCAGAACCCGTCACTCACGTTCCGGGTTCGGAAGTTCAAAGGGGAAGGGTCAGGAAGCGACCGTAGGCGTCGTGCCACAGCACCGGGTCGCGGGGCTCGTAGTGTTGGCGGTTCGTGGAGGCGGCGATGGCAGCACGGCCGGAGGCGAGGTCGCTCAAGTGTCCGGTGGCCATGGCCTGGATCATGACGTTGCCCAGGGCGGTGGCCTCAATCGGCCCCGTGACCACCAGGCGTCCGCAGGCGTCGGCGGTCAACTGGTTGAGCAGCCGGTTCTGGGTGCCGCCGCCCACGATGCGAATCGCTTGTAAGCGATTGCCCGTGAGCGATTCCATCGAATCGACCACCCAGCGGTATTTGAGCGCCAGGCTCTCCAGGCAGCAGCGGATCACAGCCCCGGGGGTTTCGGGTTCGGGTTGGCCGGTGCGGCGACAGTAGGCGCGGATGGCAGCGGGCATATCGCCGGGGCTGCCGAAAGCGGCAACATCGGGGTTGACCAGAGAGCGCAGCGGCTCTGCCCGGCCCGCCAACTGGGTGAGGTCGTCCCACCCATAGTCGCGGCCTTCGCGCTGCCACTGGCGGCGGCACTCCTGCACCAGCCAGAGCCCGGCCACGTTCTTGAGGAGACGAATGGTGTTGGCGACGCCGCCCTCGTTGGTGAAATCGAGCTGCAGCGCCTGTTCATCGATCACTGGCTCCGGCGACTCCACCCCGACCAGGCTCCAGGTGCCGCTGCTGATGTAAGCGCTACGGGGGTCCAGGTCCGGGACGGCAGCGACGGCGTCGGCGGTGTCATGGGCGCCGGTGGCGATGACGGGCACAGCGCTCAGGCCGGTCTCAGTCTGTACGCCGGGCAGCAGCTCACCGAGCAGGGTGCCGGGGTCAATAAGGTCGCCAAGGAAGCGCGTAGGGATGCCAAGAGCGTCTAACAGGCTCGTCGCCCAGGTGCGTGAACGGGCATCCAGCATCTGGCTGGTGGAAGCAATGGTGTACTCGACGGCCTTGCGTCCGGTCAGCCAGTAATGGAAAAGGTCGGGGGTAAACAGCAGGTCGGTGGCGGCATCCAACTGAGGGTCGCCGGTCAACACACGGTTCAGAATCTGGTAGACCGTGTTGATCTCCATGAACTGGATGCCGGTCGTCTCGTAGATCTGGGGGCGAGGAACGCGAGCGAAAGCGGCCTTCAGCATGCCTTGGGTCCCGAAATCACGGTAATGATAGGGATTGCCCAGGAGGCGCCCAGTGCGGTCAAGCAGGGCATAGTCGACGCCCCAGGTGTCAACGCCGATCCCGGCCAGAGGCTCGGAATGCGTAGCAGCGTAGCGGCTCAGCCCGGTCTTGATCTCCGCCCACAGCCGCAGGTGATCCCAGTGCAAGCGTCCCATGAGCTCGACGGGGCCGTTGGCGAAGCGGTGCATCTCTTCGAGGGTGAAGCGAGCGCCATCCCATCGGCCCAGCATCACGCGTCCGCCGGAAGCACCCAGATCGATGGCGAGGAAGTTGGCTGTTGCGGTCATGGTGCGCTCTGCGTCGAAGCGGGCGCTTGAAGGGTGAGCTCAGGTAAGGGCGGGTACGGGGACCCGCCCTTACTTGGTGTTGGACGCATCATGCGGGCATACCAGGAGCTTCCGGATTCGGTGCGAAATGCTTCAACAGCACGATGGGATCGCTGTGGCTGGGGTTGGTGATGGTGACGCCGGCGTGCGCTGCCGCCTGCGAAACGAAGTATTCGTCGTGGGTCAGCTGTCCAAAGCGGATGATCGTGGGCGTCGCGATCGGCCAGCGGCCCATGGCGCCATGGCCCTGCAGCATGATGATGCCGTAGGGACCGGCATCGCGCAGGGTGACGCTGCGACCAGGCAGTACAGTCAACTCTTTGGCGGCAAAGAACTCGTTGCCATATGTGATCCACTTCTCGACGTAGCCCGCATCCAGCATCTCCTCCAGCGGGTGCACAGGCAGGGACGGCCGGAAATACGTCTCCTTGAAATCGGGCCGGACATTGGCGTCCCAGTCGATCAAGGAAATGATGTAGTCCAAGTCGTGCTTCAGTTCGTCAGGCACGTCTTTCACCAGGAGCGACCAATCGACCGGCATCTCATTGACCAGCGACTGGAACATGGCGAAGACGTCGCTGGCCCACTGTGGCTCGTAGGTGCACAGACTGCCCGGTGCGTGCAAGAGACCCGCGGGCACGTACCAGCCATCGCCGGGCCAAAGGCGATAGGCTTTCGAGAGGTCGGTGATGTGATTGTCACCCTGGTCCCAAATCTCCAGGCAATGGCGGACCTGTTGTGGGGTCGTGCCCGGCTCCAGGCCGAAGAAGGTGTACGGGTAGTCGGCGCCATAGTTATTGAGCTGAACCGGGAAGTAGTACGCTTCCGGTTTGTGCTGAGCGCCGACGCGGGCGGCGTGCTCGGGCCTGGGATGCAGGTGATGTGGCAGCGCGCCCTTGTTGTCGAACAACTTGCTGTACATCGGCCAGCGACCGTAGCGGTTCCACAGCTCGTCACCCAGAAGCTGCGTGCCGAGGTCGGCGACCAGGTCGGCCAGCAGCAGTCTTTTCGGCTTCGCCTCGTCGCCGTAGACCACATAGCTGAGGCCTTCGTCCGGGGTGGTCAGGGGGCCGTTGTCAGCTTTGGTGGTCGAGGAAAACCAGCGTTCGTCGATGCCGCCCCTGGTGGCGCCAAAGGCGTAGTAGTCGTCTGGGTGGAGCTTGAGCCTGCGTCCGGGAATGCAGAAAGCCCGCGGCACCCAGGCCGGCGCCAGGCGCAGGATGCCTTCACCCTGTTCGAACGAAGCATGTGTCATAGCAACCGTCCTTTGAGAGTTAGTTACCTCATCTCCTGCCCGCCCGTCACATTGACGGCCTGGCCGGTCATATAGCTCGACTGATCCGAAGCCAGGAACACGAGCACGTTGGTCACATCATCGTAGGTGCATCCACGTTTCATGGGCACCTGGTCAACATAACGCTGACGCACTTCAGCTTCGCTGATCCCCAGCTTCTTGGCGTACTGCTTGTAGAGCGAGTTGACCCATAGCGGCGAGTCCAGCAGGTTGCCGGGGCAGATGGCATTGACGCGAATGCCCTGGTCTGCCAGGTCGAGGGCAATGCTCTGGGTCAGGCCGATGCCACCGAACTTGCTGGCGGCGTAGGCCGAGTTCTTGAAGCTGCCTTTTTTGCCCGACTTGGAGTTGATCTGGATGATAACGCCCTTCTGCTGCGGCAGCATGGCCTTGGCTGCGTGCTTGGCGGTCAGGAAGAAGCCAAAAAGGTTGACGTCCATGACAAGCTTCCACTTGTCGGCCGGAAAGTCCCAGATGGCTTCGGCAATGAGCACACCGGCGTTGGAGACGCAGATGTCAAGGATTCCAAACTCGCTCGCTACGGCCTTGAACACCGCCTCCACACTGCTTTCGTCGGTGACATCGACGCCGAGGCCGATGACGCGCCGGTCGGTCTGCGCCCGGATGTCGGCGGCCACCTTGGTGGAGCCTTCCTGGTTGAGATCGGCGATGGCCACGTGGCAGCCCTCTTGCGCCAGACGATGGCAGATGGCTTCGCCAAGGCCCTGGGCGCCGCCGGTGACCAGGGCAATACGATCTTCGAGAATACGAGGCATGGGGTTCTCCTTACGATGCAGGTGCGTCGCACCTCTCAATTACGGCAGCATCAGCCGCAAGAATTCTTCTTCTGCTTCCTTCGTCCACTCCTTGCCGTTCTTGAGCCTGGCGTAGACGCTGGGAAGCGTGTCCTTGAGGTCGTGCAGCGACGTCAGGGGAAAGTCCTTGATCTGCGGGTAGACGACCACCTTGCCGGGGAAGCTGGTGTCCTGCACCGCAAACAGGCCATCTCGGGCTGCATTCAGTGAGCCCACGGCCGCCACCGACCGGTTGGGTGAGAGCTCACCGCTTTCGGCCAGATACAGCATCTGGCGCAGGTCCTCGATGCTGGAAGCCGAGTGCCCGATAACGCGTGTGTCCTTCATATAGGCGTCGCTGAGATCAAGGGTGGTCATGGTGCCGCGCGCAACTCCGGCGAAGACGTTCATCACGCTTCGGGGCGCCATCCAGCCGGCGGCGTCGGCGATGACGGGTGGAATCGGCGCCAGGACGATGATGTCGTCGAAGCCGCTCTCGCGGAAGCGGGCCATCCCCGCGGCGTAGGCCTCTTTTTCCATCGGGTTCAGGCAGATGAACTCGATGCCGTTGGCCCGAGCCTCGGCGGCGAAGGTCTCCTCCAGGTCGCTCAGCCGCAGGTTGCTGACGTCGCTGCAAACCATCACGCCAGGACCACCGCTGATCTGGATTGCGCGTTGGACGTGCATGCGGCCCATTGGCCCGCCCGCCCCCACGAACCAGGCCAACCCGCCCGGCTTGAGGGTGGAACGGACGGGGGTGTCGGTATAGGCATCCGAGATCTCCGGGCTGGTGCTGCCCACATAGACCCAGCGGTTGTAGTGGACGCGGCCGATATCCACGCTGACCTTTTCTGCCAGCGGCTGGTCAGAAACCAGGGCGACGATGCCGAAGTTCGCCAGGCGCGGGCTGACCGTCTCGATCAGGGCTTTGTCAGCGCCGAGCAGCACGATGTCGTCGAT
>CAZHTZ010000031.1:10277-25767 GCA_964535455.1 uncultured Caldilineales bacterium
CCACATCGGTAACGTCGGTGACCGCAACACCTAGCTCTCGGGCGCGAGCGCGCAGGGAGTCAGCCAGGTAGTCGGGAACACTCGTCAACAGCAGCCGGACCGGGTGGGAGGCAGCTTCGAAGCCGGCGCTAAGCGTGTAATTGTGGTTCGGGTTGGCGTGCGTGCCGATGATCCAGGTCACACCTCCGGGCTTGAGGCCGGTGCGGTACTGGAGCTGGTAGGCGGCGGTGACGCAGGCCCAGGGCTCGGTGAGGGCGCTCTCGGCGTAGCCCGTGGTGGGTTGCACCGGGATCAGGTAGTTGCCGTCGTCGCCGTTGAGAATGCGCTGGTCGATGACATTGAACTCCGAGAGCCCGCCCTGAATCTCGTAGCCGTAGGCGTAGCCGACGCCATCGATGAACACGTCCGCTTGAATCGTGTACCGGTCCCCAACCTTGTACTGATCCTTCAAGTTCTCGCCCACGCCGACAACGGTCATGGCGATCTCGTGGCCTAGCGTGATGGGGTTCGTCTTCGGGTCGCGATAGATACGGGGGTGCTTCTCTCCGAGCGAGATGACCTTGATATCGGAGAAGCAGAGGCCGCAAGCGTCGTGGCGGACGAGCAGCTCATCCGGACCGAAAGAGGGCATGGGCACTTCGGCGGGTTTGCCGTCGTCGCCCAGGTTTTCCATGCCGGCGCCATAGAGGTGCCAGCGATGGTTGACGGCTGGCAGAGGGGCCTCTGCAGCCTTGAATTCGGCAAGTTTGTCAGTCATGGCTTAGTGTCGCTCCTTGTGTGGATGCGGGTACTTGGCTTCAGTTGGCCAGGCGGCGGAGGATGTCGGCCGGCTCGAAGTCGGGAGACAGTTCGTAGAGTATCTTCTGGCATTCGCGTCCCGGCGGCATGCGATGGCCCAGTTGGGTGTAGAAGGCATTGCGCTGGCGGTGGTCGGGGAGATGCGCCTGCGCCCACTGGCTCCGGTAGCCCAGGTCCAGGTGGCGCTGCATGACCGTATGGCCATAGATGAAGTAGGCGCCGTCCAGGAAGTCCTGGCGCACAGGCTCCAGCTCGGGCGCGGCGAAGTCATCGACCAGCTTCTGTCCGAAGCTGTTCATCTCGGTGCCGACGTTGAGCGGGAGGGCCATCTCACGCGCGAGTTCGACCACGCGATACAGGTTGGCGACTTTCTGCTGCCTGGTCGCCGGGTCGGCGATGTTCCAGTTGCGGTCGGGGATGATGTTCAACGTCACCACGCCCTTGGCCACGAGCAGTTCGAGCAGCTCGTCCATGGCCTGCTCACCGGGCGAGGTCCCGTCCAGCCAGGCGCAGCAGGGTAAGGCGCCGCAGGCGACGATGAGCTTGTGGAAAGCCTCGATGGTGGGGAAGGAGTCGGGTCCCGGGAGTACGTAGCCGGGACCACCCTTCTTCATCAGCTTCGACCGAACCGTGTTTTGGAATGCGGCCGCGGACCCAGAGTACTGGGCGTCCTGCATTGCCGCCGTCGTCTTGGCCGGGTCCATCCCCAGCCTGTCGGCCCAGAAGCGGGCGGGGTCGGGCAAGCGATCCGCAGCGGCCACGTAGGCGGCCACAATATGGCGTTCGGTGGCGTTGCCTCCGGGAGTCAGGGGCAGGACGTCGCCGGCATAGTCGACGACGACGGGATCCAGATAGGCGTTCACCCGCTGGATCACGCCCAGATTGCGCTGTCTGGCGCGCTCCCGCATGCCGGCGGCGACGACCTGCACAAAGGCGGGGATGACGCTGGAAACGAAGCCAATGCCCATGTGATAGGTCACGCCCGGTTCGCCGGGTGAGTTGATCTCCCGCGTGGCAAACTCAGGCAGGAACAACCGTGTCTCGAGACCGGCGCTGCCACGCACGCCCACCAGATCGCAGGCACTCAAGAACTCATCCACGGCGTCGAGCACGTCGAAGTCGACGATGCCCAGAAGCTTGTAGCCGTTGCGCTTCGCCAGCCACGCCAGGGCCGCGGGCGAGTAACCATAAGCGTTGAAAGAGAACAAGGTATGGCAGTGCATATTGGCGACATCGGCCGCCGCAGCAACGGGCGCCTGGCCTCTTTCGGCCAGGCCGCGTAGCTCGGTCAACGCCGCCCAGCGCCGGTCGCGGTCGAAGTCGTTGAGCTGCGATTCAAGTTGGGCGATAGAGGACGGATTTGCGCTTGGCATAGAATTCCTGGCAGAGGGTCCTGCTTGCTCTTTGCTTTGGCGTTAGAGAACGCTTAGAACGCGGCCTGAGGGTGAGAATCGTCGACGAGGCGAGCGGCGCTGGCGTTTAGTTCGAGCTGCGTCACGTCTTTACAGCCGGGGATGACGCAAGTGACGGCGGGATGCTGCAGACACCAACCGAGCGCCCAGGCGGCCATGGGCACACCGGGCGGAACCTCGGTTTCGGCGATGTGCTGGACTGCATGGAGCTTCTGCTGGACTTCGTCCGCAGGGAAGCCGGAGCGGAGGTCATCCGCCGATGTAAAGGTCTCGCCGGGTCGGTACTTGCCGGAGAGGAAGCCGCTGGCGAGAGGAACGCGGGCAAGCACACCCAGGTCATGCTCCTGGCAGGCAGGAAGGGCCTCGGACTCAGGTCCGCGTTCTAAGCGATTGTACACGATCTGGATCACACTGGCGCCAACGGCCTCGGCGCGTTGGATCTGGTGCATGGGGTCCCGCTTCGAACTCACCGATACGCCCAAATGCCGCACCCTGCCCGCTTCGACCTGCTTGTTCAGCATGGTCCAGAGGGCGTCATCGTCGAACTGGGCGTCGGAGCCAGAGTGGAACTGGTAGAGGTCGATGGTGCCGGTTTGTAGGGCCACAAGCGAGGCTTCGAGCTGGCGCCGGACTTCATCGGCGCTGAAGAGGTTTTGGCGCTGCATGTGCCCGCCATACCGGTGCCCGAACTTGGTAGCCACGTGCCAAGCCTCGCGTCGCCCAACCAGGGCCTGACCCACCAGCGCTTCTGACAGGTGGTCGCCGTAGCACTCGGCCGTGTCGACGAAGTTGACGCCAAGCTCCTGCGCCCGGCCTATGATGTTGTCGACCTCGGACGCGGTGAAACCGCGGCCCCATTCGCCGCCGAACTGCCACGTGCCCAGGCTCACGACCGAGACACGCATCTCCGTCCTGCCAAGCCGTCGATACTTCATATCGCCTCTCGCGCCGTAACTCGCCTCTCGCCTCTCATCTCTCGCATCTGGCCTCTCACTTCAGCCCAATGACCTTTTGCCGGTAGTGCTCATCCGGACGCGTGTGGATGCGGCGGACGTTCTCTTCGGTCATGAAATTGGGCCCTCCGAGGGTGTAGGCGCCCACAAGAATGCGGGCAGCCTTCACGGCCATGGCCGTGATGTTTTCGACCTGCTGGGCGGTGGGCGCCAGGGCGATGAACCCGTGGTTTTGCATCAGGATGACCTTGGGCGCCTCGCCGTAGTTGTCGAGGAAGCGCTCGATCTGCCGTTTCACCGTGCGCGCCAGCGGCAGACCGGGGTCAACGTACGGCACGATGACGGGGGCCGGCCCGCAGACCACGATCTCATCGGGGAAGAGACGCCCGGCAACGGCATCGGGGAACGCGGTCGAGCAGGTGATCATGTTGATCGCGGTGGGGTGCGTATGGCCCACGAAGTTGACGCCGTCTAGCTGCAGGCAAAGAGCGTGCAAGAAGGTCTCGACGGATGGGTGTCCCGGGGTCGACGGATCGACCTTGGCCGCGACCAGGGCATCCTTCACCTGGCTATCGCTGATCTCCGGTTGTTCGAGCACGCCCAGGGCGCGGTCGAAGGCCACCTGCACGAAGCCGTCGGCGGTAATGGTGCGCATCTCGCGACCACTGGCCTTGACGAAGAACGTTCCTTCATCGGCCCGGGCCGAGGTGTTGCCTTCGCCCAGAATGGCGCAGTCGCGTGCGGGGTCACCCAGGTGCTGGGACATGGTGACGAGCTGAGCAAGAATCGAATCGTTCATTTTGTTTCCTCAAACTTGGAGTGGGTAGGCGCCGTACTCACGGGCGGCGTCGGCCATGGCCAGGACGTTTTCCGGCGGCACATCGACGAGGATGCTATGTACGGACGACAACACGTAGCCGCCGCCCGTCCCCAGCTCCCGGATGCGCTGTCGCACCTCCTCGCGGACTTCCTCGATGGTGCCGTAGGGTAGGACGCGGTGGGTGTCGATGGCGCCCCAGAAGGTCACGCGGTCACCAAACCTGTACTTGACCTCGTGCAGATCACCCATGGCTGAGGGCTGCACCGGGTTGATGGCGTCGATGCCGATGGCGATCAGGTCGTCGAGTAGGGGCACGACGTTGCCGTCACTGTGATATAGGATTTTGGCGTCGGTGTGGGATTTGACGAAAGCGAAGTATTTTTCCTGAGCAGGTTTGATGAACTGGCGGTACATCTTGGGCGACATCAGCAGCCCGTTCTGGGCGGCAAGATCATCGGCGGTGCGGAAAACATCGACGTACTGGCCCGCCGCACCCAGAAAGCGCTCGGTGCCGGCGATGTTGACCTCAAGCAGCTTCTCGAACAGGGCGGCTACGAACACGGGATTCTGAATGAAGTCCATGAAAAGCTGCTCGTACCCGCGCAGAGCATAGGCCGTCTCGAAAAAGGAGTAGAAACCGCAGCTTGCTTCAATGGCGTAGCCGGTGTTTTCGTGCAGCGCCCGGGCCTCGTCGGCCAGGCCGGCGACAAAGCCGGGGTCGTCCGGGTCCGGCCAGGGATAGCGATCGAGGTCAGCGATACTGGCTTCGGCGAGCGGCGCACGAGCGACCTCCCAGTAGAAGGCGTTGTCGCGGTAGTAGATCTGCCGCCACTTCACACCCCAAAAGTCCACAAAGGCGCCCTCTTCCGTGGGCGGCGGTCCGACGGTAGTCGGGGTCCAGTTGGCGGGGGAACGCCCGCGCAGCGGATAGCAGTCGCTGCCCAGGCGCTGCATAACCGCCTCGTCCAGCCGGGCAGAACGATAGATCTTGCTCAGCGTCTTTGTCTCGCCCAGATCAAGGCCGAGATGGCGCTTGAGGTTGTCGTAGGCTTCGACTACCAGCGTCGTGCTCGTACCGCCGCCGATATCGATGGGCACGCGGTCGGGTTCCTGGTGGTTGAGTGCAGCGAGCACCCGTTGGCGTGAGGTCATGTTGGTCATGAGGGTTGGGCCCTTTATGCTACGAAATGCGAAATGCGAAATGCGAAATGCGTGAATCAGCGATGATGCACGATCATCTTCATGCCTTGCCGGGACTCCATGGTGGCAAAGGCCTGGTTGATCTCGCGAAGCTGGAAGTGGTGGGTCATGAGAGGGGCGACGCGCACCAACCCCTTCTCCAACAGGTGGACGGCCAGCTCGTGCTGTCGTGGGGTGCTGCCATGCGAGCCGGTCACGAAGCATTCCTTGTAGTGGATGGTGTTGGACAGGATGCTCAGCGGCCGCGTGCCCTTGGGCAGCCCGCCGAAGAGATTGACGTACCCGCGATGCGCCACCATGTCCATGGACTGCTCGTGGACTTCCACCGAGGCCGACGCCGTGATGACCACATCGGCGCCTTCGCCCCCGGTCTCTTCCAAGACGCGAGCGACCAGGTCCTCGTTGGAGGTATCGATGTAGACATCGGCGCCGTACTGGCGGGCGATCTCCATGCGCACCAGGCTGCGTTGGGCGCCGATGACTTGGGTGGCACCCATGATACGGGCCAGGTCGATCATCATGCAGCCAATGGGGCCGAGGCCGATGATGACGACGCTCTTGCCCAGAGACAGATTGACCAACTCGAAGCCGTTGATAGCGCAGGCCAGCGGCTCGGCCAGTGCGGCTTGTTCAAAGCTGAGCTGGTCGGCGATGGGAGTGACGGGTCCGGCGAGGAGGAGCTTGGGCAGCTTCATATATTCGGCAAAGGCGCCCGGAATCTGGTAGCCGACGGCGTAGTTGGTCGTGCAGTTGTTCAGCAAGCCGTTGCGGCACCACTTGCACTGGCCACAAGGGAAGTCGGCGCCGATGGCCACCCGGTCACCTTCCTTGACCCGCTGCACGTTCTTGCCCACCTTGACCACCGTGCCGGACGCTTCGTGTCCAAGGATCGTTGGGGGGGTCACGCGCGGGTTGCCGTGATGGAAAATGCGGATGTCGGAGCCACAGACACTGGTGGCTTCCACCCGCAGCAGGGCCGAGTCATCGTCGATTTCGGGCACAGGGACGTCTTTGACGACCAGACGGTCGAGGTCTTCAAGTACCGCAGCAATCATGGTGTTGCACCTTCATTGGGATGGATTAGAACTTTGGAATAGAACGTGTGCTGCTCTTTCATCATGTTTAGCGCCGCAAAGGCATCAGAAAGGGGCACGCGGTGCGTGATCAGCGATTCCAGCCGCAATTGACCGGACGCCATGGCGCCGAGCACGGCCCGCCAGTCGTCGTCATTGCCGGTGGCGCTGTAGTCGGAGTTCCACGTGCCATGGATGGTCACCTCCCGGCGCAGGAGCTGCGAAATCAGCGACGCGGGCAGGGTGACGTCGGCCGCAGGGTTGCCCAGGAGGACGACACGGCCACCACGGCGCACTGCTGCCAGCGCCTGCAAGGTCGTTGGCGGCACGCCCGCTCCCTCGACACACAGGTAGGCGCCTTCGCCGCCGGTCAGGGCTGCCACCGTCTTGACCGGGTCCACCTGCCGGCTGTCATAGGCCAGGGTGAAACCGAGCTGGCGGGCCAGGTCCAGCTTCTCGGTCACGATGTCGAAGATTGCCACCTGAGCCGCCCCCAGCGCCTGCGCCCATTGGGCGACCATCACGCCGATGGGACCGGCGCCGAACACCGCCACGCTGCGTCCGGCCATTTCGCCGCCCTTGCGCACAGCGTGCAAGGCGACGGCGGCGGGCTCGGTCATGGCGGCCACAGCAAGCGGCACATGGTTGGGCACCACCAGCAGATTGCGGCGGGGCGCCGCCACGAATTCGGCGAAGCCACCGTCGCTGCGAGAGCCCAGGTAGTCGTAGTTCAGGCATTGGGCGTAGCGCCCTTGTTCGCAAGCGGAACAACGCCCGCACCAGAGCAGTGGGAACACGACCACGCGGTCCCCGGGCGCCAGGTCATCCACGCCGTCGCCTGTAGCCGCAACGGTTCCGGCAAACTCATGGCCGATGATGGTGGGGAAGCGATAGGTGCCGTTGACAAAGGTGCGCGGCAGGTCCGATCCACAGACGCCGCAGAAGGCGACGCGCACCAGCACCTGCCCCGGTCCCGGATGGGGCCTGGGAACCGACTCATAGCGCATGTCGCCGACGGCGTGGAGCACCTGCGCCATCATCATGGTTTCACTCATGCGCCCTCCCGTTGCGAACGTAGGGCCAGGCCCTCGGCGATGCTTGCCCGTGTGCGAGCGGCGTTCTCTGCCAGGCTGCCATTGGGGTGGAAGAGGCTGCTGGTGCCACAGACCAGACTGCCGGCCCCCGCCGCAACCATGGCCGGAATGTGTTGGAAGCTGACGTTGCCATCGACCTGAATGGGAACGTCGACGCCGCGCTCGGCAAGGTAATCACGACAGCCGGCGATCTTACGCATGGCGGCAGGCGCCAGCTTCTGCCCGGCGAAGCCGGGATTGACCGTCATCACCAGCACGAAGTCGAGGTGCTCGATCACAAAGTCGAGCCAGCACAGAGGCGTGGCGGGATTGAGGGCCACCCCTGCCTTCATGCCGGCGCCGCGAATCAGTGCCAGCGTACGGTCAAGATGCGTTGCCGATTCGGCATGGACCGAAACCTGCTGCACGCCCAGGTGGGCGAGCTTGTCGACAAAAAAGTCGTTGTTCTGCACCATCAGGTGGGCGTCGAAGGGGATGCCGGTGTGGCTGCGCAGGGCTTCGATGACGCCCAGGCCCATCGGCATGTTGGGCACGTAGTGTGCGTCCATCAGATCGAAGTGCAGGAGGTCGACCGGGATCGACTCCAGCTCCGCCAGGATTTCCGGTAGGCGCCAGAGGTCGGCGCACATCATCGACGGTGCGATCTGCACAGGGTGGTCGGACCTCATCGCTGCACCCCCACAGGATCGGGCCCAAGAGTACTTGGGGGCCCAAGAGTACTTGGGGTGGGAAAGACGCTCTGCAGATAGCGCAGCGACTCGCGGAGCATCCCCTCCAGCTTCCAGTCCGAGTAGTCACGTCCGGTCTTGGGCCCGCCGATTTCGAGATAGCCGACCAGGGTAGGCTGGGGGATGACGCCGGCCCGCGCCAAAAGCAGGTCACGCACCGCAGGGACGTCCACGATGCCGCGCTCCCGCTCTGCCGGTCCAAAGCCGAAGGTGGAGTTGAACAGGCCGTCGGTGTTCTTCAGATGGATGTGATGGACATAAGGAAGCGAGGCTTGCAGTAGCTGCATGTTGTCCCAGACGACGTTGCCGTCCTGGTCGGCATAGCCGTGCGCCACGTCAGTACAGTAGCCGAATCCAGCCGTATCGGCGGGATGCTGGCAATGATAGGCGAACAGCTCCTCACCCATCGCTTGCAGCTCCTCGGGAAGCGTGGGTGGCTCGGCCAGGGCCGACATGGGCTCGACCGTGAGGTAGGCCACGCCCTGCTCGTGGGCATAGTGCATCATTTCTTTCATGAAGGCGAGGTAGCGGGCAAAGCCCGCCGCCTTTGCTGCAGGGCGGTCGCGCATCACCGCGCCGGCGCTGGCTCCCACTGCCCCGGCCCCCAGCAGGGCGCCCACCTCGATGAGGCGCCTGTAGGCGCGTCGCGCCGCCTCGCCCCAGGCGGGGTGTTCGTCACGCATGAGGCCGCCCAGCTCGCGATGCGCGGAGAAAACGCTGGAGATGGTCAGGCCGAAGTCCGCGGCCAGCTTCCGCAGTTCGACGAAAAAGGCATCGGGCAGCAGATAAAGCTCAAAGAAGGTGCCCAACTGGACATGGGGAACACCCTCCTCGGCGAGAAGGCGGAAGAGCCACTCGTAGGAATAGCGGTATTCAATCGGGTCGGTCTTGACGCCGAGCTGCAATGTCAATGGCGATGAGTTCAAAGCGGTTGGTTCCTGTGTCACAGGGCGAGGCGGAGAATGTCCTCAAGCTCCTGAGAGGTAAGTGCGATGGGGTTTCCCTTCATGCTGCTGGCCGCTGCCGCTTTCTGAATGAGCTCGGCGAAGCGGTCTTCTTCCAGCCCATAGCTGCGCAGCGGTGGCACTTGCAGGTCGGCGATGAGCTGTTCCAGCCAGGGGGCTGCATCGCCGGGGCCGGCCTCCGAGTCACCTGTCAAGAGCCGGGCGACCTGAGCATAGTGGGTGAGGGCGACGCCGTCAGGCTGGCGAGCCCGCAGCGCCCGCACGTTGACGGCGGTGACGTGCGGCAAGAGCGCGGCGCAGATGGCGCCGTGTGGGGCGCTGAACATGCCGCCAAATGGCCCGGCGAAACCATGCACGGCGCCCAGCCCGGCATTGGCAAGGGCGAGACCACCGTAGAGACTGACCAGGGCCATTTCCTCGCGTGCCCCCACATGGTTGGGTTCGGCCCAGGCCTGTCGCAGCGAGCGGGCAGCACGGGGGATGCCGTCAACGCACAGGGCATCGGTCAGGGGATTCGCCCGCACGCTGACATAGGGCTCGATGAGCTGCGTCAGTGCATCCAGCCCGGTGGTGGCGGTGACGGAGGGCGGCACGGAATAGGTCAGCTCGGGGTCGACGATGGCGACCGACGGCAGCATGAGCGGGCTGCGCAGGCTGGCCTTGACGCCGTGCTCCGGCGACCCCAGTACGGCGTTGCGGGTGACCTCCGAGCCGGTGCCGGCGGTGGTGGGAATGGCGATATGCGGCGCCGGCTGCCGGGTGATCGCGCGACCTCTGCCCACGACTTCAAGGTAGTCCGATGGCTCGCCCTCATTGGTCAGCAGGGCGGCGATGGCCTTGCCGGCGTCAAGCACGCTGCCGCCGCCGAAGCTGACGACCAAATCGCATCCGGCCGCACGGGCGACGGCCACGCCCCGAACGACCAGGTCCACCGACGGCTCACCGTTGACGGCAAATGGGCTGCACGTAACACCATTCGCGACCAGATGCGACAACAGGTCATTCGTCCGGTCGCGGGCGCTGCCAAAGAGCACCAGGGCATGACGGCCGCGGGCGGCAGCGATCGGCCCGGCCTGAGCCAGCACGCCGTTGCCGAACAGGATGCGGTTGGCGGTAGCGAACTCAAAACTCATGGGATTACCGCTGGGAAAGTACGGCCGCTTCGTAGGCCTTGACATCGGTGATAAAGGAGGCGCCGATGGGCACGTTCCACTGGAGGCAGTAGGTGTCCCAAACAGGACCCCAGGGCAGGCCCTTGGCTGCCTCCATGAGCGCCAGACGAGAGGTGTAATCTCCTGCGATTTCCAGTTCACGCAATTGCTCAATGGGTTCGAGCAGCGCGAGGAGCAAGGCCCGCAAAGCGCTGCGAGTGCCGATGACCCAGGCGGCCACGCGATTGATGCTGGCGTCGAAGAAGTCGAGGCCAATGTGCACCCGGTTGAGGTAGCCACCGCGCACGATTTCCTGGGCAATGGCTTGTAGTTCGTCGGTCAGTGTGACCACGTGGTCGCTGTCCCAGCGGACGCCGCGACTGACGTGGAGCAGCACCTCGTCCAGGTAGGTGAGAATGGCGGAGAGCTTGTCGGCCATGGACTCGGTGGGGTGATAGTGCCCAGCGTCCAGACAGAGGAGCACATCGTTGGCAACAGCATAGCCCAGGTAGAATTCGTGTGAGCCAACCACATAGCTTTCCGAGCCGATGCCGAACAGCTTGCCTTCGACGGCGTCGAGGTTATGCGCCGGGTCCAGCTTTTCGGCCAGGACTTTGTCCAGGGAGTCTTTCAGGAGCAGGCGCGGCGTCTTGCGGTCGGCGGGGGTGTCTTTGAGACCGTCAGGGATCCAGATATTGGTGACGCAGGGCGTACCCAGCTCCCGGCCAAAGTAGGCGCCGATGCGGCGGCTGGCGATGCAGTGGTCGATCCAGAATTGACGCACCGCCGGGTCATAGCTGGCCAGCGTGAAGCCGCTGCCGGCCATGGGATGCGCAAAGCAAGTGGGATTGA
Source organism: uncultured Caldilineales bacterium (assembly GCA_964535455.1). Lineage (GTDB taxonomy): Bacteria > Chloroflexota > Anaerolineae > J102 > J102 > SSF26. Next base: position 21,324 of record CAZHTZ010000031.1, read on the forward strand.
AGTCGATGCCGTGGCCGTTGGCGCGGGCCCAGTCAACCCAGCGGGCGAAATGCTCGGGCTGAAGATCGGTGCGCTCTACGCGCTTGCCACCGGTTTCGGCGTAGATCGTGTGCAAGTTGAGGCGGTGCCGTCCGGGAATCAGACTGTAAGCCTTGTCGAGATCCTGGCGCAGCTCGTCGGCGCTCCGGGCTTTGCCCGGATAGTTGCCGGTGACGGCAAGACCGCCCCCCAGCTCTGCCTCCGGGTTCTCGAAGCCGCCGACGTCGTCACCCTGCCAGCAGTGCAGGCTGATGCTGATAGCGGCCAATCCGGCCAGGGCGGTATCGGTGTTGACGCCGAGCGCGGCGTAGCGTTCACGCGCCAGGGCGTAGGCCTCGTTTACTTGTTTTTCGGTAGGTTGATTGACCATGTTTGCATCACTCAGGCGTAGACGCCGTGTTTCTTGACGGCGGCAATGAAAGCTTCGACGTTTTCCATGGGGACGTCGGATTGCACGACGTGGGCGGGAGCGCACATATAGCCGCCGCCTTTGCCCAGGACGCGAATCTTTTCGGCCACATCGGCTTCTATTTGCTCTGGTGTGCCGTTGGGCAGAAGCTGCTGCTGGTCGATGGCGCCGAAAAAGGAGAGCCTGTCGCCCAGTGAATCCTTGAGCGTCTGTGGATCGTGTCCGGGTACGTTGGGTTGCACCGGGTTGAACACGTCCACGCCGATTTCGGCCAGGTCCTTAAGGATTGGCGCCACGGCGCCGTCGGTGTGGAACATGATCAGCGCGTTCGGGTTCACGTGCTTGAACTCCTGGAACATCTCGGCATAGCGTGGTTTGAAGACGCTGCGCCACATCGACGGTGACAGCAGCATGCCGTTCTGGGCGCCCACGTCATCGCCGAACCAAAGCGCATCCACACCAAGTTCCACCAGGCGCTTGCCGATGGCCGTCGTGAAGCCGCGCACGCGGTCGAACAACGCCGTGCAGTAGTCCTCGCCCGCGGCCAGGTCCATCAAGAACTTCTCCATGCCGACCATATGCCAGGACATCTCGAACATCGTCAGCTCCAGGTCTCCTATGACGAAGTATTCGTTGCGATACATGTCGACGTACTTGGCGGCATCGTCGAAGCGTCCTTCAATCAAAGGGTCAGGAAAAGGATGGGCCATGATTTCGGCGACAGTGGTGGCGTCTTTGAGCGGCGGCTGGACGACCTCCATGTACAGGGGGCCCTGGCGCATCACCATGCCGAATTCATTGACGACATAGCCCTCGGGCGTACGCGGGTGCTCATAGCCACGTGGCAGGCTTGCTCCCACGACAACGCAGTCGCTGCCCATGGCGGTGCGCAACTCATTGGCCGAAATGCGGTAAGTGACGTCCTCGAAGTACGAGGTCGTATAGTGGATGGGTATGCCCAGCTTGTGGCCAAAGGCGTCGGTAAGCTGGCGACAGAGGTCAAATTCGAGCGGTACGCGGTCGGGTGTGGCGTCGCGACGCAGGGCGGTGAGAACGCGTTGGCGTGAGTTCATGGGGATGGCTCCATAGCAGATGGCAGATAGCAGATGGCAGATAGCAGATGGCAGATAGCAGATGGCAGATGGCAGATAGCAGGCTTCGCCCTGAGGGGCTCAAGCCCGAAGGGTGGCGGGGAATGCCAACGTTCAAACGTTGGAACGTTGAAATCAATCCAGGTGAAAGACCTCTTTGAGCTCGATCATCGCCTCGTCGGCGTGAGCACCGCCGATACCTTCGAAGTAGGGGGCCATGAATTCCTGCCACTGTTTGTTGATGGTTTCTCTCGACATCCCGTCCAGCGCCGCCTGAAAACTCTCCGGCGTCTCGAAATAGCCGAACAGGAGGCCATCCTCGCGCATGTAAAGTGAGTAGTTGTGCCAGCCGGTGCGCCGCAGGGCATCCAGCATCTCCGGCCACACGGCCTCATGATGCTTGACGTATTCCGGGATCATTTCTTCTTTGACTTTGAGGAGGAAAGCGATGCGTTTCATGGTTGGGGTCTGTTCCAGGGAAGCGGGTTGCAGGTTGCAGGTTGCAAGTTGAAAGGGCAAGGGGCAGAACGTGTAAACGCTACTTTCCGCTCCTGAGCGCTTCCAGCGGCTTGCGCCAGTAGTCGGTGGTGGTCATTTGGGCGCCGAGTTCGTCAGGGTCTTCGGGACCGGCCTGAAGCGGGTAGGCGCCAAGTTCATAGGCGGCATCGAAGGCGGCGAGGATGCTCTGCGGGAGCACGTCGCCCAGGATGTTGTGAATGGTGGCAAAGACGAAGCCCCCGTCCATACCGAAAATCTTCAGCCGTCTGCGCACGTCTTCGCGTACTTCCTCTGGCGTGCCGAAAGGCAGAATCCGGTGCGTGTCCACGCCGCCGCCCCAGAAGACCAGGTTCTTGCCGAACCGCTTCTTGAGGTCGTGGCCGTCCATGTTGGCGGCGTCGGTCTGCACCGAGTTGAAGATATCCATCCCGGCGTCGATCAGGTCGGGCATCATGGGGATGACGCTGCCGTCGGTGTGGTAGAAGACGGCGGCGTCGCTGTTCTCGTGCACCGCCTGGAAGATAGCTTTGTGGCCGGGCAGCACGAACTGCCGGTAGTTGTCCAGCTTCATCATCGGCCCGCGCTGGTGTCCGATATCGTCGGCAAACATGAACACGTCCACGTATTCGCCGACCGCCGACAGGTAGCGTTTGATGCCCGTCACCAGCTCTTCGGTGAGTCGCTCGAAGAAGTAGGTCGCTACCTTCGGCTTGGACATCATGTGCATATAGATCTTGTCCCAGCCGATGATGCCTTGGGCGTTCTCCAGCACGGTGCCGAAGTAGTCGGCGACGATGGCCTTGTCGGTCGTTTCGCGCAGGCGCCTGGCAAAGGCGCGTGACCATTCCATCTCTTCGTCGGTGACGCGAATGCGGCCCAGGAAGTTGCCCTGGTAAGTGTCGAACCAGTGATCGATTTCGGCATCAGTCTCGACTTCACGCAGGGGCTGGTAGCGGAGCGAGAAGCCGTGGGTGCCTTCGCCGGGCGCTTCGGCCAATAGCTGGCCATTCTCGAACCACTCGAAGTCGCCTTGGTTGTTGCGGACGGGGTTGAAGTCGACGGGGACCAGGAACTCGGTGCCGTCTACGAAGGTCCAGGGCTGCCACTCCACGTTGGGGATGCCCAGTGACATTTTGTAGCGAGGCAAGGTGACCGTGTCGGCGTGCAACCGCTCGCGTACAGCCTCCTCCAGCTCGGCGGTCTGGAGCCACGTATGGAACACCCGCGCCCGGCCCTCGGTCATGCCCAGATACCGCCTGAGGTTGCCGTAGGCGATCAGATTGATGCCGGTAACGCCGGTGCCGCCGACGTCGATCGGCACGCGGTCGGCCGGTTCATGGCGGAGGGTGGCACGAATGCGTTCGCGAGAGTTCATGGCGTGGTTCCTGTGAAGCTGCCGCCCATCGTTGGGGGCAACCGGCGGCTAGAAGTCAAAGCGCCAGGCTTGCAGGCGCTGGGCCACGCGGACGACAGACGCCAAATGAGGATAGGTGCGGTGGAAGCGCCGCTCCATATCGCCATCGGACATCGCGCCTTCGGGGTCTTCCCAACCCGAGTAGTGCACCAGGTAGGCGCCGTAGCGCTGGTTGTGCGGGTCAAACTCCATCTCCAGGCTGTCAAGGAAGCCGGACTGGGCCAGGAGCTGGATGCCGGCGTGACCGGTGAGCGTGGCCATCGGCGTCCAGGTGGCGCCCTCGATCAGAGCGAGGGCGGGATGGCGAATCTGAGCCAATTGCTCTGGCGCCAGCGGCGGTGAGCGCAAGTCCCAGGCGATGAGCACCTTGTGGACGCTTCCCGGTCCCAAGGTAATGGCAAAGATGACGGCGCCGGGACAGTGGTCGACGGCCACAGGGTGAACGGCGATTGGGCCGATATGGATCGTCTGGCCGGGCGTCAGCAGACAATGCATGAGCGTGCGCCCGCCGGTGTAACCCCAGCGGTGCGTGTTGTACAGGTGTTCCTGTGTCTCGGCGGTGCTGTACACCGTCAAGGGCGGGCGAATGTTGTGGATGTAGTCGCCGCCGCGGCGCTGGCAGTAGATCTCTGCCAGGATCATCAACTCGGCGTGGTGGTCGATATGGCCGTGGGTGATGAACACCGTCAGGGGGTGGTCCCAGACCGCCGCCTCGCCGATTTCGTCGCACAGGTCGGCCAGACCTTGTAGGGCGCCCAGTCCGCAGTCGAACAGGATGTTGGCGCGGATGGCGTCGTCCTGGACGTGGGTCAGCAGCCCACAGACATTGCCGCCCTGGCGCTGGCCGAACCGCCGCTTTTCGATCCAGAAGGCGTAGTCCTTGTTGATCTGCCGGTAGATGACGTGCCTGCTCATGACGATGGCCGTGGTCTCAAGCGCCTGCGCCATACTGCCGGGCCAGCTCGCTTACCAGGCGCGGGCCGTCGCCGCCGG
>CAZHTZ010000032.1:0-3984 GCA_964535455.1 uncultured Caldilineales bacterium
CGACCAACGTGTGTGGGATGACCGGAGGCCCTCCTGGCGCGGCCCCGCCGCCCGCGGGCTGATGGCATGACACGCAGTTCTCGCGACCTTGCAGCGTGTGGGGAACTGCAGGAGCGCCGCCAGGAGGTGTTTGCGTACCTCCGGCGGCCGCCGCAGGCGTGTGGCAGTCACGACAGAGCTCGTTGGTGCGGCCGGCGTGATCGTCAGGAATACGAGGCACACCAGCGATGTTTCTGCTGTGACAGAGCAGGCAGTTCTCACGAAACTCGATGGGGTGGGGGATGTGGGGTGGCGGTGTGCCCTGGGCGCGGGCGATGGCGGGGTCCAGGGCAAGAGCCGCCAGCACGAGGACGAAGAGGACGAGCACCTGCACAAACTGGCGAACGGTTGGAGTTTTCATCGCTCACGTCCCTGCCTGGCAGGCTAGCTCCGCCAGCCCCAAACGGTGAAGATGACGATGCCGATCGTCACCAGAACCCCAAGAGTGATGGCGATGGGCCTTCGCCGCGGGCTGGCATTTGGGTTCCGATCAAGGAAGGGTAAGAGCAAGAGGATCAGCCCGCCGGCGATGGGGATGGTGACGCCAAGGATGCGCGGCATCACTTTGAGGCCTTGGTAGAGGAAAAGAAAGTACCATTCCGGCTTGGTGTGCTCTGGCGTTCGCAGCGGGTTGGCCGGCGCCTCCAGCCCGGTCGGGACAAGCGAGACCAGGATGATCAGAAGTCCCAGCATCACGTACCAGGCGATGACCTCGTCCAGCACATAGTTGGGGAAGAAGGGCAGGAGCTTTCTTTTCGGCTTGCGACCAGGCTCACCTTCGGCGTTGCCGGCTGCCGTCGCCTCTTTGCCGGTGGCCTTATCCCGATCAGGATCGGCCAGGCCCTGTTGGTGGACCATGGTGACATGGACGACGAGGACGCCCGCCAGCGTCAGCGGCAACATGAGCACATGCATCCCAAAGAAACGACTCAGAGTGCGGGCGGTGATCTCGGTTCCGCCGCGCAGGAAAACGAGCATTTGCTGTCCAACACCCGGCACAGCGCCGGCGATCTCGCTGCCGACCACGGTCGCCCAGTAGGCTCGCTGATCCCACGGGAGCAGGTAACCGGTGAACCCAAACGCCAGCGTGATTCCCAGCAAGAGGATGCCCATTATCCAGGTCACCTCACGCGGCTTCTTGTAGGCGCCCTGAAAGAAGACTCGCAGCAAATGGAGCACACAGAAAAGGATCATGAAGTTGGCGCTCCAGGCATGGATGCTGCGAATGAGCCAGCCAAAGTGCACCTGGTTCATGATGAAAAGAATGCTGTCGTAGGCCGTGTCGGGTGTGGGTTGGTAGTAGACCGCCAGCAGCGTGCCCGTGATGGCCTGGACGCCGAAGAAAAAGAGGGTGATGCCGCCAAAGTAGTAGGTGCGGGCGTTGAACGGAATCTCTACGTGCAGCAGGGCGTGCAGCAACGTTGTCAGATCATATCGCCCATCTAACCACTGCCAGACACGTCTCGGCATCGGTTTTCTCGCTTCCATCGCTCATCTCCTCCCAGGTGGTTTCAGGCGCAGCTGTTCAGACCGGGGCTTCGCCCACGTAGACGGCGTCGCCTTCGACGGCCAGCGGGACTGCGGGCAAAGGAGTGGGGGGTGGGCCCGAGATAACGGAACCGTTGACGGGGTTGAAGCGGCCATCGTGGCAGGGGCAGAGAATGATTTGGCGGCGCTGGTCCCACTCCACGACACAGCCCAGATGTGTACAAATGGCAGAAAACCCCTTGAGCCCGCCCTGTGCGGTGTTGACCACCATGACCGGTTTGTCATTGACCGGCACCACCTTGCCCTGGCCGGCGGGAAAGTCCTGCATCGTACCCACCTGAACGCGCCCTCCGGCTCCGGTCGAGGCCCGGCTGGGGGGCCACAGGTAGCCGGCGATGGGCGTGAGCACACCCGCCGCTGTGGCGACGACCGAAAAGCCGAGCAAATAGCCGATAAAGCGCCGGCGGCTGACTTCAGGGCCCGGGGCGCCGGAATCGCCATCCGGACCATGATCTCCTTCTACCATCATGCTTCTCCGTAATGCTGCGGGATGAGAGAGGGTAGGGAACTCTGAGTGGGTGGTTATGGAATTGTTGCCGATTGTTTGGCGCCTGGTTTTGCTGCCTGCGACTGGTCGTCCCTCACTCGGACCAGCATTCCCGTTTTGTCAGTCGCCCGCTCAAATTACCTCTTTGACGACAGAGCCGGGCAATCTGGACCACACACTATTTGCAGTCGCCTCGAAAACGAAACGACTTTCGTTTAGCATAGCCAGCCGTTTCCGGTCTGGGTATGATCTTTGTCATCCGCGGCGCGTCATTTTGCGAACACGCCGGGGTTGCGCTGTTGATTGGGTGGGGCGGAAGCGCATGATGGACTTTGACAGGTGCATTTTCATCTTGTACTCATTTTACTCCTGCATTTTTGGTGTCTCTCTCACATTGGTGTATCATGGGGTGGTTCCAATCGGAGGAAGCTGTTCTGTCTCGCGCTCAGCACCCGTTGAATCGTGCGCAAGCAGTCCAGCAGACTATCCCCAAGGTCGAGGAGGTGATTGCCAGACCGGAATTCGTACATAGGCTACCATCCACCGTTAGTTAGAGGCTGTAGAAGGCAAGGAGAGGGCCAACTACAGCTAGCTTTCGAGGAGGAAACACATGCATCGACGCAGCTTGCTCTTAGCAGTTCTCCTTAGCCTCGCCCTGGTTTTGATTCTCACCACGGTGACGTGGGCCGAGCCCGGAGCGCCCGGTGCGGGCAAGCCGGGTTACCTGGGCTCCGCCGTCTGTCAGAATTGCCATCCCACCGTACACACTTCGCTGCAGCGAACGCTGCATCCGTGGAAGGTGAGGCCCAAGGCAGAGGCGAATATCGTCGGGCAATTCCCCGTCACGATGAACAGCGTGACCTATACGCTGGATGACGTGGACTGGGTGATTGGCGCCGGTCCCAAACCGGTTGTGGGCCAAGGGGACGATAGCGCCCAGATCGCGCAAGGGCCAAAGTGGAAGCAACGCTATATCGACATCACGCCTGAGGGCCTGTGGAAGATCCTGCCCATTCAGTGGAACATAGCCTTGGCCAAGTGGGACCCCTACAATGCTCCCGCCAAGGACTATCGCGACGCCTGCGCGGGCTGCCACTCCACCGGGTACAATGTCACTGACAAGACGTGGGTGGAACCCGGCGTCTCCTGCGAGGCGTGCCACGGCCCCGGACAAAACCATCTTGCCAACATTGGCAATCCACCGGGACAGCGTGGCATCTATTCCCAGCCTGATTCCGAGATCTGCGGTGCGTGCCACGTGCGCGGCAAGTCGAAGGACGGCCTCTGGGACTGGCCCGAAGGCTACGTGCCGGGCGGCAACGTCCACGTCACCGACGTGTACAGCTACACCGCCGCCACCACCGCCTGGTGGTACGACAATCCGGCGGACGCTAACGACCCGTACCATGCCAAGGAGCACCGGCAGCAGTACATCGAGTGGTCGCGATCTGGCCATGCGACGGCGCTCAAGACATTGAAGGACAGCGGGCAGGCCGCCGACCTCTGTCTGGGCTGCCATTCCGAGGACTACCGCAGAAATCCCACCGGGGTGACCGTGCAGACGGCGCAGTTCAGTGTGGAATGCCAGACGTGTCACATTTCACACGAGCCGGGTCAGTTCAGCTCGCAGTTGGTCAAGGAGCCCTATGCACTCTGCACCGAATGCCACAATGGCACAGGCGGCGGTGCCCGACCGATCGTCATCGGCGACCCCGTGCATGAACCCATGCAGGAGATGTTCGAAGGCAAGGGCTTCCCCGGCGTCGCCGACATGCCATCGCGGCATTTCCAGACAGATGCCGGCGCTAGCTGCAACAGTTGCCACATGCCAAAGACGGCCAAGTCGGCCAATAAAGGCGACGTAGCCAGTCATCTCTTCGCAGTGGCAGAGCCCGGAAAAGTAGCGGCCG
>CAZHTZ010000032.1:3994-25455 GCA_964535455.1 uncultured Caldilineales bacterium
TTCCGGAAGGTCGGCGGCGCGCAGGCAAACGCTGGACACGCGCAAAAAATGCCAAGGTCGGCCATTAACGCTCACAAGCCCGCCCATCTTTCCGCCGGCGAGGAGCCCGGCAAATTAGCGGCGGGTGGGCCGGATTCCTGCACCGGCTGCCACAAAGACAGCAGCAAACAGAACCTCCAGACTTTGATCGACAGCCGCCAAACCGAGATCAAGGGGCAGATGGAGGACCTGCGCCAGCTTGGCATCGCTAACGGTTGTGGCGACTTCGAAACCGGCGTGGCGCCTCCTGCCAGTGCTTCTGATGGCTGCAAGCGCGGTTTCACGGCGTGGGAGTTTGTCAACGCCGAGGGCAGCTTCGGCCTCCACAACTACTTCTACGCCAAGGCGGTGTTGAAATCCGGCATCGACGGGTTGGGCGGCAAGGTGTATGACAAGCCCTACGTCGGCTCGACTACCTGCGCGGCCTGCCACGGCGCTACCTACGCCACCATGCAGCAGACCCTGCATCCCTGGAAGGTGCGCCCCAAGGCCGAAGCGAACATCGTCGGCCAGTTCCCGGTGACGATGAACAACGTGACCTATACCCTTGACGACGTCGACTGGGTCATCGGCGCGCATCCCAAGTGGAAGCAGCGCTACATCGACATCACCCCTGAAGGACTCTGGAAGATCCTGCCCTTCCAGTGGAACGTAGCCACCGCACAGTGGGCGCCGTACAACGCTCCCGCCAAGGATTACCGCGATGCCTGCGCCGGCTGCCACACCACGGGCTACGATGTCCAACTCAAGGAGTGGAAGGAACCGGGCATCAACTGCGAATCCTGTCACGGTCCCGGCCAGGCGCACGTCCTGGCGCCTGACAAGGCCGCCGACCCCATGATCTACGCCTCGGTCGACTCCGAAGTCTGTGGATCATGCCACCTGCGCGGCAAGACCAAGGACGGCAAGTTCGACTGGCCGGAGGGCTACATGCCCGGCGGCAACGTCCACGTCTCTGATGTGTACAGCCCCACCACCGCCACCTCTGCGTGGTGGTACGACAACCCTGCCGACCCCACCGATCCGGGACATGCCAAGGAGCACCGGCAGCAGTACCTGGAATGGGACCGCAGCGCCCACAGTGACGCGCTCAAGACTCTGAAGGACAGTGGTCAAGCCGCCAACTTCTGCCTGCGGTGCCATTCTGAGGACTACCGTCGCGACCCAGAGCATGTGACGGTTGCCACGGCCGAGTTCAGCATCGAATGCGTCACCTGCCACACCACCCACGCCCCCGGCGCTCCTGGCACTTCACAGTTGATCAAGTCCCAGTACGCGTTGTGCGTGCAGTGCCACAACGGCACAAATGGCGGCACGCGGCCGATCACGCCGGGCGAAGCCGTACACCAGCCCATGCAGGAGATGTACGAAGGCCGGGGCATGCCTGGGGTGGAGACGGATCCCAGCACCCACTTCCTGTCCAGTGACGCTGGCGGCGGTCCGATCTGTTCGAGCTGCCACCTCCCCAAGACGGCCAAGAGCGCCGTGATCACGACTTGGGATGGTGGCATGGCGAAGAGCGGCGACATAGCTTCGCACCTTCTGATCCCGGCCTTTCCGGGTCATGCCGTGGCGGGCGAGCCAACGTCGTGCAGCGCCTGCCACAGCTTCCCCGCAAGTGTGGCGCAAGGGATCATCGACCAGCGTCAGACTGGCACAGTCGCCAAACTGGGCGAGATGGATGGCTGGTTGGCGAAGATGAAGGCCGCCGGCCTTGCGAATAATGCCGACTACAAGTACGGTGTGACCGCCTCCAGCTTCGTGACCACGGATGGGAGCAAAGGGTTCCACAACTATCCCTATGCTCAAAGCATCCTGGACACAGGTCTGGGCAAGGTGAACGGGTATCGTTTCCTGTACCTGCCCACGCTGCTGAAGTAGGTCAAGTCGTCAGATTCCGCCTTCGATCAAAACCGCCCCCGGTGCAACCGGGGGCGGTTTCGTTTCTGCGGATCGACAGCGCCCCTTGCCGATGGCAATCAGTTCATGATACTCTCATTCAGGATGCTTTCTCTCATTTGCGGTTTCACTAACTGACATAGATCATAGACACGAGACCGCCCGCGGGTGCATAATCCGCTTTATCCTATCATCCGCCCATGCATCGTTCATGTTGTCACCTTCAGCCCGCAGGCGCCAGGTTGTCGTCGTAGCCGTATTCGTCCTTCTCTCTGTGCTCCTTCTGAGCAGTTGTCGAAGGGGCGCGCCCACGCCAGAACCGACGCCGACACCTACTCCCTTTGTGGCGCCAACGCCGCCCCCCAGCGCCGCCGAACGGGGCTTAGGACCGGCGCCGGTGACCAGCCTGGACTACATGCACAAACCGTTTGGAGATGGCGCCTGTGGGGCATGCCATGACCTCCAAGGTCCGGACCCGACCAAACTGTGGGGCGATGTGGATCAGGTATGCCGCCAGTGCCACTGGCAGCAGGTGCCGGATCCCAACACGCCTGTGAAGTACCCGCACAAGCCCTTTGCCGAGGGCAACTGCCTCGCGTGTCATCTTCCCCATGCCGGACCTTCTCCCAACCTGTTGGTCAAAGCGCCCACAGAGCTGTGCAACGGCTGCCATCAAGACCATGGCCAGATCGTCGATCAAACGCATCCCAGCGTGGCCAAGGGCGAGTGCAACCTGTGTCATCTGGCGCATGGCTCCGATCAGTTGGCAATGCTGCGCCGCCCGCAGCGGGAAGTGTGCGGCACCTGCCACAAGGATCAGATCGACCCCAACATCAGCGCCGCCGCCCATGCCAACGTTGAGGAAATCCAGTGCAGCAAGTGTCACGATCCCCACAACGCTGCGAAAGAGCTGCCGAAGATCACCCGCGAACTGTGTGTGACCTGTCACAGCAAGTTACCTGACCCAGCCAGCCTCAAGCATCCACACCAGCCCTACATGGAGGGTCGCTGCGCCGACTGCCATCCCAGCTTCCATAGGAATCCTGATTATCCCATACAGGCGGCCACCCAGTCCAAGGCCTGCAACAAGTGCCACGAGGACCATGGCGAGCAGGTCAATCAGACCCATCCGAGCGTGGCAAAAGGCGAATGCCTGCTCTGTCATGACGGCCACGGCAGCAACGAGCCCCAACATCTGGTCAAGGCCGAAGATGAGATCTGTCGCACTTGCCACGCCGACCAGTTCGACGCCAAGCGCACTTTTGCCGCACACCAGGCGGACAAGCTACCGGCTTGCAGTTCCTGCCATAGCCCGCACGAACCCAAGCTGACCGGTCGCAACGTTGCCATCGCTTGCTCTACCTGCCATAAAGACGTGATTGCCGGCGCCAGCCAGCACATGCCGGTGAAGGAAGGCGAGTGCAAGAACTGCCATCCGCAGTTCCACGGCGACCAACCGGCCCAACTGGCGGCCGTCAGCACCCAGTGCACCGACTGTCACAAGCTCGATACGGGGCCGGTCAAGCATCCGCCCTACCAGACAGGCAAATGTGAGTCTTGCCATCTGCCGCACGCCAGTGTGCAGGTCAGTCTGCTCGCCAAGGCGCCCACCCAACTGTGCGGAACTTGCCACAAGGAACAGATCGCCAGCTTTGGGGCCAGCAAGCACGCCACCCGCGTCAAGGCCCAGTGCGCAGCCTGTCACGTGGCTCACAACGGCAGCGTTGACAACCTGCTGGTGGCGCGGGCCAATGCGGTCTGCGAGTCTTGCCACAAAGATCTCCCACACGGATTCCACCCCGTCAGCGGCGGCAAGGATCTCCTGCGTGGCGGTGAGTTGAGCTGCATCAGTTGCCACAGCCCGCACGGCAGCTCGCACCCCGCCGACCTGAGGGCCAGCGGTGATGCTCTTTGCCTGAGCTGTCATCAGTTCGATCAACCGCCCGTCGCCCAGAGGCAGTAGTAGCACGCCACGTTACACATGCCCATGAAACGGCTCGCCTTCTTCCTCATTTCGGTCGTTGCTCTGCTTTTGCTTTTGGGCGGCGGTGATGCGCGCAAAACCGACGCCCAACCCGGCGCGCCCTTTAATCCCCACGGCAGCTACAGCACGAAGACCAACAGATGCATGACCTGCCATCAGCCGCACAAGACGGTGACGAATCCGGAGACGGCGTGCTCTGGCTGCCATCCCACCGTGCGCACCCACCTGCAGCAGGCGTGCGCCGATTGCCACGATCCACACGGCAAGGCCACCAGCAATACGGATTTCATCCACACCAGCATCAAGGGCAAACAGGTGAGCTTCAACGGCAAGAATTTCGACGCCACGGCGGATTCGATTTGCCGCGTTTGCCACACGACCACGCAGTTTCAGACGGCCAGGCAGGCCACGCGTACGCACTACGAACAGCAGCAGTGTACCAAGTGCCATCCCCACAGCGCCGGGTTCAGCCCTGACGCCAACAATTGCAGCGTCTGTCACGGCAACCCGCCCGACAGCGGCGCCCATGCCCGCCATTTGCAGCGTGACATCCGCATCGGCTGCAACGACTGCCATCCGTCGGTAAAGAGCTTGTATGACGGCGGGCACCGCAATGGCTACGTTAACTTCAAGGACGACAAACGCAGGGCCAACCTGGGCAATACGGGCGTCTGCAACGAGTGCCACGGCAGCCCGCCGGGCATCGCTCAGGCCAAGGTTATGTGGGAGTCCGACGGTCCCATCGACTGCATCGGCTGTCACAATTCGGTCCAGCCGAGCATCGTGAATGACAAGACCGCCCCCGGCGTGGACGCCTACTGGACCAAGAACGGGCATGGTGTGGGGGCCGACCAGGGTCGCGACCTTGACTGTCGCGCCTGCCACAACCCGGATGCACCGCACCTCCGCCTCAGCACACCCAATCCCCGGCTGTGGACCGAGGCCAATGCGCTATGCGCCCGCTGTCATAGCGACGCCAGCCGCGCCGGCAAGGATGTCAGCGCCCATGGCAACGCCGGGTTCGGCCTGGCTACGCAGAAGCCCTTTGTCGAGCAGTGCGACACATGCCACAACCCGCACGGCAGCTCGAACCTCCAGGCCGTTCGCTCCGCGGTCAACGGCAACCGGGTTTACTTCCTGTCCCGTACGGGAGACTACAGCTTCGACAGCGCCAACGACGATAACGCGCGCGACCTCTGCGCTACCTGCCATACCACCACGAGCCATAATCGCGTTCCCAGCAACCGCACCCAGACCCCGCACTACGAGGGCCAGGACTGCACCAAGTGCCACAAGCACGAGACCGACGGCGACCCCAAGACGGCGGACGCCTTCATGCCCCAGGGCGGCTGCATGGATTGCCACAACACCCCGCAGGATAACGGCGATAACGTGCCGCCCGGCGGACGCCCGGCAGTTGGGCCTGATTTCACCGGTCTCAGCCACCACATCAAGGGCGATCTGAAGGATACACAGTGTATTGTCTGCCATGACCAGCGCACCCATGGCGACGGCTACGTCGATCTGCGACGGCCCGATGGCGGCGACAACGTTCGTTTCATCCAGGCGAAGGATGCCGACCTGACGCCGATCTGCCAGGGCTGCCATGATCTCAACGGCAGCACGAAGGCTTTTGCCCCCGGCGGCGATGCTTTCAATCCGTTTGCCGACGGCAGCAACCTGCGTGACCTGGCGCTTACCAGCACCCACAGCAACAAGGGTTTCCATGGCGCCGAGGAAGGACCTTTCCAGGAGATGTGCAACGACTGCCATGCGGGCCACGGCACCACCAACCTGGCCATCATCCTCATCCAGGTCAACGCCAACAGCATCACGTTTACGTCTCGCACCGGCGCCAACAGCTTCGACGACCCGAACAAGGACGATCGCAACGATATTTGTGCGACTTGCCATATCGGTAAGACCAGCGTCCATCCCGGCGGCGACCATCGTCCCGCCGGCGACCTGGACCTGCGCGGCGCCGACTGCACCACCTGTCATCTGCACGACGCCAACAACGACATCAGCTCGGCCGACGCCTTCATGCCGTCGTGCAACGCCTGCCACGGCTCACCGCCGCCCCCCGCCGGCCGGTCCGACTACGCCCTCGACGAGAGCTTGACGCCGCACCAGAAGCATGCCGGCGCCAGCCAGGACCAGTACGGCCAGCCTTGCAGCACCTGCCACAACCGCCTGAACCCTGCCTACACCGGGCATGTCACCCAGCCGGCCAGCTTCCAGGACGTTTTCTTCAGCGGTCCGGTGGCGGCGGGCAGCTACGATCGTCTCAGTCGCACCTGCGCGAACGTGGGTTGCCACAGCAACGGCGATCCGGTCGGCGGCGCCATGGTCTACCAGAAGCCCGTGTGGGGGGAGAACAAGACCCTGAGCTGCAGCGGCTGCCACGGCGGTCAGAGCAACCTCGACACCGGCAGTCATGCGACACACCTTTCCGCGATGTACAGCGATCGCGGTCAGGCTTCTATCGGCTGCTTCGAGTGCCATGCGGACGTCGCCAAGAACAATGACAACAACGCCGTCACCAGCACGACGTTCCATGCCAACTTCGCCAAGAACGTGAAGATCGATGTCACCGATCTGTGGGGAAAGCCGGACGGCGCCACGTTCAACGCCACCGACCGCACCTGCGCCAACAGCCTTTGCCACTCGGACGGCGCCGCCAGCCGCGAGCAGCCGGGCGCGCCCACCTACTCGTCTCCCAAATGGGGCGATCCCGCCAGCGGGCGTTGCGGTAGCTGCCACGGCATCACCCCGCAAACGCTGACCAGCGGCGCCCACGCCCGCCACTTCGACAGCTCCAATCAAGGCCCCGGGCTCTCATGCGATAGCTGCCATAGCTCCTACGGCGCCGGTACGCACCTCGACGGCAAAGTCGAGTTCACCGACGGCAAGACGCTCTCCCAGACGAGCACGTGCAGCGAGTGTCACAGCCCTGGCGGTATCGACGGTGTGGCGGAAGCCCGCAGCAAGTGGGCCGGCAGCGACGCGATCAGTTGCGAGGGCTGCCATGATGAGCAGCCCAGCGTCATCAAGGGTGTGGCGGCGCCGAACGTGGCCGGAAACGGCAGCAGCTACGGATTCAACGTGACCGGTCATGGGCGGATTGGTTTCACCTGTACGGTTTGCCACATCAAGGATGCCAACAGCAATCACTTCGACGGCAATCCGAACAGCTACAGTGCTGCCGCCCACAATTGGGGTCCGACCCGATGGATGGCGGCCGGCACCCTCAATATCCCGATCACGGCCGGCGAGTCTTACCAGAAGGACAACTACGCGCTGTGCCTGACCTGCCATAGCGAACCCAACCTGGTTGGCCTGGCTCCGGGCTACAGCAACGCCCTCTTCACCCATAGCAATCCGCCGCCAGCCGGCTATCCTCTGCCGGTTGACCCCATGGTGACGCGCTTCCGCAACGAACTTCCCGACGGCTTCAACTTTGGCAATGTGCCGGCGAATATCCACTGGGACCATCTGGACATGAACCAGGTGAACTGGGACAGTGATGGCAACGGCAGCCCTGATTCCAAGCCGTCCTGCGCGACCTGTCACGACCCGCATGGCGTCAAGTCCGTCGCCGGCGGGACGGTCTATCCGGCGATGACTTATGCCGACATGGGCATCACCTACGGCCAGGACAGTCTCGGCGCCTACGGCGAATCCACCAAGAGCGACTACAAGGCGCGCTGCACCAACTGTCACGCCAGCCCCGGTATCCGCTACTATCGACCCTAGCCCAGAGCTGCCAGGCTTTAGCCAGCCATGCCCCGGAAACTCGTCCTCGCCTTCCTTTTCGCAACCATCACCCTCCTCGCCGTAGCACTTGGGGTTCAAGCCCAGGGCGCGGACCCCAACGCCGAGTGTCTCGCCTGCCACGGCATCGAGGGTCGCGAGCACATGACGCCCAGCGGGGAGGCCATCTCGCTGTATGTGGACAGGGTTACCTATCGCCAGTCAGTGCACGGGAAGAAGGAAATTCCCTGCACGGGCTGCCACACCGATATCACGGGGTTTCCCCATGCGGCCTTCACGGCCCTGAACCGCCGCGACTACCAGATTCATCGTTACGAGACCTGCAAGCAGTGTCACGTCGAGCAGTATCAGGACACGCTGGACTCCATGCACACCAAAGCCCTGGCGGGTGGCAATCGCGACGCCGCCATCTGCACGGACTGCCACGGCTCACACGATGTCACCACACCCCACCTGCCGCGGGAGAAGATCTCGTTAACGTGCAGCAAGTGCCACTCTGCTATTTACGAGAAGTACAAGGAGAGTGTCCACGGCGCCGCCCTGTTGGCGGATGGCAACCCCGATGTGCCGATATGCATCGACTGCCACGGGGTGCACTCCATCGCCGACCCAACCACGGCGCAATTCCGCCTGAAGTCGCCCGAGGTCTGCGGAAAATGCCATCGTGACGCTGCCATCATGAGTAAGTACGGTATTTCCACAGAAGTGTTCAACACCTATGTGGCCGACTTTCATGGCACCACGGTGACCATTTTCGAGCGGCAGTCGCCTGACCAGGCGAGCAACAAGGCCGTCTGTTTTGACTGCCATGGCATCCACAACATCAAGGCCGTCAACGATCCTGAAGCCAGTGTCGTCAAGGAAAACTTGCTGGTGACGTGCCAGAAGTGCCATCCCGACGCCGACGCCAACTTCCCCGCTTCCTGGACCAGTCACTTCATTCCCGACCCAAAGCACGAGCCGTTGGTTTATTACGTCAATTTGTTCTATTCCATCTTCATTCCCGGTACGATCGGCTTCATGATCGCGTTCGTCTCGCTTGATGCCTTACACCGCATCTGCATTCGCGTGCGAAGGGTTGGGGGCAAGGAATCAGGACATGAGTGAGACGCCTCCTAACGCACCACCCCCTGGGGACGTGCCAGCGGTGGAGGCGCCCCCAAGTGAGGCGCCTCCCGCTCGCCCCACCGCCAGCCGTCAAAGCAAGTACCTGCGCTTCACCCTGAGCGATCGCGTCGAGCACTTTTTGTTGTTCACCTCCTTTACCGTGCTCGTAATCACCGGCATTCCGCAGAAGTTCCTGCCGGCGGGCTGGGCCGAGTTCATGATCAGCGTGATGGGCGGCATCGAGTTCGTCCGCATCATTCATAGGATTGCGGCCTCAGTTCTGATCTTTGAAACCGTGTATCACCTTTTTGCCGTCACCTACAAGCTCCTGGTGCTGCGGCGGGCGCCGTCGATGATTCCCGGTCCCAAGGACTTCGTGGACTTTCTGGTGACAGTGCGCCACAATATGGGCCTTGGCCGCCAGGCTCCCAGGTACGACCGCTATAACTTCGAAGAGAAGCTGGAATACTGGGCGGTCATTTGGGGCACCCTGGTCATGATCGCCACGGGGTTCATCCTGTGGAATCCCATCTTGACGACGAAGCTTCTGGCGGGGAGTGCGATCCCTGCCGCCAAGGCCGCACACGGCGGCGAGGCCCTCCTGGCGTTTCTGGC
Organism: uncultured Caldilineales bacterium; assembly: GCA_964535455.1. Taxonomy (GTDB): domain Bacteria; phylum Chloroflexota; class Anaerolineae; order J102; family J102; genus SSF26. The sequence goes on from CAZHTZ010000032.1 coordinate 13,413, forward strand.
CATTATTGTCTGGCATCTGTGGGGCGTGCACATCCGCACCTTCAACAAGAGCATGTTCACGGGGTCGCTCACCCGCGAGCATATGGAGCACGAACATGCCCTGGAGCTCGAGCGCATCGAGAGTGGGCTGCAACGCCCGCTGCCCCCGAGTGATGCCGTACGGCGCCGCCGGCGCCTGTTCCTCCCGGTAGCCGGTCTGATCTTCGTCGCCATCATTTTGACCACGTACTTCTTCCTGACCTACGAGCAGACGGCCATCGCCACCGTGCCGCCTGCGCCCGATCGCAGGGAAGTGTTCACACCGGCGACGCCGACACCCCAGGCTGCCACGGACGCCGAACGCCTGGCGGTCTTGGGGCGCGGCACGGACATGGCCGTGCCTCCCGAGATCACGGGTCGTGAGAACTGCCTGTCCTGCCACGGTTTGGGTGCGATCAAGCCCTTCACGCAGGTGCACGCCGAACTCAGGTTGGGCAATGAGAGTTGTCTGGGCTGTCACCCCGTCGCCACCCGCACGCCGGTCTCCTCTGCTGAGCCGGTAGGTGCTGTACCCAGCTTCTCCACCGATATTCGCCCGGTTTTCCAGAAGCGCTGCGTGGCCTGCCACAATGCCACGGCGAAGCTCGACCTGACCTCCTATGCCTCCCTGATGAAGGGCGGCGCCGAAGGTCCTGTCATCGTTCCCAATGATGCCGGGGCCAGCCGGCTGATCCTGGTGCAAAGCATGCCCTTGGCTGCGCATCCCACCCGCCTGACAGAGCAAGAACTCGCCCAGGTGCGCGCCTGGATCCAGGGTGGCGCTCCGGAGAACTAGAGGAGAAGACACACCATGATTCGCAGAGGCCTCAATTGGGTGAAGAAACACTGGAAGCTTTCTCTGGGCCTGGCGTTTTCTTTCGCCGTCATCGGCATTGTCGTGTTCGTCGTAGGCGTGACAGTATGGGAGTACACGAACAGCACCGAGTTCTGTGGCACCACGTGTCATACGATGCCGCCGGAGTTCGCCGCCTACGAGCGTTCGCCCCATGCGCGTGTGGCATGCGTTGATTGCCATCTCGGTCAGGAGTCCGTACTTGAGGCCATCCCGCGCAAGGCGAAGGAAGTCAGGCACGTGTACTATGCCCTCACGCAGGACTACGAAATACCCATCTACATCAGGAGTCTCCGCCCCGCTCGCGATACCTGTGAGAAGTGCCATAGCCCGGAGAAGTCGGCTTCGGACAGCTTCGTCAAGAACGCCCGATTTCTCAACGACCAGGACAATACGCCCAGGTATACGTACCTCAATCTGAAAACGGGCGGCGGCGCCAAGCGCGAGGGCCTGGGCAAGGGCATTCACTGGCATATCGTCAACGAGGTCGACTACCTGGCGAATGACCCCTTGAAGCAGGACATCCCCTACATCAGGGTGGTGAATGATGATGGCACGGTCACCGAGTATTACGACCTAGAGAGCAATATCACGCCGGAACAGGTTGCAGCCCGCAGCGATGAGATCAGGCGCATGGACTGCATCGACTGCCACAACCGCGTATCGCACTCCTTCCCCTCGCCGGATGAGGCCATCGATGATGCCATGAGCCGGCGTCTCATCGACGACACGCTGCCCTTCATCAAGACGATGGGCGTCCAGGCCATTATCGGTCACACCGGCAGCCGCGAGGAAGCGCTGGCCAGCATCGCCCGCGTCGAAGACTGGTACAAGGAGAACTATCCCGACGTCTATGCCCAGAAGCAGGCATCGGTGAAACAGGCGGTGGCGGAACTGCAGAACGTGTTCTACACCCTGTATTTTCCCGATATGGGGGTGGGTTGGAGCGTGCATCCCGATAACATCGGTCACAAGGATTTCCCGGGCTGCTTCCGCTGTCATGACGGCAAACACACGAGCACCCAAGGCGAGACCATTCGCCTGGAGTGCAACATCTGCCACAGCATCCCCCGAGAGGGTGGCCCTGGGCTGGCAACCCCAACCATTGCCCTGGAGCCATCCAACGAGCCGGAGTCGCACAAGGACAGCAACTGGCTGGCGCGGCACCGCAATGAGTTCGACAAGACTTGCTCCGGCTGTCACAGCACGTACAACGCCGGTGGCAGTGACAACACCTCCTTCTGTTCCAATGGCGCCTGTCATGGTGTGAAGTGGAAGTACGCCGGCCTGGATGCGCCAGGGTTGAGGGCGATTCTGCCAGAGCCCCCGAAGCAGGAGCAGGCGCCAGCGCCTGACAAGCCAGAAGGCGGCGTCGTGCCTTACGTTCCCCATCCCCTCTCTGCGGATCGGATCGGACAGTGCCGTAACTGCCATGGGCCCGGCGGTCTCAAGCCCTATCCTGATTGGCACAAGGATTTCCCGCTGGAGACTTGCACGGATTGTCACAAGCTGGCGCCTTTTGTCGAGACCTCGACCGAGGCGCCTGCACCCTAGCCTCTGGTGTGTTTTCTTGATCGATCGTGCTTGCGGGCCGGGAGAGTTTCTCCCGGCCCGTTCTCTTGTCACGGGAGGGCCTTTGTTTCGGAAGGTTGAGACTCGTTACTTCTGTCACTTTTGACTGCCATTTTGTCACCGTGCTATAATCCAGACTCCCCGCGGTTGAATGTGGCGGGGAACAGGTGTTCATTCATCGACTTACTTACCTTCCTATTCATCAGGGTGCAGGTCATCTATGGCTGAGACTACCGACAAGCCGACTGCGGACATGACCAAAGAGGAACGCATCGCTGCGGCCAAGGCCCGGGCTGCTGAACGCGCCAAGGCAGCCGAACAGACGGGCCATACGGCGGCGGAGGCAGCGGGTGGCGAACAAGCCTTGAGCGCGTCGGCGCAGCGCTTCCAAACCCTCAAAGACGGTCAGACGTTGACGCAGAGCCGCAAGGAGCGAGAAGCAGCCCTGATGAATCGGGCGGTGGACATCTCGCCGCGCTCGACCATCGAAACGCTGCCTCAGGCGGCGCCAACCAAGGCGCAGGGTTTGGCCATCAACCGCCGCGAATTCCTGATCTACGCCTGGGGCGGGGCATTGGCGCTTATCGCCGTGCAGGGTGGTCTGGGCACTCTGTGGCTCGCTTATCCACGCTTCAAGGCCGGTGAGTTCGGCGGCACCTTCATCCTCACAACCGTTCCTGCGCAGGGCGCCAAGCCCGCGGAGAACCTGGCCGGCAAGTTCTGGTGGACCAATGCCGAAGCAGGTGGGATAGCGGCGCTGTACAAGGTGTGCACGCATTTGGGCTGCCTCTACGAGTGGAAGGACCAGACGAGCCGGTTCGAGTGTCCTTGCCACGGCTCGAAGTTCAATCAGTCGGGGCAGAACATTCACGGTCCCGCCACGCGGGATCTGGACCAGTTCGTGGTCACTGTCCTGGACCAGAACGGCGCTGAGGTCGACAAGACGACCGCTGATCACCGTTACGTGACCGCCCAGGATGGCTACATCTACGAGATCGACACCGGCAGCAAGATTCCAGGTGAGCCGTCTGATCCCAGCATTGCGGTGGAGGTCTAAGTCATGAGCGCGACCCCTGGTGTAAAAAAGGGCGGCGTGCGCGGCGCCGTCGGCGGGTTTGCAGACGATATCTTCGGCCGTATTACCGCAGGCATCCCCTGGCGTGACTTCCGCAAGATGCTGCGCGGCGACCCGCCCGATCGACCCAATCCCCGTCTCAAGCCCCATTCCGAGTCCTTCTGGCTGCACATCAAGCCGACCTACTACCACGAGGCGGTGACCAGAATCGGTCACACCTTCCGGCTCGGTCTGCTCAGCGCCTACCTTTTCTTTGTCGAGGTCATCACCGGTCTCATCCTGATGATCTGGTATGCACCGACGCCCGAACGCGCCTATTCGGACATGGTGCGGCTGTTGGCGGACGTGCCTTTTGGCCAATTGATGCGCGATGTGCACCGTCTGGCGGCCGAGGCGATGGTCATCGTCGTCGTCCTCCATATGTTCCGGACCTTTCTGACCGGGTCCTACAAGAAGCCGCGACAGTTCACGTGGCTGACCGGTGTGGTCCTGCTGGGTGGGACGCTTATCTTGAGCTTTTCCGGCTACCTGTTGCCCTGGGACCAATTGGCGTTCTGGGCCGTCACCATCGGCACCAGCATGGCCGAGGCCTCGCCGACGCCATTTTTCATGCGGCCCGTTGGCGAAGCGCTGTTTGGCGAGCCAAACTGGGTCGGACCCACCGTCAACATGCTGTTGCGCGGCGCACCCGACATCGGCGCCAGCGGTCTGCTGCGCTTCTACCTGCTGCACATCTTCTTCCTGCCGCTGGTGGTGATCTTCGTCTTCTTCATCCACTACTACAAGGTCGTGCACTTTGGCATCTCGCTCCCTGCCAAGGAAGAAGAAGTCGGCCAGGACACGGCCAACCGTATCCCGGCCGAGCGACGCCGCTACTACCTGATGGACATCGCCATCGATGAGATTGCCCTGGTCGCCATCACGACCTTCATCCTCATCGCCGTGTCGGCCTTCTTCTACAGCGCCAGCCTGGAGCATCCTGCCAACCCGCTGAAAACGCCGCTGCACACCACGGCGCCCTGGTACTTCTACTGGCTGCAGGGGTTGCTGAAGATCGGTGACAAGGTCTTCTGGGGTCTGGTAATTCCCACCATCCTGGTGGGCCTCATCACACTTTTCCCCTACCTCGACCGCAACCCCAGCCGGCGCAGCAAAGACCGTCGCAAGGCGCTGATCGGTGGCTTCGTGTTGGGCGCCGCCATCTTCGTCCTCTCCTTCATGGGCCTGCCGCTTTACGCCGTACAATCGCCGCCGGCGGAGGAAGTAGTGCAGGAGATGATGCCGGAGGAAGGGGTGGGCCCCATCCGGGAGATCCCCTGGTCCGAGCTGGAGGTGGGCGTCTATAGCACCGAGACGTTCCAAGGCAGTATGCCGTATTCTGAACTTGAAAAAGCCATTTTCGACTTCAAGGAACGGATCGAGAGTAGTCCGGGTCTGCCCGGCGGCGCCGGCATCGTCACCATCGAGCCATCAGCGCCCGGTCTGAAACACATCCAGTTCCAGATCGACTACACGGGGCCTGACGGTAAACCCGCACAGTTCCTCAAGTCCTTCTACCTCCATGAGAACTCTCTGTATTGGGAAGCCTTCGGGTCTTAAGGGAGGTTAGCGAACCATGTACGGCATCTCCCGACTCCTCATTGCCACACTCGCCATCGTGGCGATGTTCGCCGTGATCCTGCTCTACGGCGCCAACGAAAACGCCCGTCTCGAAACGTACGCGGCCAACTTCCAAGGCCGTGAGATCGAAATGGGCGCCGATCTCTATAAGCAGGGCTGCGTGCAGTGCCACGGTGAGAACGGCGAAGGTCTGGTGGGTCCGGCCTTGAACGCTGCCGACCTGCTGGTGGCTGAGCCCGGACAGACCCGGCCGCCCCGGCTGCTGCAGAAGAACTACCTCGGTGACCTGCGCAGCTACATCGAAGGGACGATCACCTACGGCCGGGTGGGCACGGTCATGCCCGCCTGGGGCCAGGCGGCCGGTGGTCCTTTCCGCCCTGACCAGGTGCATGCCCTGGCGACCTACATCATGAACTGGTCGAACGACCCGGGCAAGAAATGGGGCGGCGCGCCCGACCGAGTCGCTATCGGCGGCGTGGAGCCGGAGCCGGTGGCGGCAGTGACCCCGTTGGGGACCCCGCCTCCGCGCGATGTGCGCAGCGCCGCCCTGGGCAAGTATATGTTTGAAGGGCCTGCCGGCTGCGGCACCTGCCATACGTTCAACGGTACGACGGGCAAGACCGGACCGGAACTGGCCAACGTGGTCAAAGACAAGGGCCGCCCCTACGTGAAGGATTCCATCCTCAACCCGAGCGCGGCGCTTGCGGCGGGCCATGCCAACCTGATGCCCCAGACGCTGGGCTTTAGCCTCAGCGATACCGAGGTCGAGTCCATCGTCGACTACCTCGAGAATCCGGCGGCTGCGGGCACGCCTACTGAGGCGGCTGGAACGACGCCCGCTGCCGGCGGTGGGGCGCCTGACGGCAAGGCGCTTGCCCAGAGCGCCGGCTGCATAGCCTGCCATTCGGTGGATGGCAGCACACTTGTCGGCCCGACTTGGAAGGGTCTTTACGGCCACGAGCTGGAGCTTGAGGGCGGCGCCAAGGTAACGGCAGACGACGCTTATCTCCAGGAGTCCATCGTCAATCCTGCAGCTAAGATTGTCAAAGGCTTTCTCAACGTGATGCCCGCCGCCTACGGCCAGTCGCTTAAGCCCGATGAGATCGCGGCCATCATCGAGTACATCAAGACGCTGAAGTAAGCCCTTCCCTCCTCATCCTTGCCGGTCAAAGATGGCGGGGATGGGGGGATGAGGGGAAGCACCCCTCTTCATCGCTGCCGGTCACAGACCCCTCCATCCAAGGAGGGGTCTTTCTTTGGCTCGGAGGTCACCAGTGCCGGGGTCAGTTTTTCGCGGCCCTATCAGCCGGGGGACGGCTGCGCTCGCGGCGAGGCGCCGTCAGGACAAAGGCGACGAGCACCGCTGCCAGGGTGAAGGCGGCGATCACCAGCCCCAGCACGAGCGGCCGTGAGCGGAAGCGCAGGTGCACCTCATGCCGGCCGGCCGATAGTTGCACGGCCTGGAGGGCGCCATCGGCCCGCAGCACCGGCTGCCAGGTTCCGCCGTCGATGCTTGCCTCCCAGCCGGGATACCATGTCTGCGCCACGAGCAGCGTGCCAGGAGCCGGTGACTCTGTGCTGACGACGACGTCGTTTATGCCAAAGGAGAGCACCTGCGCTGTGCCGGCCGGCCCCTGCTGTGCCGTCCCCGCTTCGACCACCACCTCGGCCAGGGGTTTGAACTCCGGCGCCTGGATGGCGGCCTGCGCCTCGTCCAGATTGGCGACAGCACGGGCATCTCCGAACAGGTGGGCGCGCGGCTGGAAGCTGCGGCGGCGGTAGACATTCAGGTCGGGGTCGCCGTCGAAGGCCAGTTCCCAGACGGCCCCATCCAACACCACGTCCTTGCGCCCCAAAACGTACTTGGTGTTGAGCAGTGCATAGAGGTCGGAGCTGCGGCTGCCTGTGGCGTCCCATAAGGCGGTGTAGTAGGTGATGGCAAGAGGATTGGCGACGCCCCAGACGTCATAAAGACCATGCTGTAAGGCGGCGTCGGGCTGCCAGAAGGCATCGATATCGGTGCGTCCGTCGATGCGGTAGAGGTCGGAATCGGAGCGCAGGAAGTTGAGCAGCGCCGGGTGGTCGTAGGTGGTCGTGGGGTCCTGCGGCGCAACATCATCATAGGCGCCCAGAGAGGCCAGGTCGATCAGCAGCAGCGCCACGGCCAGGCCGGCCAGGACACCGCTGCGCGCCCAATGCTGGCGGCGGGCATAGAGCAGGGCCAGGCTGGCGGCCAGCAGGAGGACGAACGTGGTCACGGCGATGCTGGTGGCGCTGAGGCGCCATTGCAGGTCCGCATCGTTCGACGTGAGCAGGAGGGCAGCGAAGACGATGGGCAGGCCCACCGCTGCAACCACCACGAGCCCGTAGCGCAGCAGGCGCCAGGCGCTCTCAAACCCCCGCCGCTCTGCCTCTGTCCAGGCATCCAGCAGCGCTTGCAAGCCCAACCCGGCCAGAAGGGCGACCGCCAGGTCGAACACGAAGATGAAGCGGGCCGGCGCTCGGAGCTGTGCGAGACCGGGCAGCAGCCATGTGAACCAGCCATGGACGCTGCTGTAGACGCCGAGGCTGAAGACAAGCGCCAGGACCGCCAACCCCGCCAGCAGCCAGGTCAGGCGGGTGCGGCGCATGAACACCGCCACCAACGCCAGCACCAGGGTGAGCACGCCCACGTAGCCCATCTCGACGCGCGGCCATACGCCCCAATGCAGGGCGGGACCACGCCCAAAGAAGCCCGGCATGAGCAGGCCGATGAGTTGAGGCGGCGACAGGGAGTAGCCTACGGTGTCGGCATAGCGCCACCCCGTGCGCGCGACCATCCGGCTGAGCTCCCACCCCGGCAGCAGCAGCGGCGCCGCCAGGCCGAGGGTGATGGCCACCGGAACCAACAGAGCCATCGCAGCGCGCCGCCAACGCCCCGGCTCTTCGCTACCTCCCAGCACGAGCCACAACCCTACCCACATGGCCACTGCCATCAAGCAGTACAGGGTCATCTGCACGTGACCGGCCAGGGCGCCGATGCCCAATGCCAGGCCTGCCCCCAACGCCGGCCGCAGCCGGCCGCGCTCCAGGGTGCGGTGCACACCCAGCAGCGCCAGCGGCAGCCAGCTTACCACTGCCGCCAGGTTCAGGTTGCCAAAGTGGATAAGGAACAAGTCGCTGAACATAAAGGCGGTGGCGGCGAACAGCGCCGGCCAGCGCCGTAGCCCCACACCGCGACCCAGGGCATAGCTGGTGACGCCCGCCCACCAGATATGGAGCAGCACCAGGTCTTGCATGTCGGCATAGCGCAGGTCGGGCCCGAACAGAAAGCGAAACAGGTGGGGCGGGTAGAACAGGCCCGACTGGATCTCGGCCGCAAAGGGCACGCCGCCGTAGATGTGAGGGTTCCACAGCGGCCAGACGCCTGCCCGCAGGCTGCGCTGGATGAAGGTGTAGGTCGGAAAGAGGAAGCTCCCCAGATCGCCGCCATCCGCAGGCCGGTAAACATCACCGCTGACGATGCGCCAAAAGAAAAGGATGGTGAAGACGCCCAGTACGCCCGGTACAAGCATATCCCACAGTAGTTGGCGTCGTCGCCACGCCACCCAGGCCACAACCACGGCATAAACCGCCACCAGCACAATGAGCATGGCGGCATGATAGCGCAGCCGGATAGGGTGCAACAAAATCCGTTGCCAGGGCAACAAAATCCGTTGCCAGGGCAACCAAAATCATTGTCGACGCCGAGTTCCCGTTTCCCAGACGGATGTGTACAATCAGACGCATCCTGCCGCTGCGGCGGAGCCCACTTACACCTGGAGATGCCTGACCCCGGGCCAAGTCATGAAACTGCCTCGTCCTGCTGTGCTGTTGACCATCCTTGCGGCAGCGTGGGGGTTGGCGCTGCTGGCCGCCCCACGTGAACGAACGCTGGGCAGCGTCGTGCGCTGGGTTTTCGCCCATGCCAGCCTCACGCAGGTGGCGCTTCTGTTCTTCGTGGCCGCCGCAGTTCTTGCCGTGCTGTACCTGGCGGGCCGGACTACGCTTTTCCCGTGGGTGGAGGCGGCGGGCTGGGTGGCGCTGGGCCTCTGGCTGGCGGGCTTCTTGTTGTCCATGATTCCGGCGCAGTTGGAGTGGGGTGTGCTGGTGGACTTTGCCGAGCCGAGAACGCAATTGACCCTGCGCCTGCTGGCGGTGGGGCTGGTGTTTGTGCTGCTGACACGCTGGGTCGCTTCCCGACTGTTTCCGGCGGTGGCGCAGATCCTGCTTTCGCTCGTGGTGCTGGTGCTCAACCGCAGCACCGCCCTCGTCCGCCATCCCTTCAACCCGATCGGCCTGGCGCAGGACATTGCTATCCCGCTGAGCTACGGTCTCATCTTCCTGACGGCTCTGCTTTTTAGCGTCGCCCTGGCCTACTATGTGGGAGCCTGGCGCAGTCGCACGCAGCCGGCCGAGGTTGGTGGCCAGCAATGAAGATCGTCACCGTGGCCGAGATGGTCGCCGTGGAGCAGGCGACTGACGCCGCCGGTTTCAGCTACGACCGGATGATGGCGGCCGCAGGCGGCGCCCTGGCCAGGGTCATCCAGGACCGTGCCCCCTTCGCCGGGCCCATTGTCTTCCTGATCGGTCCCGGCAACAACGGCGGCGACGGCCTGGTTGCCTGCGCCCGCCTCCAAGCCGCAGGCGCACCCGCCGTCCCCTATATCTGGCGGCGCAAGGGCGACGATGATCCTCTGGTGGCGGCGGTGCGTGAGGCTGTGTGGGCCAAGCAGGATGCCGGCTACACGCGGTTGGCAGACCTGGTCGCCCAGGCCGGCATGATCGTCGATGCCCTGTTGGGCACCGGCAACACCCGGCCTATCGAAGGCTCTCTGGCCGAGCTGCTCGTCGCCGTCCGTGCGGGGCTGGACCGGCGCCGCCAGGAGCAGCCGGTTATCGTCGATCCTGCCTGGCCGCAGGGCCGTGAGCGGGCGCTCCCAACACTCATCGCCTGCGACTGCCCCAGCGGCCTCAATTGCGATACGGGCGCCATTGACCCCCTGGCCCTGGCGGCCGACGTCACGGTCACGTTTGCCCTGCCCAAGGTCGGGCACTTCCTGCAGCCCGGCGCTTCTGCCTGCGGCGCCCTGAGCGTGGCCGACATTCACATCGACCGCGGCCTGGCTCCCGCCGCAGCGCCGGACCTGCTTACACCCGCGGAGGTAGCACGTCTGCTGCCGGCGCGGCCGGCGTCAGGACACAAAGGCACCTTCGGCAAAGCCCTGATCGTCGCCGGCAGCACCAACTATCCGGGCGCCGCCGCCATCGCTTCCCTGGCGGCCTACCGCGCCGGCGCCGGCCTCGTTCATCTGGCCACTTCGGCCGCCGTGGGCCAGCTTGTCGCCGCGCAGCTGCCGGAGCCGGTACACACTGTGCTGCCGGCCGACCTGGGCAGCCTCACTGCCGCCGGCGTGCCCATCCTGGCGCCTTTACTGGCTGGTCATGAGGCTCTGCTCGTGGGACCGGGCTTGGGGACGGACCCGGCCACGGTCGAGCTGGTCGCTGCCCTGCTGTTGGGGCAGAGCGCCACCAGGCACCGCGGCGGCATTCTCTTCGCCTCTGACACGGATGCGCCGCGCCCCGCACTCCCACCGCTAGTCGTCGATGCCGATGGCCTCAATGCCCTGGCCAAGCTGGCGGGCGGCCCGGCCGGCCTGCCGCCACACAGCCTTCTCACGCCCCATCCCGGTGAAATGGCGCGGCTGACGGGCCTCTCGACGCCAGAGGTCAACGCCAACCGCTGGCAGGTTGCCCGGCGCTTTGCCGCGGCCTGGAACCAGATCGTCGTGCTCAAAGGCGCCTTCACCGCCATCGCCCACCCCGATGGCCGCCTTGCCATCAGCCCCTTCGCCGATGCGGCCCTGGCCACGGCCGGTTCGGGTGACGTGCTGGCGGGCATGCTCGTAGCCCTGCTAGCACAGGGGGCCGACCCCTGGTCCGCAGCCCGCGCCGGTGTCTTTCTGCACGCCCTGGCGGGAAGGCTGGCAGCCACAGCGCTGGGCCCGGCGCTGCTCGCCACCGACATCGCTCACCACCTGCCGCAAGCACTGGCCCGCTTGCACGCCGTCTAGCTGCTAAAGGTGCAGGAGCTGCGGCAGATACATCCGGAAAGGTGAGGGGTTGGGGGTGGGTTGTGGTTGGTGGGCGAAAAAGAGGCTCAGATCGTAATTGGCGGCGACGTAGACGATGAGGCTACCGACGGGACGGGGCGGCAGCCAACCGGCTGGCGGCGCCTCGGATAGCACATAGGCGCCCGGCGCCAGCTCGGCAAAGCGGAAGAAGCCGGTGGGGTCCGTGAACAGCAGGGACACCTCGCCGCTGTCGCGCTGGACGAGGGTGAGACGCGCGCCCGAGATGCCCGGCTCGCCGTCGTCGAAATTGAGATCGTCATTGTGGTCGTGATAGGCCCAGCCTTCGATGACGCCCACCGGTGGTGTGGCGGTGGGGCTGGGGGAGGGCGTGGGCGTTTCCGTGGGCGTCGGCGTGATCGTGGGCGTGGGGGTCGCGGTCGGCGTACCGGTGGGGGTAGGGGTCAGAGTCGGAGTGTCAGTCGGCGTGGGCGTGGGCGTGCCAGTCGGTGTGTCGGTGGGTGTGGGGGTGTCGGTCGGTGTCTCCGTCGGCGTCGGTGTCTCTGTGGCTGTTGGTGTGATCGTGGGCGTGGGGCTGGCGGTGGGTGTCTCCGTCGGCGTCGGCGTAATTGTGGGCGTTGGTGTGATCGTCGGTGTGGGACTGGCGGTGGGCGTCTCCGTCGGGGTCGGGGTTTGCGTCCGCGTGGGCGTGAGGGTGGGCGTGGGCGTGGCCGTGCGCGTGGGGGTGATCGTCGGCGTCTTCGTGGCGGTCGGCGTAGGGGTGGATGTGGGCGTCGGGCACGGCGTGACAGGGGG
>CAZHTZ010000033.1:0-25295 GCA_964535455.1 uncultured Caldilineales bacterium
ATCGACAAGGACTCGCGCGAACAGTTTGAGATCCGCACGCACTAGCGCCTGATCGACATCATCCCTTCGGGAAGCAAGACGATCGACAGCTTGATGCGGCTGAACTTGCCGGCGGGCGTGGACATCGAGATCAAACTTTAGGTTCCCGACGCCGCTCCACACTCCTCACCACCACCCAGGAGGTGGGGCACCGGAATGATGAAGTCCTGCGATTGCTACAGCGGGATTGGCAGTTCCGACCCCAGAGACAGGCATGAAAGGTCTTATCGGACGCAAACTGGGCATGACCCAGATCTTCAATGAGAAAGGGGAGATGATTCCGGTCACTGTACTGGAAGTTGGCCCCTGCTACGTTACCCAACTCAAATCGGCGGCTACCGACGGCTATGCTGCGGTGCAGCTTGGCTTCGAAGAAGCCAAACCCCGCAAGCTTAGCAAAGGCGAGCTTGGCCATCTCAAACAGGCCAAGACTCCGAATCTCAAGCACCTCCACGAGTTCCGCGTCAAAGAGGCTGATCTCGGCGAGCTTATGGTCGGGCAGAAGCTGCTGGCCGACGTGTTCGTCACCGGCGAGATGGTCGACGTGTTTGGCACCTCCAAGGGCAAAGGCTTCCAGGGCGGCATCAAGCGCCATGGATTCAATCGCCAGCCCAAGACCCACGGCGCCTCGGATCGCACCCGTGCACCGGGCGCTTCCAACGCCGGCACCACGCCGGGTCGGGTCTTCAAAGGTCGCAAATTCCCCGGCCACATGGGCGATGAGCGCGTGACCGTGCAGAATCTGCGTGTGGTTACGGTCGATCCGCAGCGCAACCTGCTTGCGGTCAAAGGCGCCGTGCCCGGCCCGAAGAACGGGCTGGTGATGATCTCCGCCTCTCGCAAGAACCCCAGGTAGATAGAGCGATGCAGATACCACTGAAGAACATGCAAGGCCAGCAGGTGGGCATGATTGAACTCCCGGACGCCATCTTCGCATCCGAGATCAATCAGGCAGCGATGCACCAGGCGCTTATGCGCCAGCTCGCCAACCGCCGCCTGGGCACACACAACACCAAAACCCGAAGCTTCGTCAGGGGTGGCGGTCGCAAGCCGTGGCGCCAGAAAGGCACCGGACGCGCCCGTCAGGGCAGCACCAGGGCTCCGCACTGGCGAGGCGGCGGCATCGTCTTCGGGCCGCATTCCCGGACCTATGTGCAGAAGATGCCGCGCAAAATGCGTCGCCTGGCGCTGCGCTCGGCTCTGAGCGTCAAGGCGCAGGAACAACAGGTCATCGTGGTCGATGGCTTGCAGTTGGCGGCGCCCCGCACACGCGAAATCGCAGCCATGCTCAAGGCTCTGGAGATCGATCGCAGCGCTTTGCTCGTGATTCCCGGAACCGACGCCACTGTCGAACTTTCGACCCGCAACCTGCCCAACGTCAAAGCGCTTCACGCCAGTTACCTGAACGTACGTGACTTGCTGGGCTACAAGACCCTGGTGCTCACACAGCAGGCTCTGCCCGTCATCGCATCGTTCCTCGGCATAGACGAGGGCGGTGACACTGCGCAGCAGGAGGAATAGCGGCATGCATCCCTACGAGGTCTTGAAACGACCGGTCGTCACCGAAAAATCGATGCGTCTCCAGGACACGGAAAACCAGTACGTCTTCGAGGTTGACCGCCGCGCCAACCGTCTGTTGGTCAAACAGGCTGTGGAAGAGCGGTTCGATGTCAAGGTTCTCGATGTCAATATCGTCAATATGAAGGCCAAGACCCGGCGTCGCAGCCGGAACACGCTGGCCGTGCGCGTCGCACCCTGGAAGAAAGCCATCGTCACCCTCAAGCGCGGCGATCGCATCCAGGTGTTCGAGGGCGTCTAGTCTGACATCCATGCAGACGGCAAAGGAAGCTCACTATCGTCTGCAACGCTCCTGACCTGAGCGTCAGCTTCATTAAGGATTACTTTCATGGGTATCAAGGTCTACAAGCCCACATCTGCTGGGCGCCGCGGAATGAGTGTCTCGACCTTCGAGGAAATCACTCACACCACACCCGAAAAGTCCCTCGTCCAACCCCTCAAGCAGAGAGCCGGTCGCAATAACCAGGGCAAGCTTACCGTTCGCCATCGTGGCGGTGGTCACAAGCGCCAGTATCGCGTCATCGATTTCAAGCGCGATAAGACCAAAATCTCTGGCCGCGTCGCCACCATCGAGTATGACCCGAACCGGTCAGCCCGCATTGCCTTGGTCGTCTACAGCGACGGCGAGAAGCGCTACATTCTGGCTCCGCTGGGCCTCAAGGTTGGCGATGTCTCGGCCTCCGGTCCCAGCGTCGAGATTCGCCCCGGCAACGCCCTGCCGCTTGTGAACATCCCGTTGGGCACCGTGGTGCACAATGTGGAGCTGCAGCCAGGTCGCGGCGGCCAGCTTGCTCGCTCCGCCGGCACCTACGCCCAACTGATGGCCAAGGAAGGCGACTACGCTCAGTTGCGTCTTCCCAGCGGCGAGGTCCGTCGGGTCCAGCTTCTCTGCATGGCCACCATCGGCCAGGTAGGCAACACCGACCACCAGAACATCAACCTGGGTAAGGCCGGGCGCAAACGCTGGCTGGGCTGGCGACCCACCGTGCGCGGCACGGCTATGGAACCGAATTCGCATCCGCATGGCGGTGGTGAAGGCCGCTCGTCTGTGGGTATGCCTGGTCCCAAGACGCCGTGGGGCAAGCCCGCTCTGGGCTATCGCACCCGCCGCAACAAAAGGACCGATCAGTTCATCGTTCGCCGCCGCGGCAAGAAGCGCTAGGCGCACTGCATACGCACAGATTTCGCCAGGAGGTTAGGTCATGTCCAGGTCTCTAAAGAAAGGACCTTACGTCGATAAAAAGCTGCTCCGTAAAGTCGAGGAAATGAACCGCAAGGGCGAGAAGCGCGTTCTGCGCACCTGGTCCCGCGCTTCCACCATCTTCCCGCAAATGGTGGGACATACTTTGGCCGTACACAACGGTCGTAAGCATGTGCCCATTTATGTCACCGAGAACATGGTGGGCCAGAAGCTAGGCGAGTTCGCCCCGACCCGGTTCTTCCGCGGCCATATGCCCAGAGAAAAGGGCACCAAGGCCAAACGTTGAGCTCGCTGCGTTGCTTAAGAGGTTGTTAGGATGAATTCCACTGTTCGTGCCCAACGCAAGTATATAGGCCTTCAGCCGCAGAAAGTCCGGCTCATTACGGATGCGGTGCGCGGCATGCGCGCGCTTGACGCTATCAACACCCTTGGTCACATGCCCCAGGCGGCTGCGCTGGAGGTCAAGAAGACCATCCAGTCGGCCGTGGCCAACGCCGAAGAAAACGAGAGCATGGCCCCCGAAGACATGTGGGTTGCCGTGATCTTTGCCGACGAAGCACCGACGGCCAAGCGCTTCCGCCCTGGCGGTCGCGGACGTGTCAAACCGGTTCTACGGCGTTCGTCCCACATCACTGTCGTGCTCGAAGAGCGCTAAGCAAGGAGGCTCCCTTTGGGTCGTAAAGTACATCCGACCGGGCTGCGGCTCGGCATCATCAAAGATCACCTGTCACGCTGGTACGCCGAGGGCGAAGAATACGCCCAATTGCTCCATGAGGATCGGCTCATTCGTGACATGATCGGCAGTTGGCCCGAGCTCAGAACAGCCGGCGTCTCCAAGATCGAGATTGAGCGCGCACCCAAACAGGTCTACCTGAAGATCCACGCCTCCAAGCCTGGCATCATCATCGGTAAAAAAGGCGACACCGTCAACAGACTGCGAAAGACACTGCAGGATCGGACTGACAAGCGCGTCAAAGTCGATGTTGAAGAGATCAAGCGGCCAGAGTTGGATGCTAAACTGGTGGCCGAAGGCATCTCCGACCAGCTCGCCAAGCGTGTGGCCCACAAACGGGCCATGAAGCAGTCGGTGCAGCGCACCATGAAGGCTGGCGCTAAGGGCGTGATGATTCGCGTGAGCGGCCGCCTGGGTGGCTCCGAAATGTCGCGCGTCGATTCGGTTCGCGACGGTCGTATTCCCCGCCACACCCTGCGTGCAGACATCGACTACGCTGATACCATGGCCAAGACGACCTATGGCGTGATCGGCATCAAAGTGTGGATTTTCAAAGGCGAGATTTTGCCCGGCGAACCGCTGAGTGTCTGAGCGGCCATGCCGAAAGGATTAGGTAAGTCATCATGTTGATGCCCAAACGCGTCAAGCATCGAAAACAGCATCGCGGCCGGATGACCGGCAAAGCCTGGCGCGGTAGTTCCGTGTCGTTCGGCGACTATGGCTTGCAGGCCTTGGAACCGTGTTGGATGTCCAGCCGGCAGATCGAAGCGGCTCGCCGCGCTATCGTGCGCTATGTGCGCCGCGGCGGCAAGATCTGGATTCGCATCTTCCCCGACAAGCCCGTGACCATGCGCGCAGCCGAGACCCGCATGGGTAGTGGCAAGGGCCCGGTCGATCATTACGTCGCCGTGATTCGCCCCGGTCGTGTCCTGTTTGAGATCGGCGGCGTTGACGAGACAACGGCGCGCGCGGCCATGCGCCTGGCCTCACACAAACTTCCCATTGCCACCCAATTCGTTGGGCGCACCGAGGAGGGAAGCTGATGAAGCCAGTTGAATTGCGCAGCCTTACCGACGGCGAGCTTCAGACCAAGCTGGATGAAGCCTACGAAGAGAAGATGAACCTCCGCTTCAACATGTCGATCGGTCAGCAGAAAGATTACAGCCGCCTCCCTCGCGTCAAGCGCGAGATTGCCCGGATCAGGACGATCCTCAATGAGCGCCGAATTGCCGCGGAGATGAAGTAAGATGGCCCAGGAACGACGAAAAATGCTGATCGGCACTGTGGTCAGCAACGGCATGGAAAAGACGGTGGTGGTGCGCGTCGAGCGCACACATCGCCATCCGCTGTACGGCAAGGTCGTGCGTACGCATAAAAAGTACCACGCGCATGATGAAGCCAACGCCTGTCAGGTCGGCGACATGGTTCGTATCCGCGAGGGGCGACCGATGAGCAAGACGAAGCGATGGGTTGTGGTCGAGACCCTCGAACGCGCCAATTCGTAGTCCGAAGCGCTGGAATCCTACCATGATTCAACAAGAAACGATCCTCAAAGTAGCCGACAATACCGGCGCCAAAGAACTGCTTTGCATCCGCGTCTTGGGTGGCTCGACCCGACGTTATGCCTCCTTGGGCGACATCATCGTCGCCACCGTGAAGCAGGCGAACCCCGGCGGTTCCGTCAAGAAGGGCGAAGTGGTCAAAGCCGTGGTGGTGCGCACCGCCAAAGAGGTTGGCCGCAGCGATGGCAGCTACATTCGCTTCGACGACAATGCGGCCGTCATTCTAGACCAGAACATGAACCCGCGTGGCACCCGCATCTTTGGACCGGTTGCCCGTGAGCTGCGCGAAAAGCGGTTCATGAAGATCATCAGTTTGGCGCCTGAAGTGCTGTAAGGAGACGGCGAACCATGAAGCTCAAGATCCACAAAGGCGATACCGTCGAAGTCATCTCTGGCAACTACAAAGGCGAGCAGGGCGAGGTCCAGGCGGTTATTCGCAAGAAGAACAGGCAGGGCCAATACGAACCCGAAGAAGTCTACGTGCTTGTCGCTGGCGTCAACCTGATCAAGAAGCACCAGCGGCGCACCGGCAATATTCGCACCCAGGTTGGCATCATCGAACGCGAAGGCCCCATCCACGTTTCCAAGGTGATGTTGGTGGCCCCACGCTCAAAGCACGCCTCGCGCGTGGAATGGCGTCAAACTGCGGAAGGCACAAGCGCTCGCTACAGCCCTAAACACGACGAATTCATCGATTAAGGCAGGGAAGCCGTCCCCGAGGATGCCCGTTCTGCAAGAACGCCGTTCTCTAGGGTGCCCTCTGCCGCCAGGAGTCGATACCGATACCTATGGCAACTAGATTGAAGCTGCGCTACCAGGAAGAGGTCGTTCCGACCATGATGGAGCGCTTCCACTACATCAACGTGATGCAGGTTCCGCAATTGACAAAGATCGCGGTGAACATCGGCCTCGGCGAGGCTCTGCACAACCCCAAAGCCCTTGAGACCGCAGCCGGCGACATGGGCATCATCACCGGCCAGAAGCCGGTGATCCGCCGGGCCCGCAAGTCGGTTGCCAGCTTCAAGCTGCGCGAGGGCAATCCTATCGGCGTCAGCGTTACGCTGCGCGGTGAGCGGATGTGGGATTTCCTGGATCGGCTCGTTAATGTCGCCCTGCCCCGCCAGCGCGACTTCCAGGGCATCTCCCCCGACGCATTCGATGGCCACGGCAACTACACGGTGGGTCTGCGCGAGCAGCTCGCCTTCCCCGAGATCAACTATGACACGGTGGATAAGTTGCGAGGCATGGGCATCACGATTGTCACCACCGCCGCGACGGATGAAGAAGGCCGCGAGCTGTTGCATCTGCTTGGTATGCCTTTCAAGCGCTGATCGCTGAGGAGAGAACTGGAATGGCTAAGACCTGTATGAAGTACCGCGAACAGCGCCGCAAGTATGAAGTACGCGTGCGCAACCGTTGCCGGATCTGTGGTCGTCCTCGTGGCTATATGCGCCGTTTTGACATGTGCCGCATCTGTTTCCGCCACGAAGCTTCTCGTGGCCGGCTACCGGGTGTCGTGAAGTCGAGCTGGTAAGGACCATCGGAACGGCCGTGAAAACGGCCAGCACCTAGCTGGCGAGGAGAAATTTGCCATGATGACTGACCCTGTAGCGGACATGCTCACCCGCATCCGCAACGCCTTGATGGCCCAACACAAGCAGGTTGTGATCCCTAGCTCGACGCTCAAGGTCGAGATCGCTCGTGTCCTGAGCGAAGAGGGGTTCATTCGTGGGTATGATGTGGCCCAGGCCACGCCTCGGCCCCAGCTTCGCCTGCACCTGCGCTACGATGAGGATCGGAAGCCCGTGATCACCGGCTTGCGCCGCGTGAGCAAACCTGGCCGCCGGATGTTTAGCGGCAGCCACGAGATTCCCTGGGTGCAGGGCGGCCTTGGCGTCGCCATCCTGACCACGCCCCGTGGAATCATGACCGGGCGTGATGCCCGCCGCGCTGGTGTAGGCGGCGAGGTGCTCTGCTACGTCTGGTAACAGGCGTTTTGGAACCAGACCGCGGCTGAGTCGCCAGGAGAAATTGCAGCTATGTCCCGCATTGGACGCAAACCAGTAGCCGTTCCCGACGGCGTTACCATTGAAATCGAGTCAAATAACAAGGTCACTGTCAACGGGCCAAAAGGCGCGCTCTCGCGTGCTTTTTCGCCGGACATGACGTTCCAAACCGAAGACGGCAACATCGTGGTCGGCCGGCCGACCGACCAGCGCCATCATCGCGCCCTCCATGGCCTGACGCGAGCCTTGCTGCAAAACATGGTAACTGGCGTCAGCAGTGGCTACACCAAAGACATGGAGTTGGTGGGTGTGGGCTACCGGGCCAGCATCCAGGGCAAGTCCCTGGAGCTAAGCCTGGGCTACTCTCACCCCATCGTGGTCCCGCCGCCCGAAAGCATCACGTTCGAGGTCGACAAGACCGGTCGCATGATCAGCGTGCGCGGCATCGACAAAGAGCAGGTAGGCGAGGTGGCTGCCAAGATTCGGGCTCTACGCCCCCCTGAGCCTTACAAGGGCAAGGGCATTCGCTACAAGGGCGAGCTAGTGCGTCTGAAGGCCGGTAAGAGCTCGAAGAAGTAGCCGTTTGATTGAGAAACGAGGATAAGTCCGAATGAAGACCAACCCCAGAGCAATTGCGCGTCAGCGCCGTCACATTCGAGTCCGTAAGAACCTTAGCGGCACCCCGGTGCGACCCCGTCTGGCGGTTTACCGCAGCCTCACCCACATCTACGCCCAGGTCATCGACGATGACGCCGGTCATACGATGGTCTCTGCTTCTTCCCTGGACCCCGAACTACGAGGACAACTCCAGGCCAGGACCGAGGCGTCGGAAAAGAGCGACGTGGCCCGCGCCGTTGGTAAGCTGGTTGGACAGCGTGCGCTGCAGGCCGGCATCGAGGTTATCGTCTTTGATCGTGGCGGATTTCCCTACCACGGCCGTGTCAAGGCTTTGGCTGAAGGCGCCCGCGAAGCCGGGCTAAAATTCTAACCCAGTCTGGGCGCAAAGCTCATCGCAAGCGAGTGACCGACGCGTCGGATAAGCCCGACATCAGGAGATATTTGAATGGCTGAAAGACCAGCACGTCCGGGCCGCAGTGCCCATCAGCAACCCCAGACAGGACAGAAAACCCCAGGACAGGCTCCAGGCCACGATCGGGGCGATCGTCGCCGGGCCCCGCGGGAACCGGCCGACGACATGGACGAGCGCGTCGTTCATCTGGCGCGCACTGCCAAGGTGGTCAAGGGCGGCCGTCGTTTCGCCTTCCGCGCCGTCGTCGTTGTCGGCGATGGTCATGGCCGCGTGGGCATTGGCATTGGCAAGGCCAACGAAGTGCCCGACGCCATCCGCAAGGGTTCGGAACAAGCGCGTAAGGCGATGATCCGCATCCCCATGATCGGCACCACCATTCCCCATGAGGTGACCACCCGTTTCAGCGCCGCCAAGGTTTTGCTTCGTCCCGCCTCGCCTGGCACGGGCGTTATTGCCGGTGGTGGCGTGCGTGCGGTGGTGGAAGCTGCCGGCATCAAGGATATCCTGACCAAGTCAATGGGCAGTTCCAACATCCTCAACGTGGTCAAGGCCACGCACAAGGCCCTGACCGAGCTGCGCTCGCCGGCTCAGGTTGCGCAGCTTCGTGGCATCTCCGAGTCTCGGGTGCAGCCGCACTGGCTGCGCAGTCAAACGGAGACCGAGCGATGACCGAGCAAACCCCAACCCACAAGCTGCTGGTCACCTATAGCAAGAGCTCTATTGGCTACACCGAGCGCCAGGGACGCACCATCCGGGCCCTGGGTCTGCGGCACCTTGGCGATGTCGCCGAGCACGACGACAGCCCGGTCGTCCGCGGCATGATCGCCAAGGTCAGTCACCTGGTGACGGTGAAGGAGCAATCTGCATGAATCACCATGATCTTCGCGCCCCGAAAGGCTCGAACAAGTCCCGTAAGCGCATCGGTCGCGGCCATGCGACCGGCCAGGGCAAGACGGCGGGTCGCGGAACCAAGGGCCAGAACAGCCGCTCTGGTGGCGGCAAGGCCCCTTACTTCGAAGGCGGCCAGTTGCCTCTCGTGCGGCGCCTGCCCATCTTGCGCGGTTTCACCAACATCAACCGTGTCGTCTACCAGCCGGTCAACGTCCGTGATCTCGCCGACAGCTTTGCCGCCGGCGAGCAGGTGACGCCAGAGGAGCTGGCGGAAGCCAACCTGATCCGCAAGAGCACGGATCCCGTGGTCGTCCTCGGCGATGGCGGCATCAAAACGGCGCTGCACGTGAAAGCCCATCGCTTTTCTGCCAGCGCACTTGCCAAGATCGAAGCAGCCGGTGGCACCGTCGAGGTGCTTCCTCTGAAGCCGTGAGGCGGTTTGTATGCTGACTGCTCTACGCAGCGCTTTTCGCCTGCCCGAACTTCGCAACAAGCTTCTCTTCACCCTGGGCATGCTCATCCTGTACCGTTTTCTGGCGCAGGTGCCGGTGGCGGGTGTGGATCGCTCCGCCCTGGCCAACTTCTTCCAGGGCAATGACCTTGCGAACCTGTTCGACCTGCTAAGCGGCGGCGCCCTGTCGAACTTCTCGGTGATGTCCATGGGTGTCTATCCCTACATTACCGCTTCCATCATCCTGCAGCTTCTGGGTCCAATCGTACCCAAATTGCAGGAGTTGCAGAAGGAAGGCGACAGTGGTCGCCAGAAGATGAACCAGTACACCCTGTACCTGACGGTGCCTCTGGCGGTGCTGCAGGCCTATGGCCAGGCAGCTCTGATGACCAGCGGCGCCTCTATTGGTACTACTGGATCGGTTCTGCCGCAGTTCGGCTTCAGCATCGACCCGATGCTCACGGCCGCCGTGCTGGCTTCGATGGTTGCGGGCAGCTTCGTCGCTCTCTCCATGGGCAACCTGATCACCGAGCAAGGCATCGGCAACGGCGTCTCGCTGATCATCTTTGGCGGCATCGTCGCCAACATGTGGTCCCGTGTCAACGCTCTGCGGGTCAGCACAAACGGCGGATTGCTCATCCTCATCTTTATCTTGATCACCGTCGCCACCGTTCTCCTGATCGTCTACGTGCAGGAGGGCCAGCGCCGCATCCCGGTCCGCTACGGCAAGCGCGTACGTACGATGCGCGGCAACCGCATCATGATGGCCGGCGGTCAGAGCAGCTACGTTCCCATTCGCGTGAACAGCGCCGGCATGATTCCGCTCATCTTCGCCAGCAGTCTGTTGATTTTCCCGGCGACGATCGGCAGCTTTGTGCAGGCGTCAACGGTCTCCTGGTTGTCCAGTATCGGCGCCTTCCTGGTCAACGCCTTCAGTCCGGAGAACGCCATCTACTGGCTGCTTTACTTTGTCCTGGTGGTGGCGTTCACCTTCTTCTACACCGACGTCATCTTCCGGCAGCAGAACCTTCCCGACACGCTGCAACGCCAGGGTGGCTACATTCCTGGCATCCGGCCCGGAAAGCGCACCGAGGAGTACCTGAACCGGGTGGTCGTGCGTGTCACCCTGGCAGGGGCCCTTTTCCTCGGCTTCGTGGCCATCATTCCTTGGTTGGTCAGCGTCATCATCCGGCAGCCGGGCCTGACGACTTCCTCTCTGCTCATTACCAGCTCCGGCCTGCTGATCGTCGTCGGCGTCGTGCTCGACACCATGAAGCAGCTTGAGGCGCAGTTGCTCATGCGCCACTACGAAGGCTTCATTCGCTAACCGGCACCTTTTGACCCGGAGGCATGACCCGCACCCTTCCCACGGCTGCCCGCCTCTCTGGCATAGCCCTACGTGATGACCGTGAACTGGCGTTGATGCGCCAGGCCGGACGAATCGTGGCCCTGACCCATGAGGCCCTGCGACCTCACCTGCACCCAGGCGTCTCCACAGCCGACCTCAATGCCATTGCCGAGGACACGATCCGCAGTCACGGCGCCACACCCACCTTCCTGGGTTACCAGGGTTTCCCCACTGCCATCTGCACCTCCCGCAATCACGAGGTCGTCCACGGCCTACCCCGTCCTGATGCCATCCTGGCAAGCGGCGACATCCTCAGCATCGACGTCGGCGCCACCTATCAGGGATGGGTTGCCGACTCTGGCTGGACCTATGCCGTCGGCCCCCTCGACTCGACCGCTCAACAGCTTCTCGATGTCACTCAAGGCGCCCTTGTCGCCGCCATTGCGGCAGCGCAGGCAGGCAATCGTCTGGGCGACATCTCCGCAGCGGTGCAGACGCACGTTGAGGCGCACGGCTTCAACGTGCTCCGTGAGCTGACCGGTCACGGCATTGGCCGTGAGATGCACGAGCCACCCACCGTTCTGAACTATGGCAATCCCGGCACCGGCCCCGTCTTACATCCGGGCATGACACTGGCCCTGGAACCCATGGTCAGCGCCGGCAAGAGCTGGCGGACCCGGTTGGAAGCAGACGGTTGGACCGTCTGCACGCAGGACGGCTCCCTGAGCGCCCATTTCGAGCACACCATCGTTGTTACCACCGGCGCAGCAGAGATTCTGACGTCGCTCTAGATTACAGGCGCTTTGCTTACCCGACGACACACGGCCAGGCGCCCTCAGGAGTAGAACCATGAAAGTCCGACCTTCCGTCAAACGCATGTGCGATAACTGCAAAATCATTCGCCGCCGCGGTGTCGTTCGCGTCATCTGCACCAATCCCAAGCACAAGCAGCGCCAGGGTTAAGCGATCCCAACCCGGATACGTTTTCGCTTCTCCCGCTAGCGGCACTTTTCAGGAGGCTTTATGGCTCGTATTGCTGGAATCGACATCCCTCGCGACAAGCGGGTCGAGACAGCTCTCACCTACGTCTACGGTATCGGCCCGTCCTCAGCGCATGCAATCATGGGCCAAACCGGTATCGAAAACAAGCGCGTCCACGAATTGACGACGGACGAGGTTTCTCGCCTGCGCGATTTCATTGATCGTAACTACGTGGTCGAGGGCGATCTCCGGCGCGAAGTGCAGATGAACATCAAGCGCCTGATCGAAATCGGCTGTTATCGTGGTCGCCGGCATCGCGCCAATCTACCCGTACGGGGCCAGCGCACCCGTACCAACGCCCGCACGAAGCGTGGCGTCCGCAAGACGGTGCCCGGCCGCAAGCGCGCCCGCAAGTAAGTAGTTCTCGATCCGTCTCGTCTGTAAGGGAGCAGTTCCTCTATGGCTAAGCAAACCACCACACCGCGTACACGTCGCGCCGCCCCAAAGAAAGAACGAAAGATGGTCTCCCGTGGACAGGTTCATGTCCAGGCGACCTTCAACAACACCATCATCACCATCACCGATCCGGAGGGCAATGCTCTGGTTTGGGCCAGCGCCGGCAGCTCTGGTTTCAAAGGCTCGCGCAAGAGCACGCCTTATGCCGCCCAGCAGGCCGGTCGTAACGCTGCCAAGGCAGCCCTTGACGTGGGCATGCGCGAGGTCGAAGTGTTCCTCAAGGGACCCGGACCGGGCCGTGAGTCGGCCATCCGGTCGCTGATGGCTGCGGGGCTGCAGGTGGTCTCTATTACCGATGTAACACCCCTTGCCCACAACGGGTGCCGCCCTCCCAAAAAGCGTCGTGTCTAACCCACCACTGCAGCGCTACGAACGCAAGTCCTGGCGCCTGATTCTCTTACCACCATCAGCGCCGGGGTTCAGCGCCCCGTCACCGCTACGAAGGACAGTGTACTGAATGGCTCGATATAATGATTCTGTTTGCAAGCTCTGCCGCCGCGAGGGCATGAAGCTCTTCTTAAAGGGAGAACGCTGCTACTCGCCGAAATGCGCCATCGAAGACCGCAATACGCCGCCTGGCATGCATGGTCAGAAGCGTAGCCGCCGGAAGACCTCGGACTTCGGGCGCCAGCTCCGCGAGAAGCAGAAAGTGCGCCGTATCTATGGCGTTCTTGAACGCCAGTTTCGCGGCTACTTCCGCCAGGCGTTGAAGGCCAAAGGTGTGACCGGCGCGACCCTGCTGCAACTGCTTGAGCTCCGTCTCGACAACGTGGTTTTCCGCATGGGCTTTGCCACTTCACGGGCGCAGGCCCGCCAACTGGTTACCCACGGCCATGTTGTCGTCAACGGCCACAAGGTTGATATCGCCTCGTACGCGGTTCAGCCTGACGATGTCGTCCAGGTTGGTGAGCGTAGCCGCGCGCTCCCGTACTTCAAGAACCTGGTGCAGTTCTCCAGCCGGGTCAGCTCACCCAAGAAGTGGCTCAGCGTAGACATGGCCGCCCTCTCAGGACGGGTCACGGAACTGCCTGGCCGCGACGACATTGACATCCCCGTTAACGAGCAGCTCATCGTTGAATTCTACAGCCGCTGATCCCTGCGTACTCGCTGCTTAGGCGGACCTAGGTTACTAGGCGGTCACGCAGCGGCATCGACTCAAGTGGCGTTGGCGCTGCATCCCTGTCTGGGGTGCAGCAATTGCGGGTGCAAGCCCGGCGAAGGAGGCTGCCACGTGCCTTACCAGGATATTCAAACCGTTCTACCCAAAATCGAGTGCACGGCGAGCACCCAGAAGTATGCGCGATTCGAAATCGGCCCGCTGGAAAGCGGGTTTGGCATCACTCTGGGCAATGCCCTGCGCCGCGTGCTGCTTGCGGCACTGCCCGGCGCAGCCGTGACGTCCGTGCGCATCAACGACGTCTACCACGAATTCTCACCCATTCCCGCGGCACGCGAAGACACCACCGAGCTCATCCTCAACCTGAAGCAGTTGCGCATGCGTCTGTTCAGTGAGGAGCCGGTGCGCATCTACGTGCACGCCAAGGGCCCTGGTCCCATCACCGCGGCGGACCTGAATGTTCCGCCGGAGGTGGAGATCATCAATCCTGAGCTCTACCTGTTGACCCTCGACTCGCCTGATGCCGACTTCGACATGGAACTCACCGTGTCGCCGGGCAAGGGCTACCTGCCGGCGGAAGCCGACAGCCGGCCCAAGCTGCCAATCGGGGAGATGCCCATCGACGCTATCTTCAGCCCCATGCGCCGGGTGAACTACACCGTCGAGCGCACGCGTGTAGGTGGCGCCACCGACTTCGACCGCCTGATCCTCGAGATCTGGACCGATGGTTCCATGACGCCCGACTCGGCTGTCAAACAGGCTTCACTGCAGTTGGTCGAACTCTTCTCGATGGTAGCAGGCGTGGAATTGGCCGAGGACACGGCGGAGATTCATGATGAAAGCGGCATCCCCGGCCGCGTGGCCGAGCAGCCCATTGAGGAGCTCGACCTGAGCATGCGCGCCTACAACTGTCTGAAGCGCGCCGGCATCACCCGCGTGGGCGAGGTGCTGCGGAAGCTGGAGGTAGGCGGCGACAACGAGATGCTTGCCATTCGCAATTTTGGTCGCAAGTCGTTGGACGAGCTGATCGATAAGCTGCGCGAGAAAGACTACCTGATCTACATTGATTACACCACGAGCGAGGCCTAGCCATGCGACACCAAGTACGGGGCCGGCGTCTCGGCCGATCTTCTGATCATCGCCAGGCCCTATTCAAAAACCTCATCACCGAGCTGTTCCGGCACGGGCAGATTGAGACAACCGAAGCCAAAGCCAAGGCGATTCGCGCCGACGCCGAGCATTTGATCACGATTGCCAAGCGCGGCCGCGCCGGTCGGATTACGGAAGTGCACGCGCGGCGCCTTCTGCGCTCGCGTCTCAACGATCCCGTCGTCGTCGCCGTCATTTACGACGAATTCGCTTCGCGCTATGTCGACCGGCCCGGTGGCTACACCCGCATCTTCAAGATGGGCCACCGTAAGGGTGACAACGCTGACATGGCCATGATCGAGCTCGTCGAGTAAGATTGACCGGCGCAGTTCCCCCAGGCACTTCCTACCGCGCTGTCGTCGAGTACGATGGCACCGGCTTCCTCGGCTTTCAGATTCAGGCCGAGGGACGTACGGTTCAGGGAGAGCTGGAGTGGGCAGTGCAGCGTCTCACGCAGCAGCCAGCCCGTGTGGTCGGCTCCGGGCGCACAGACGCCGGAGTCCATGCCACCGGTCAGGTCATCGCCTTCCGCTCCACGTGGCGACACACACCGGCTGACCTGTTCCGGGGCCTCAACGCCCTTCTGCCGTCTGATATCGCCGTTCGCAGCCTCGACTTCGCGCCTGCGAGCTTTCATCCTCGCTTCAGCGCCGTCGAACGCTGGTATCGCTACCAGGTTGGCCAGTGGCCCGGACATTCGCCATTGCGCTCCCGCTACGCCTGGGAGCTGGCGGACGACCTTGACATCGACGCCATGAACGCTGCCTCTGCTCACCTGCTCGGCAGCCATGACTTCGCCACTTTCGGCCAGCCCACCCAGGGCGAGAGCACCATTCGCCACATCGCCGAGGCTCACTGGCATTTCGAACCGCCCTACCTCTACTTCGACATTCGGGGCAACGCCTTCTTGCGTCACATGGTGCGGACGCTGGTCGGCACCCTCGTCCGTGTCGGTCGCGGCCAGCTTACACCCGAGGCATTCGCCGCCATTTCCGCCGCTTGCAAGCGGGCGCTTTCAGCCCCACCTGCCCCGCCCCAGGGTCTTATCCTGATGGCGGTTACCTACCCCAGCGAAGACCAGTAGCAATTGCCCAACGCACCTGTGGCGACGCAGGCGTTACGGCCTAAGGAGTTCGTTTCGTGATCAAAACATACAGCGCGAAAGCCGAAGACATCAAGCGCGAGTGGCTTGTCGTCGACGCCGAGGGAAAGACCCTGGGACGTCTGTCGACGGAGATCGCCACCATTCTGCGCGGCAAGCACAAGCCGATCTTTACCCCGCATGTCGATTGTGGCGATTTCGTCATCGTCATCAACGCCGGCAAGATCCGGGTGACCGGCGACCGCCTGGACCAAAAAATGTATTATCGCCATAGCGGCTATATAGGCGGCCTCAAGCAGGTTTCGCTGCGCCAGATGTTGCAGACGCACCCCGAGCGTGTCCTGCAGTTCTCGGTTCGTGGCATGCTGCCCAAGAACCGTCTTGGCCGCCAAGTATTCAAGAAGCTGAAGGTCTACGCTTCGCCCACCCACCCGCACGCCGCCCAGCAGCCCCGCGTTTTGGAGTTGTAACGAGGTTTTCGATTCATGAGCCAGCAGACCTATTACGAAGCCGTTGGACGCCGCAAGACCGCGACCGCGCGGGTGCGCCTGTACCTTGCCGGTGAGACCGCCGAGATCGTCGTCAACGGCAAACAGATGGCCGATTTCTTCCCCCGCATTCAGGATCAGAATGCCCTGCTCGATCCGCTGCGCGCGGTTGACAGCGAGGGCCGGTTCAATGTCTCGGTCCTGGTCAAGGGCGGCGGCATCACCGGCCAGGCAGGGGCCGCGCAGCAGGGCCTCGCCCGTGCGCTGTCCGTTTTCGACGAGAATCTGCGCCCGCCCTTGAAGAAGCGTGGCTATCTGGAACGCGACGCCCGCGCCAAGGAACGCAAGAAGCCCGGCCTCAAGCGTGCCCGCAAGGCCCCGCAGTACACCAAGCGCTAATCCATTGCCACCGGTTGACGCCGGTTATCTCTCCGCAACCCGACAAGGCGTTGGACGAACTCCGTCCAACGCCTGTTTCATTTACCGAGCAAGTGTGAGGCGGCGCTGACCGAGCGACGATGACCAGTTTCGTAGGCGTTCTGACCATCAGCGATAGCGCCGCCCGGGGAGATGCCCCAGACCGCAGCGGCCCGCTGCTGGTGGAGTTGGTGCAATCGCTTTGGCCAGAGGAAACGCCACTCACGGCCGTCATTCCCGACGACCGCAAAGTCATTGCCGAGCGGCTGCGCGCCTGGGCAGACGAGTGGTCCCTGGCCTTGATCGTGACCACCGGGGGCACTGGCTTGGCCAGGCGCGATGTGACGCCTGAGGCCACCGCCGATGTCATCGACCGGGACGCGCCTGGCCTTGCCGAGGCCATTCGCGCCGCCGGCATGCAGGTGACGCCACATGCCATGCTTTCCCGCGGAGTGGCAGGCATGCGGGGCGAGACCCTGATCGTCAACTTCTCCGGCAGCCCCAAGGCAGTGGCCGAGCAGTTCGCCGTCGTTGCTCCTGTCTTGCCCCACGCCCTGGAGTTGTTGCGGCCGACCGACGAAGGCTTCCGCCACGCCCTGCCGGGCGAGCACGCGCGGCGGACGTAGCAGCCCGTCGCCCGGCTATTCGCCTGGTCGTTCGCGCAGCTAAACGCTCACTCGCTCCAGCGCCCAGAAGACGACATCGAGCCGCCGGGCAAAATGCAGCAGCGGCGCCGTGTCGGGCAGGGTCAGACCCAGCGGGGCGCACATGGTGTTGACGGCGATCTCTGCTGCGGCCGGTTGCAGCGGCCAGGGGACGTGGGCGTTCTCTCCGCGGTAGAGGCGGCCGCGGCGGTCGACGGCATACAGGCAGTAGCGCTCGGTCAGCCAGCTCTCAAGGGTGCCGGGTTGGCTGTGGTACACGTCTCCGATGGGCCCATAGGTGGCGGTGAATGCCGCTGCGGGTGCATGGCGGTGAATGCGTAGGCTGCGGTAGTCGTAGCGTTCGGACTGGCGAAGTACGGACATGCGGGCGTGGAAATAGGGCAGGTGATACCAGAGGCGAGCGGCGTACACGGCCAGGGCTTGTCCCGCATCCAGGCTGAAGAACCAAACTCCCGGTCTGTCATCCCGCACGACGTAGGTGCGGACATTCAGTTCCGGGAGGTCGCCCAGCCCGAATGGCAGAGGCAGGCGGTAGGGTCGGGTGCGACGCATGGTGAAGGGTACGACGGCAATCCACGCCTGACCCTCGAAGGTGTCGATGACCAGACCGGACGGGATGTGCGGGCGCAGGGCGGCGGCCGGCACGGGCCAGTGCATGAAGAGCAGCTCTTCCCACGACTGTGACATGACCCATGGCCTGGAAGGGACTGGCCAGGGACGATGGCCGCTGTTGATCACCATGAGGCGAGGCCTACCAGGAGATGCAGGATGCCCAAGAGACTGAACCCGGCCAGGATCAGCCAGTCGCCGCGGCGCCGGCCCAGGTAGAGCTGGCTTGCCGCCCGCAGGAACCACCACACCGCGATCCAGAGTGCCAGCCACCTGCCTGCTGCTGAGAAAAGCCAGGCCCCACCCAGTAAGTCCAGCAGACCGATGCTGACCAGCACAAAGCTGGCATGGTGGTTCATGACCCAGGCGATGCCATGCACGTCGCTGCGTTGGGTGGCGTAACGAATGGGGCCGAGCCGAAAGGGTTTGAGCGGCGGCCCCTCCCTGGGAATGGCGTGGGCGAAATCGAGCAACTGCGGGAAGAAGAAATGGACGCTGCCGAGGACGAGTGTGAATAGTCCGGCGACGGCGAGCAAAAAGAGGGTGGGCATCGTCAGTCCGATGGTGAAAGGAGCGACTGGATGAGGCTGCGCAGCCTGGCGTATTCGGTGACCACCGGGAATTGCGGAAACTCGGCGATGACGTTGGTGGGAGGCCGGAAGAGGATACCGTGATCTGCCGCCGCCAACATGGTCGTGTCGTTGTACGAGTCGCCGGCAGCGATCACGCGAAAATGGATCTGCTTGAGCGCCTGAACGGCCTCGCGTTTGCCATCGCGAATGCGGAGATGGTAGTCCACAATCATCCCGCGGTTGTCGACTTCCAGCCTGTTGCAGAACAGGGTGGGGTGACTGAGCCTGGCCATCAACGGGGCCGCAAACTCGTAGAACGTGTCGGAAAGGATGATGACCGGGGCCTGGCTTCGCATCCACTTCAGGAACTCGGCGGCGCCCGACAGCGGCTCCAGCCCGGCGATGACGTCTTGGATGGCTTTCAAGGTCAGGCCGTTTTCTTCCAGGATACGGATTCGGTCTTTCATCAACTTGTCATAATCGGGCTCGTCTCGTGTGGTGCGGCGCAGGCTGGCAATGCCGGTTGCGCCGGCCACGGCGATCCATATCTCGGGCGTGAACACGCCTTCCAGGTCGAAAACGGCGATGATGGGGTGGGGCATGGGGGGAGGAGAGAGGAGAGAGACGAGAAGCGGGCGGGGGTATTGTAACAAACATGGTAAGGGAAGGGGATGGACACCACGTCCGCATGGGTGCAACATTTCGCAATTTCCAATTCGCAATTCGCAATCCATGGACACCACGTCCGCATGGGTGCAGCCCTTGCGGTGTTTGCGGCGCCAAACTGATAAGATAGAGCAGTTTGGCCCGTAACCTTTGTTTGCCCTAATTGAACGCCATGATCTCAACCGTCGACACCAAAGCCTATCGCCAGACCATCGGCCTCTTCGCCACCGGCGTCACCGTCCTCTTGGCCGAGAGGGACGACGAGGTGCGGGCCATGACCGCAAACGCCGTCGCCTTCTTGTCCCTGGAGCCGACACTGGTGATTGTCTGTCCGTCCAAGCAGGCGCACATGGCCGAATTCCTCAACTTGGGCAACTATTTCACGATCAACATCCTGAGTGAAGAGCAGGAGCCCCTTTCGAACTTCTTTGCCGGCGGCTGGCGCCTGGACAAGGAACCGGACCATGAGTTTATTCCTTGGCCTGCGGCAGTTCGGGCGCCGCGGTTGGATGGGTGCCTGGCGTCGCTCGCCTGCCGCGTCCACCAGGTTCATGATGGAGGTGATCACTGGATCGTGGTGGGCGAGGTGCTAGATCTTCACCGCAACACCACCCACGAGCGTCCCCTGCTCTTCTTCGCCGGCAAGTATCATAACCTCCGCCGCCAGGAGCCGGAACACTTGCAGCCGTCGGCGGACCCCTGGAAATAGTATGAGGCAAGCAGAGTCAGGACAAGTAGCGTCTGTCCTGACCCCACCCTGGCCTAGCGCAGCCCCAAAACGTTGCGGGCGATCACCATCCGGTTGATCTCGCTCGTGCCTTCGCCGATCAACATCAGCCGGTTGTCGCGGTAAAGGCGCTCGACGGGAAACTCGGCGCTGTAGCCGTAGCCGCCGTGGATCTGGATGGCCTCGAAGCAGACCTTTTCGGCCATCTCGGTGGCGAACAGTTTGGCCTGTGCTGCCACCAAGGCGTAGGATTGGCCCTGGTCGCGCAGCCAGGCGGCGTAATAGACCAGCAGCCGGGCCGCCTGGATGGTGGTGGCCATGTCGGCGATCTTGAACTGGACGGCCTGGTGCTGGGCGATGGGGACGCCGAAGGTCTGGCGCTGGTGGGCGTATTTCAGCGACTCCTCGTAGGCAGCCTGAGCGAGGCCCACGCTAAGAGCGCCGATGCCGATGCGCCCACCGTCGAGCACGGTCAGCGTCTGCTTCAGACCGCGACCCTCGTCACCTACCACGTGGTCGAGCGGCACGCGCACGTCGTCGAAGCTAACGGCGTGCGTCTTGCAGCCGTGCAGGCCCATCTTGCGTTCGGGCGGGGCGACGATGACGCCGGGAGTGTCGGCAGGGATCAGCAGGTGGCTGAGGGGCCCTGTTGGGCTGGGGGCCTGCGAGCCGCCGCCTGATCGCGTGCGCGCAAGCACGACCATGACCCCGGCCACGGAAGCGTTCGTCATCCACATCTTGCTGCCGTTGACGACCCATTCGTCGCCGTCTTGGCGAGCGCTTGTGCGCACTCCCCCCTTCAGGTCGGAGCCGGCGCCCGGCTCGGTGAGGCTCAGCGCTCCCAACACCTCGCCCCGGGCCATCGGCGCCAGGTATCTTGCCTTGAGTGTGTCAGAGCCGAACTGGGCAATCGTGGCGCAGGCCAGCCCCAGGTGCGCCGCCACCGTCAGCGCCGTGGAGCCGCACCCGCGGCCCAGCTCCTCGATCAGGATGGCGGCCGAGACGTGGTCCGCTCCAGCCCCGCCCCAGGCCTCAGGCAGGTTCAGTCCTAACAAGCCCAGCGGTCCCATCTTGCGGATGCTCGCCCAGGGGAACTCGTGCGTGTGGTCGGTGTGCGCCGCCAGAGGTTTGACTTCTTTGTCGACGAACTCCCGGATCATTTGTTGCGTGAGTTGTTGCTCTTTTGTTAGCTGGAAGTCCATGTTCTAGCTCCCGTCGTTGCAGGTGTCAGGTGTCAGGTGTCAGGTGTCAGGTGTCAGGTGGCAGTCGGCGGTCGGTGGTCGGCGATCCTCACCGCTCGGATCTGTTCCACAACCTCCGGATTCACCAGCGAGCTGAGA
This sequence comes from uncultured Caldilineales bacterium, assembly GCA_964535455.1. Lineage (GTDB taxonomy): Bacteria > Chloroflexota > Anaerolineae > J102 > J102 > SSF26. Next base: position 21,189 of record CAZHTZ010000033.1, read on the forward strand.
TCACCTGCGGGCTGATCCAGATAGGCAGCGCGCAGCACGCGGCGCATCACCTTGGCGTTGCGGGTTTTGGGTAGATCGGGAACAAATAGCACGGCCGCCGGGCGCAGGGCCTTGCCCATGCCGGCAGCCACCAGTTCCTTCAGCTCGGCGGCCAGTTGCGGGGTCGGCTCGGCGTCCGCCGCCAGCACGACGAAGCATACCAGCTCTGAACCTTTGACCGCATGGGGTGCACCGATGGCGCCCGCTTCCACGACTGCGGGATGGTGGACGAGGATGCTTTCGACTTCGGCGGGGCCGACGCGCTTGCCGGCGATCTTGATGGTGTCATCAGAGCGACCCAGGATATACCACTGGTCGTCGTCGTCGATGGCGGCGAAGTCGCCGTGCACCCACACGTCTTGGAACCGGTTCCAATAGGTCTCGACATAGCGGTCAGGGTCCTTCCAGAAGCCGCGGGTCATGCCGATCCACGGCTCCCGCACTACCAGCTCGCCCACCTGCCCGCGCACCGGCCTGCCCTCATCGTCCACCACATCCGCGGCCATGCCCACAGCGGGTCCGGCAAACGCGGCCGGTTTGAGTGGGGTCAGCACATTGCCCATGACAATGCCCCCTGAAACCTCCGTGCCGCCGCTGTAGTTGATGATTGGGCGCTTGCCCTCGCCCACGTTCTGAAACAACCACATCCAGGGATCGGGGTTCCAGGGCTCGCCAGTGGAAGCAAACAGGCGCAGGCTGGCCAGATCATGGCGTCGCACCGGCTCATCCCCATGTGTCATCAGCGATCGGATCAAGGTGGGGGAGACGCCCAGCGCCGTGACCCCGTGGTCCTGGACCAGCTTCCACAGCCGGTCCACGTCGGGGTAGTCGGGGGCGCCATCGTAGAACAACATCGTTCCGCCCAGGAGCAGCGTGCCGAAGACCTCCCACGGCCCCATCATCCAGCCCATGTCAGTCATCCAATACAGGGTGTCCGTCTGGCGCAGGTCCAGACCCATCGCCATGTCCTGCGCCGCCTTGACCGGGAAGCCGCAGTGCGTGTGCACGGCGCCCTTGGGTCGCCCGGTCGTGCCGGAGGTATAGATGATCATGACCGTGTCCTCGGCGCCGGTGGGCTCGGTCGGGGCAGTGGGCGGCTGTGACGTCACCAGCTCGTGCCACCAATGGTCGCAACCCGGCGTCCAGGGGACGTCATGGCCAGTACGCCGGTAGACGATGACATGCTCGACGGCGAGACCGGCGTCATGGGCGGCGAGGGCGATCGCTTCGTCGGCCACCCGTTTCATCTCGGTCACATGACCCCGGCGATAAGCGCCGTCGGTGGTGAAGAGGGCCTTGGCGCCGGCGTCGGCAAGGCGGGTGGCAATGGCGCCGCTGCCGTAGCCGGAGAAGAGCGGCAGGATGATGCCGCCGATCTTGGCGATGGCCAGTAAGGCGATGGCAATCTCCGGGACCATGGGCATGAACAGCCCAATGGCGTCGCCCTTGCCCAATCCCAGGCGCCGCAGGGCATTGGCGCAGCGGTTGACCTCACCATACAGGTCGCCGTAGGTCAGCACCCGCGCTGTCCCTTCTTCGCCCTCCCAGCGCAGCGCCGGCCGGTCCTGCTGCGGCGTGCCCACCCATTTATCCAGACAGTTATGGACGATGTTCATCACCCCGCCCACGCACCACTCCGGCCAGGGTTTGCCCCGCGAAAGGTCGACGATCTGGCTGTACGGTTCGTAGAACTGCACGTCCAGGTATTTCAATACGGCGTCCCAGAACCAGGCGATATCGCCGGTGGCCCTTTTTTGGAGTGCGTCGAGTGACCCCAACCCGTGCTCTGCCATGAAGCGTTGCAGATGGCTGCCCTCGGTATAGGCGGGCGTGGGAAACCAGACGAACTCACCGCCGAAGTTGAAATCGGGCATGAAGTGCCTCGAGCGAACACCTGTCAGCTCTGCAAGACCTGACAGGTGTCATTTCCCGACCAATGCGCGCTTGACACGAAAATGGAAGTAGGCGTACACTGCTTTGGGGTGGCTATCTGATGGGCTGCCCGGCAGCAAGAAGTCTTGCGGCCCTGCCACCTCGTACCCATTATACCGTATTTTTGCTGGCCAGGTCAGCGCCCACGCCGGATTGACGGAAGCTGGCGGCGGTCTTACACTGGTTGGCAACATGGCCAGGCGGTCGATCCTCAAGCCCGACGCATTCCGCATTCAACCACAACCTGGTTTCCGCATAAAATTCCTTCAGCGAAAATTGTGCGGCGATGTTTCCGCATCATCCCCCTCAGAGGTACAACAAGCGGAGTAGCAGGCTGGCGTCTCATGCGGAATCAATTCCCGCGAATCATAGTTGGGCTGCGCAAGACGGCATCTGTCCATATCGGAGATGACGATCTGAAATGCCATCACGATTTCCAACCAGTCCACTCGTAGAACAATATCAACGCTACCCCACGGCTGGCAGGAAGCTGAACCACAAGATTATTGACGCCTTCATGAGCGAAGCCGTCTTTGATAGTGCCGTACATACTCTGGAATTAGGCGAGAAAAAGCACTTGACACTGGACAGCGAAGATGACCTTGATGTGCTGATGGATTACGGCCTTTACGAAAGCCCGCAAGATGGAATCTATATCTATGTTTCGAGGACTTGGAATCAATGAGCGCGAAGATCTCGTTTACGCCTGACCTTGAGTTAGATCTGAAACTCGCCCCTAAGAACTTGGCGATCAAGGGTCAGATTCCAGCAATCGAGTACCCATTCAATTTGCAGGATATTTATCCAGTAATACCTACACTTAGCGCATATCTTGCATACCAGAGAATTCGGGAAGAGTTTCAGCGGGTCATTGACGCTTTATCGAAGAAGCTACATGTACGACGAGATTTTATCCTGCCTCAAGCAATTGATGAGAGGCAAGCGTTGTCTCTGTTAAGTATCATTTTCGATCCTACATCCTATTTTACAGACGGTCTTTGGAAGAAGATGACAGAGCCAGTGGTGTCTAGGACAAGTCTCTTTCGACCAGATGAAGTTTATCCATTTGCAATGCATCTGGCATCACCGGAGCACCTGATTCACAGCTTTGTATGGATTGATGTAAGTACGAAGGTTGCCGTGGAAAACGCACTCGCAGAATTTGGGGCCGATCCACCATTGATTCGACAAGTTGTAGAATCAACATTAAGAATCTATTGCTATCTGATGAAGCAGCAGGACTATAAGTTGGCCCGCTCTGTCAACTTCAATTACTCCATGTTTCTGCACGACAGGATCGTAAATCTCATCTTTGGTGACATGATTTTTCTCGATGCAGAACGCCTGCATAGGCAGGGTAACTTAGCGAACGATATGGCTTTGCAGCTCCTAAAGAATCTTGAACCACAGTCCTATCGGCGATTATGCACGTTGAGTGTTTTCATGGGAGTGATTTGGTCAAGTCGTAAGGACATTCAATTGGATTTTGAATCTAATCCAAGTTCTGTCCTGAAGGACATGGAAGCGCAGCTGACCAGCAAAGACAAGACTTGGTCGATCAATCATGTTGACCAATTTCTTAATGATATGGGTGGGCTTGATCCGTTCATGGTCACTGTTGTTCTAGATGATAATGGCGAGTCGGTATTCGATATAGCTCTTTTTCAGAGCTTGCTCCGCGACAACAAGGCGCTAAAGGTAGCATTTGTTGCAAACCGTTACCCGATCGTCAACAACATAGCCTTGAAGACGTTGCAAGATCTGATTAGTGACCCCTATTTTGCCGACTTGAGAGAATGCTTCAAAGAAAAGCGCGCGGAAATATGCACTGAAGATCAGGTTTTCCGATCTTTTGAAGTGACACAATTGAGTGCTCATACGCGTGAGACTATCAGGAAATCTAAGATTACTTACATCAAAGGAGTTAGTTTCTTTGAGACTTGCCAAATGCCGAATATCACTCGATATTATGCCTTTACTGTACATGGACCTACAAGCGTTCTTTTAACAGGTTGTCCTGAAGGGAAGGGGGTTTTTGTCAAATTGAGTGCCGGACAGGCCGCGTACAGCTATCACTCACATATTCAAGTCGAGACACTTATAGACAAGATTGCAGTAAATGCGGGAATCAATGAT
>CAZHTZ010000034.1:0-23626 GCA_964535455.1 uncultured Caldilineales bacterium
CAGAACTCATTGGTCGACGAGAAGCCTGAGAAAGCGATCGTCGGCGTCTTGCCGCCGGGTGCGGCAGCATCTTCCGGCGCCAGGTATTGGTCGACGTTGGACTGGTCGATGATGGAGCCGTCGATGGGGGTGTACTTGGGGACTTCCTGGCCCTTGAGGACCTTGAGGGCGAGGTCGACGCCTTCGGCGCCCATGCGGGCGGGGTCCTGGCGGACGGTGGCTTCCATCTCACCGGCCTTGATGGCCTTGAGGGCGGCGGGGAGGGCGTCGAAGCCGACAAGGGTGATCTTGTCGATGAGGCCCTTCTGCTTGATGACGGAGAGGGCGGCAACGGCGCCGGGGTCCCAGGCGGCGAAGACGGCGCAGATGTCGGGGTTGGCGCTGAGCTGGTTCTGGGCGATTTCCTGGGCCTTCGGCTCCAACCAATCGGCGTATTCGACGATGACGTCGTAACCGGCGGCCTTTGCGGCCGCTTCGACGCCGTTCTTGCGGGCGTCGCCGGTCTGGTGGCCGGCGAGACCGCCGATGATGAGAAGCTTCTTGCAGTCGGGTCCGGCGGTTTTGACGATGTAGTCACCGGCCATCTTGGCGGCAGCGAGGTTGTCGGTCTGGATCAGGGTTTTGACCCAGGGGTGGTCGATGCCGGTGTCGACGGTGATGACGGGGATATTGGCGGCCTGGGCCTTGTCGAGGGCATTGCCAAAGGCACGCGAGTCGGCGGCGCCGATGATGATGGCGTCGACCTTCTGGCTGATGGCGTTCTCGACGGCGGCGACTTGGGCCGAGGCGTCGGGGTCGGCAGTGGTGAGGTCGACGAAGTTGACACTCTGGGCCTTGGCTTCCGCGGCGGCGGCGCGGGCCAGCGTCAGCCAGAACTCATTGGTCGACGAGAAGCCTGAGAAAGCGATCGTCGGCGTCTTGCCGCTGGGTTCGGCGGCAGGCGCCTTGGTTGGCTCGGCGGCAGGGGCCTGCGTGGCGGCAGGGGCGGGGGTAGCGGCGCCGGCGCAGGCGCTGAGCACCACAGCGCCGAGTAGGACCACTGCCAGCACGAGGTAAGACAACTTGACGTGTTTCATATCCTTCTCCTTCGGTGAGATGGGTTGGAAGAGAACGAAGCGAACCAACTGCACCGGGACAGGATGCCGGTCCTGCCCCGAGAGTTTCTGCCCACGATGGTCCGGCAACCATCGCTCAACAACACGCTACACGCGCTCGCGGCGTTGGAGGCGGTCAAGCCAAACGGCCAGGATGATGACGACGCCGATGGCGATGCGCTGCCAGAACGAACCCACATGCAGGTGGATGAGTCCTGCTTCCAGCATCTTGATGATGAGCACGCCGATCACGGTGCGACCCACGCCGCCAACGCCGCCAAACAGGCTGGTGCCGCCAATGACGACGGCGGCGATGGCCTGCAGCTCGATGCCCTCGCCACGATTGGGGGTGGCGAAATCCAGGCGGGCCGTCTGCACGATCGAGGCGACCGCGGCCATCAGCCCGCCGATGGAGTAGAAGATCACCTGATTGAGCTTGACGCCGATGCCAGACAGGCGGGCCACTTCGGCGTTACCGCCGATGGCATAGGCGTTGAAGCCCAGGCGGGCGCGGTTGAGGATGAACCAGACCACCACGACCGACAGCACTGTGATCAGCACCGGGCCGATGAATCCCGACCCCAGCGCTTGGAACGACTCCGGGAAGCGGGACATGTCCTTGCCGACGCCGATCAGGAGGGCAAAGCCCTTGACGATCATCAACATGCCCAGGGTGACCACAAAGGGCGGTACTTCGGTCTTGACGATGATGAGGCCGTTGAGGAAGCCCACAAAGGTGCCCGCCAGCAAGCCGGCGACAACCGCCACCCACACCGGCATCCCGCCCAACAGCAGACTGCCGACGACGACGGCCACCAGCGCCAGGTTCGAGCCCACCGACAGGTCCAGCCCGCCCGAAATGAGGACGATGGTCGTGCCGGTGGCCAAGATGAGCAGCACGGACGACTGCTCCAGCACGTCCCGGATGGCGACCCCTTGCCGGAACGTGGGCGCCAGAATGAAAAAGGCGGCAAAGATGATGATGAGTCCCACGAGTGGCTGCAACTGCTTGCCCAACTGGCCCATCTCCGAGTTGTCGGACGTGAGCTTCTTGTACCAGGGGACCTTCTGACTTTCCAAGGCCATTCTATCCTCGCTTGACGTAGAGAAACGCCCCAACGGCGCCTATCGACTCCGGTCGCCTAATAGACGCATTCTTCGGCGGCAGCGGCGAAGGTCCGCAGGTTCGCAACGGGTGTCTCGAAGAAATGGTCGGAGGCCGAAAGCACATAGCCCCCCTCTGCCCCGACCGTCTCAAACAGCTTGAAGACCATGGCGCGGATGCTCTCGTCCGTGCCATCGGTCAGCACATTGAACTGATCCATGCCGCCGATCAGGGCCAGGCGGCCGCCGATCTTGGCCTTGAAGTCCCACGGTTCCTGGTTGCTGCCGATGCTCATGGGCGCCAGCGTCTCGGAGACATCACAGCCGTTAGCGACGATCAACTCCTCGATCTTGAGGGTGCCGCCGCAGGTGTGGTAAGCGACGGTGTCGAAGCCTACGTGGTGCAGGGCGTCATGAAGCTGGCGGTCGTAGGGCAAGCAGAACTCCTGATGCAACGATGGTGAGACTACGGTGGAGGAGCCGGCGCCACCGCCCGTTTCTATCAGGTCGAACCTGGCGCCTTTCATCGTCTCGATGAAACGGAGCTTCTTCTCGAGTAAGGCGCTCAGCAGGCTGTGCACCCAATCAGGTTTGTCGAACGTGGCCAGGATGAGTTCCTGGACGTCGATCAGGCAGGCGGCATGCTGCCAGCAGCCCGCCTGGTCGCCCCACACGAAACCGCGCACGATGCCCTTGTCGCCAACGCGGTCATAGATCTCCTGGACGGGACGCGGATCGAGGGCAGGGACGGGCATGTACTTGCGGATGAGCTCGACGTCTTCATCCCGCTTGATCAGATACTCCGTGATCCAGGTGGTCATGCGGTTGCCCGCGGTCTTATAGGTCAGCGTCCCCTCGGGCGTGTGGATGGTGTGGTGGTACACGCGATGATCGGGATGGTCACTGACGATCGCGATCTCATCCCGCCACTCCGGGGTGGAGAACTTTGTAAAGTCGGCATCGACCAGCCAGAACTGACCCATGTCAGCGAAATACTGAATCGAAGCATCCATCCCCACCATTTCGAACGCGGTCAGGGCGTCGACGCCACCCATCAACGTGTCCAAATGATATTGCTGCCATTGGTGTACAGTCACCGGCAGCCGATCAGGCTTGCCGCGATGGAGGGCGACAAGCATTCTCTCTTTCGAGTTCATGGTCTACGTTCCTTCGCCGGCAAGGACCGCCAACATTGGCAGAAACAACTCACTCGTCTGAATCAAATCGATATCATGATATCGATTTCATCGGAAGGTAGCATACAGCTATTGCGGGGTGGATGTCAAGACCAGGTGTGATGCTCAGGTATTCCGAAAACATCCTGTGACTGCCGGCTTCGTGCACGGCAAAATGCAAAGTAGTTCGTCAATGAGGGCTCCAATTGCAGTCTCAATCCAGGCTTTATTCAGCTGTGAAGCCACCATCCACGGGCAATGCCACGCCGGTGATGAAACTGGAAGCATCCGAGCAAAGGAACAGCGCCGCTTCGGCGCATTCTTCTGCCGTGCCGAGGCGGTTCAGAGGCTGAACGGCGCTGAATTCTCGCCAACCGGCCTCTGGATCGGGCAGCCTATCGATGTAGTCGCGCAGTAGTTTCGTATCGATCACGCCCGGACAAATGGCGTTGACGCGAACATTGTATGGCGCAAAATCCAGCGCCAGCGCCTTTGCAAGCATGACAACAGCACCCTTTGAGGCGCAGTAGAGAGGGGTCTTGCGTTGCGCAACCAACGCGACTTTTGAAGCCGTAAACAGGATGACGCCGCTGTGCTGCTCCATCATGATGGGCAGGGCGGCCTTGCTCAATCGAAAGAGCGATCGGAAGTTGACATCCATCACCTGATCATAGAACTCCTCGGTCGATTCGATAATGCCCCTGGCGGCAACAATCCCGGCGTTGCCAAACACGACATCCAGTCGACCGTATTTCATCATGGCCTGCTGTACCAGGTTCTCGTTGACGCCCACTTGAGCGACATCACCGGGAAGGGGCAGCGCCTCGCCCCCAAGCTGCGCGATTTCGCCAGCCACGCCAAGCAGAGCACCTTCATCCAAATCATTGAGCACCAGCAGCGCCCCTTCTTGGGCAAATCGCAGGGCCGAGGCGCGGCCAATTCCCGACGCTGCGCCGGTAATGATCACGACCCGCTGATCAAGCAACATCCTGGCCCGCCTTGCACTCCGGCCTGCGTCATCGATATGCAGGACTGGCATTAGTTGTGGACCCCGCCAGTGGCTCGAATTGTGTTCATCAGGCTCGGCATCCTACTTGAAGAGGGGGTGTATCCTGATGCTTGTATGTGATCAGATACTCCCGGTGGCCTAATGCCTCGGATCTGCTCATCTGTCCGCCAGCCATGCGAACTACAAGGTCCAGCAATTCCGAACCCACCTGCTCCAGCGTGATGTCCCCAGTAAGGATGCGTCCAGCATCAAAATCCATGTCTTCTCTCATATGGCGATAGGTGTTGCTGTTGCCGGTGATCTTGATGAGTGGCGCAATCGGCGCACCGATGACACTTCCCCGGCCGGTTACAAATAGAATGATATGTGCGCCCCCAGAAATGAGGTCAATCACGCCTTCTGTATCGTTGGGATTGGTATAGCCAAACTGCATGAAGTGGGGATCTGGCACACTGTCCATGACCCAAAGCCCAGGCCATCGCGGCTGTTCGGCAACGCGAATGACACCTTCGATAGGCTTGGATCCGCTCTTGCTGAAGGCGCCCATACTCTTCTCCTCGATGGTCGTCAAGCCCCCGGCGAAGTTGCCTGGGGAAATTGAGTACTGGCGCACCGATCGGCAGTATTGTTCGGCCTTCTCGTAGGCGGACACCATTTCTGAGCGTGCTTGCTCGGTCGCTGCCCGGTTTGCCATTACCTCTCTGAGCCCCAGCATTTCCACGGTCTCTTCAAAAACGGCAGCACCGCCGGCGTCAACAAGCAAATCGAAACAAGCACCTACCGCAGGATTACCAGCCAAACCGGATGTGGCATCGGAGCCGCCGCACTCTGCACCCACAGTCAACTCCCCCAGCGTCATCGGGACAAGCTGTGCATTCTGCCGTATGACTTGTCGCAAGCGGCCCACGATCTCTTTGCCTTTGGCTATGCTCCTGGACGTGCCACCCTCATCCTGTATGTAGAACCACTCCGCTTCTCGTCCAGACCGGCGCACGACATCCGCAATTCTGGCCGGCTGGGTGTACTCGCACCCCAATCCAACCGCAAGCACTGCCCCTACATTGGGATGACGCCCCAGGGCGAGGATAAGTCGCACCGCATATTGGTTGTCAAAGCAGCCCGGGAAGCCAATGACATGAGTATCCGGTTCACCGTGGGCGATTGCATGGGCTACATGTTGGGCACACTCGACAGTGTAGATCACCAGAGTCAAGTTGCGAATGCCCTTGCGACCATCGGAACGCAAGTAGCCCTGCCAGCTAAGTTGTTGTCCGTTCATCGCCCGGCTCCCTAAGCATAGTCGGTGTCCGTGGGCGCGCCCGTGTACGTGTCCAGGGAAGAGGATCGTTCATCGTAGCGACTGGCGCAATTATGCAGATGAACCCAGTCGCCTGCACTGATGTCCTGGGTAGCGTAGCCGATGGCAACGCCATACTTCACGATTGCCCCTCCTGCGGGAATATCGACCAACGCTACTTTGTGGCCATTCTGGATGGATTCATTGAGCGTGATATTTCTGGTCGATGAGCCGACGACTGTCATTCTTGTCGCGGCGGCTACATCCTCGAGGACTACGGCAGTGTTGTCAGTGGCATTGATTTGGAAGCATTGCTTGGTGGTACGGGCCGTATCGAGGAGGCCCTGGTTCACATCACACCTCCAGCGGATTCCAGGGTGAACGTAGGGGCGACCGGCCGGTCGCCCCTACCGTGGCCCTGGTTCACATCACACCTCCAGCGGATTCCAGGTGCGCGACCACCAGGCGCTGCACATCGGTAATATGTTGGTCGAGCGCAGCTTTGAGCATGGCGATGTCCTGGTTGGCGCAGGCCTCCACGATGGCTTCATGTTCTGCCTGTCCCTGGATGGCGTTTGCCAGTTCTCTGACGAAGTAGATCCGGGCGATATAGGAATGCACCTGCAGGTCCTCGTAGATCGCTGCCAGTCGTTCGTTGCCGGCGCTTTGGACGATAGCGCCATGCAATTTGTGGTCCAGTTCCATGAAACGGCCCACCTTCTCTGGGTGGTATCGATTCCCGTCGATGCAGGTGGCCATTTTCGCTACCAGTTCTCGCATGTTACGGACCCGATTCGCGCCCATCTGACCGATGCCCTGTTCCGCCGCATGGAGCTCTACCAGTTTGCGGACAGAAAAAACCTCATTGACATCTCTTATGCTTACCGGAGTGACGAATGAGCCGACCCGTGGTGCTATCGTGATCAAGCCGTCGCCTGCCAGGCGATTGAGCGCATCCGTGAGCGGTGTCCGGCTTACCCCTAGCAGCCTGGCGATGCGGTCAACCGATAGTCTCTCGTTGGGTCGAAAACGACGATTCAGTATCTCAACCTTGAGCACGTCATAGGCTTGTTGGGTCAGGTCTCGATGTTCAAGTGCCAGGCTTGCTGCCATAAACTTCCTCAGTACGGATGGACTTACAATGTGACATCTGTAATGTCACATATGGACGGTGAGGATAGGCTACGCATCGGCTTTTGTCAAGAGCATCGATAAGGCTGGCGGCGAACGCGGCAATGGCGTCCGGCTCGTTCGACGGTGGATGGCGGCCACTGACAACCGGGTCCAGAACAACTCACTTTTGGCTACCCTCCGTCGGTCCTGCTTTCGACCGTCTCGAACTGAACCAGACTGAGGGGGTCGAACTCAACCACCTTTTCAATGCTCGGCTCGATTGAGTCGCGCTTCCAGCTTGCGCAGCGCCCGCACCGTTTGCTTTTGCGCCTGCCAAAGCGCGTCCAGGTCATCGGGGTTGTGGACAGCGCTCTGAGCATAGTGAGCGGCCGCCTTGAGCAGGCTGAATACCTCGCTCTCCAGCGTCTCGCGTGATCCCTTGAGCTTGTCAGTGGTCGCTACCAGCGCATCGACCTCGGATCGCCAGTCCTTCTCCACGATCTGGCGCGGCGTCGGCCGTGCAGTCCCTTCTTCGTCGAGACTCTCGACGATCCGTCCGTTTTGCTTGGCAGTCAGGTAGGTCTCACGCAACTCGGCGCGAATACCCCCGCCGAAGAAGACACTCAATGGCTCCAGCAAACCGTCGTAAACGATCTGGCCCTTGAAGGGCAGCAGAACGGTCTTTACGTAGATCGGTAACGCAAGATAGGGACCGAGCATGTCCTCGATGCTATCGTTGATGCCGGCAACAGTGTAGACAATTGGCTTCTGATCGGCGGCGATGAAGTAGGCGCCCTTCTTGAGAAATCGTTCGATGAAGAAGTCCCCACGGACGAACCGTTTCCAATTCCGGACGATGGCCAGATCGCCGGGCGACAATCCAGCAGGGTTCTCGGCGACGAAGTCGTCGATCAGCGTCGCATGGTCATACAACGCATTGCGCACCTTCAATTTTTGGTCCATCGATAGACGCTCATACTCCGCCGAAGTGTTCACGGCGGGGATAATGCGACGTCGCCTGTTCACATAGAATTGAAGTTCCCACGTCAAGCGATAAAAGAGGGCAGCGTCTTCGGGTGATAGTTTCATGGTCAAATCCCGTCCGGAAGCTGAAATGTGGGCTGATGTCAAACAACGGTTGTGGGGCTGGCCGGCGTTGGAGTTATTCCAGGTGTCCTACGAGTTCAGCGGGGGTTACCAGGCGCACCCCTTCCTGCTCTGCTCGCGTCACTAGCTGGGGCGTGAACCCGACCCTGGCAAAGAGCGCGTAGGACCGGAGCGGCCATTTGTTCCCTGGATCGACCAGGCGGGCCTTCTGCTGCAGGTCATCAAGTACATCCGTGCCTACCAGGTTGACCGACCATTTGCATTCTCCCAGCAGCAGCGCTCCGTCGGTGTCGGTGACTGCTACCACGTCTACCTCGCCCTCCCGATCCCACCAACTGCCGATACGTTCGGGTAGAAAGCCTAACTGTCGCCCATCAACACATCGTTCCGGGCGACTTGAACATTAACAACCGGATAACCTTCAGAACATCGTTCCGATAGCGACCTTGCCGGTCCAACGAACAGCACTGAGCAGAGCGTGGAGCAGAAGCTCAAGGCCGACGGCTGGCTGCGGTTTGGAGCATGGTGCCAGTTGCGGCTTGTCTGTTTCTGGCAGAGGTGCATGCGATCCTAAGAGCATGCTGAAAAACCCCAGCCTTTGGGAACAGACCGTCAAAGGACCTACCACATATAGTAGTTTTTGGCGGTGTTACTACTAGCTGTAGTATGTCCAATTCGGACCTTTCCCCAAAAAATGGGACTTTTTCAGCGGTCTGTTAACGGGCCAGGGCGACCGGTGGTTGTTTCGGTGCGAGGCAAGATGGGCTTAGGCTGATGAGTCGAACTAACCACAGCGGAACGATGTACTGAGGGTTCGGTTGTTAATGTGCGGAACGATGTACTGAGGGTTACCTCAGTTACTCACGGAACGATGTGTAGATGCATGACACCTAACTGGTTGGCACGCGCCAGGCGAGCCAGGTAAGCACGCGCCACCTCCTCGAACGCGTAGCCGACGAACTGGTCGAACGTGGGACGGAGGCGCTGCGCCAACACAGCGTCGGCCAGGCCGAGGTCCAGGGAACCTTGGTGAGGATGCACGTAGCGAAACCAGAAGCGTAGAAAAGCATCGATGATGTGGTAGAGGCCACGTTTGCTCTTTTCGGGACGGCTTTCGGTCGCCGGCACGATCCGGTTGACAAGGCGCAGGTCCTGCAGGATATCCAGGTAGCGAGCTGTCGTCGGAGCATCGCCCACGCCAGCCGCTTGGGCGATTTCGTTCAAACGAGTGTTGCCCTGGGCAATGGCGCGCAAAAGGGAGAAGTAGTTCCGCGGTTCACGCAGCTCCTCCAGAAGCAATAGCTGTGGCTCCCGGCGGAGTGACCCCTGGCTGTCCAGCACGTGAGTTTGAATGTTAGCGAAGATATCGGCCCGATCTGAAAAGGTGCTCAAGTAGTAGGGCATGCCGCCAAGGACGGCCCAGGCTTCGATCTGTTGTTGGGGTGTATACCCCGGAAAGAAGGCCGCGGCTGCCGGTAGCTCCAGGGGTGGTAATTGGTAGCTGCCTGTCCGCCGCCCGTAAAGAGGCGCCTGGTACCCCAGGATTTCCCGCTCCATCATGCCAACGTACGACCCGCACAAAACCAAGAACAGGCGTGTGGTGCGCAGCGTCGCGTCCCAGACCTTTTGCAGAACCGAAGGGATCGACTTGTTGCCGCTGATGAGGTAGGTGAATTCGTCCATCACGACCACCGGCCTGCCAGGCAGGTCGACAAGGGCGCGGAAGGCGGCCTCCCAGGTGGGAAAGGTGAAGCCGTCCGCTGCATCAGCATGAGTGAAACGCCATATGTCTTGTGAGAAGGAGGCAAGTTGGTCAAGGTCCGAGCTGAGGGTGGCGATAAAGAAGACGTGAGGCTTGTCCTCGCAGAACTTGCGGAGCAGCTCAGTCTTGCCCACGCGTCGCCTTCCGTAGAGCACGAACAACTCGGCATGTTCCGAGCGATAGCGGGTTTCCAGGTTGGCCAACTCGGCTTTGCGATTGATGAACATGGCGCTGCTCCGCGATGGCGTGACGAAGTCTCGTTAACAAATCGTGATTATTATAATCGCGATTTGTTTAACTCACCATTGCTCTGTTGCCTACTTCCGCCTCCTGTATGGTAAACTGGGTTCCAATTACTTTGGAATTCACGGAGTCGCCATGCGCCTGAAATGCCTGGGCTGCGACGTGCTAGCCCGCCCCCTCTACCTGTGCGCCGCTCATTCGCTCCACATCGTCGATATCCAGCTCTTCGAGCGTGGGCTGCACAACACGCCGGTCCTCCTGCGCACGAAGCTGCAGGAACACATCGACCTGGCGGCGGGTCAGGGCTATGATGCCGTACTCATGGCCTACGGGTTGTGCGGGCAGGCGACGGCCGGCCTGATCGCCCGCGACGTGCCTGTGATCGTACCCCGCGCCCACGACTGCATTACCCTCTTCCTGGGTGGCCGCCTGCGCTACAACGCCCAGTTCGCGAGCGAGCCCGGCACCTACTGGTACAACCTGGACTACGTGGAGCGGGACAACGGCGCTGGCTCCGGCCTGGGCGCCGGCATCGGCAGCGACGGCGAAAAGGTCTACCAGGAATACGTGGAGAAGTACGGCCAGGAAAATGCTGACTACCTGATGGAGGTGATGGGCGCGTGGCAGGCGCATTACAAGCGCGCAGCCTTCATCGACATGGGCGTGGGCGACGGCAGCAAGGTGGAGGCGCAGGCGCGTGGGGATGCCGAGCGCCGCGGCTGGGTGTTCGACAAGGTGATGGGCGACCTGGTGCTCATCCGCCGCCTGGTCGATGGCGATTGGGCCGACGACTTCCTTACCCTGCAGCCAGGCGAGCGGATTAAGATGACCTACGATGAGGCGGTCATCGGCTGCGTGCTGAGCCCCTGACGCATCACTCCAGGCCGTTGGGGAGCGCCCACGCCCTGGCTACCAGCACACTGCACGCCTCCCCTTCCCGCTGCAGCCGCCCCGCCGCGGCCAGAAGGAGGGCGTAGCGCAGCACCTCCCGCTGGCGGGCGAAGAGCGCCGGCCGCACGATGAGGTTCACCAAGCCAGTCTCGTCCTCCAGGGTGATGAACAGGTGGCCCTTGGCGGTGGGCGGGCTCTGGCGCACCACCACCTGCCCTGCCACGCGCACCCGTTCGCCGTCTCCGTGCGCGTCGAGTTCTGCGGCGCTGAGGATGCCGGCCGCCTGCAGATGGGGCCGGTAAAGCCGCATCAGGTGGTCGCCTGGGGTCATCCCCAGTTGGTCGAGGTCCCATCCCATGGACTCGGCTTCGGTCAGGGCAGGAAGGCCGGGGTCGTCGAGATCGGCCTCCAAGTCAAAACTCTGGGCAGAATAGTCGAGGGCGCCCAGCTCCCACAGCAGGCGACGACGGTCGGGGGATAGGCCGTCGCAGGCGCCGGAGCGGATGAGGGAGTCGACGACGTCGCGCGGGAGCCGCGTCCGCAGGCAGAGGTCGCGCAACGTACGGTAGGGCGATGCCCGTTTCGCCAACAGTTGCTGGCGGGCGGCGGGACCCACGCCTTTGATATAGCGCAGCCCCAGGCGGATGGCGTCCCCTTCCAAGGCGCAGGACTCCTGGCTGCGGTTGAGGTCCGGCGGCAGCACACTGACGCCATGCCGGCGGGCGTCGCCCATCACCACCGCCGGGGAATAGAACCCCATTGGCTGGTGGTTGAGCAGGGCGCAATAGAACTCGGCCGGATGGTAGAGGCGGAGCCACATGGTCTGATAGGAGAGCAGAGCGAAGGCAGCGGCGTGGCTCTTGCAGAAGCCGTAGCTCGCAAAGCCCGCCAACTGGCCAAAGATGGTGATGGCGGTCTCCTGGTCCAGCCCGTTTGCCATCGCCCCCACCACGAAGCGCTCCCCCAGCCGTCGCATTTCTTCCTGGGAGCGCTGCCGGCTCATTGCCCGCCGCAGCCGGTCCGCTTCTCCGCCGCTGAAGCCGGCCACGGCCATCGCCACGCGCAGCACTTGCTCCTGGAACAGGATCACGCCCAGCGTCTCGGCCAGGATCGGTTCCAGGCTGGGATGAGCGTAGACCACCGGCTCCAGCCCCTGGCGGCGGCGCAGATAGGGGTGGACCATGTCGCCTTGGATGGGGCCGGGACGGACGATGGCAACCTCTACGACGATGTCTTCGAAGCGCCGCGGGCGCAGTCGCGGGAGCATCTGGGATTGGGCCCGCGATTCCACCTGGAAAGCGCCGATGGTGTCGCCCCGGCAGAGGGTGTCGTACACCGCCGGGTCATCCAGGGTCAGGTCGTCCAGCGATGACGCCTGCCCGCTGCGCTCCGCCACCAGCCCGGCGATCTCGGAGACCATGCCCAGGGTGCGCAAGCCCAGCAGATCGATCTTGATCAGCCCGGCGTCCTCGACGCTGTCCTTATCCCACTGCACCACGACTCGCCCGGGCATCGTCGCCCGCTCCAAAGGTACGATCTCGACCAACGGCCTGGCGGTGATGATCATCCCACCCACATGGATCGACAGATGCCGCGGCGCGCCCTGCAACTGCGCACACAACTCCTGGAGCGTGGGAACGTTGGCACGTTCGCACGTTGCAGGTTGCACGTTTGCAGGTTGCACGTTGTTTGCTGCCGCCTCCTGCTCCCCGCCACCCTTCGGGCTGAGCGTTCGACTGAGCGCAGTCGAAGTCCTCAGGGCGAAGCCTGCCACCTGCCACCTGCCACCTGCCACCTGCCACTTGCTCCCTGCCCCCTGCTCCCTGCGCCCCACCATCTCGATCATCTCCGGTTTCAACCCCAGCGCCCGCCCCACATCGCGCAGCGCCGAGCGCGATTGAAAGGTGTTGACGTTGCAGACCATCGCCGTGTGCTCGCTGCCGTAACACTCGTACACATACTGAATGACCTCTTCCCGGCGGTCGGCGGCAAAATCGATGTCGATATCGGGCATCGTGTGGCTATCGGGTGAGAGGAAGCGATCGAACAACAAGTTGAAACGCAGGGGATCGACCGGTGTGATGTCGAGCAGATAGGCAACCAGCGAATTGGCGGCCGAGCCCCGTCCCTGGTAGCGAATGCCCTGCCTGTTCGCGTACTGCACGATATCCCAGACGATGAGGAAATACCCGGCCAACCCGGAGCGCTCGATCACATCCAGCTCGTAGGCCAGTTGCTTGCTGGTCGCGGGCGTCACCGGCCGGTACTTGCGGTGCAGCCCTTGCTGGCAGAGGTCGTAGAGGTAGCTGAAAGGGGTGTGTCTCTCCGGGACAGGAAAAGCGGGCAGGCATTGGCCGCTGAAATCGAGACTGACCTGGCAGCGCTCCGCGATCGCCAGCGTGTTGCTCAGGGCCTGGGGCAGGCCGGGGAAGAGCCGGGCCATCTCGACGCCGGATTTGAGGTGATATTCGCTGTTGGGCCGCAGCAAATGGCCGGCTTCATCCAACGAGGTGAGATGGCGGATGCAGACCATGACGTCTTGCAGGCGATGCCCCTCGCGCTCGGCATAGTGGACGTTGTTCGTGGCGACCACCGGCAGGTCAAGCCGGCGGGCGATTTCCAACAGCCCCCGGATCAACGGCGGCTCATCGGGCAAGAGATGGCGCTGCAGCTCGACGAAGCAACGATCGCGGCCAAAGATATCTCGCAGGCGTTCGGCATGGGCCAGCGCCTGTTCAGGCTGCCCGGCCAGCAGCGACGCTGCCAGTGGTCCCTGCCGGCAGCCCGTCAACACAACCAGCCCTTCCCGATGGTGCGCCAGTGTCTCCCAATCCAGCACCGGCTCAGCCTTCCCCGGCCAAAAAGTAGTGTCAGGTGTCACGTTCCCGGTTTCAGGTGACACCTGACACCTGACACCTGACACTTGACACTTGACACTTGTCAGATGGGCATGGGAGAGCAACCGGCACAGGTTGGCATAGCCTTCTTGTGTTTCGGCCAGTAAAACTAAGTGGCAGGTAGAAGGTTGCAGGTTGCAGGTTGCACGTTGCACGTTATCCCCTGCTCCTTGCCCCTTGCTCCCTGCCCCCTGTCCCCTGCTCGCTACCCCCTGCTCGCCACCCTCCACCCTCCCCCCGCTACCCTCCACCCTCCCCCCGCCCCCTCCCTCCACCGTCACCTCCGCCCCGATCACCGCCTGCACACCCCGTTCCCGGGCTGCCTGCCAGAAGCGCACCGCCCCGTAGAGGGCATCGTGATCGGTCAGGGCCAGCGCCGGCATCCCCAGCGCCGCCGCCCGGTCCAGCAAAGCCTCCGGCGACGACGCCCCATCCAGGAGCGAATAGTAGCTGTGGGCGTGCAGTTCCGCATAGCAGGTAGCAGGTGGCAGATGGCCGGTAGCAGTCATGTTCTCGCCCTACGCCACCTGCAACTTGCAACCTGCTACCTGCAACTCTTCAGTCATACACCCTCACCAACACCCACGCTTCCTCCTCCCATTCGCGTGCCAGCAGACACAGCAGCCCGCCGGTCGTCGCCAGCTTGACGTACTCGCGCTCCCCCGTCTCCCCTTTCCACCACGCTCCTTTCACCCGCCAGCGGTTGCACACGCGCTCGACCGCGTAGCGGCGGCCGCCCCAATGAAAGGCCAGGGGCCGGCCATGCTCATCACACGTCACCGTCACCGGTTCGCCGTTGGCCCACAGCCGGGCGTTCATGCCGCATACTCCTGCCAACGCGCTCGCTGTTCGACGCGTAGCCCCAGGGCGTCGGGCACCTCGGCCCGCAAGAAACGACCGGGGCCGTAGCGCAGTTGGAGTGGGGCCAGAGCTGCGGCCAGCAGGTCGGCCGGCGCGCCGGCGCCGGGGAAAAGCAAGAACTGGTCGCCGGGCGCCTCCTGAATCTCACTCAGGGTTAAGGCCAGCCCCGTCACCGGTTGTGTCCACGGCACGGCTTGCCAGTCTGCCGCCAGCAGAGCCAGCAGGCGTTTGCCATCGGTCGTCGGCGCCGCCAACCGCCGGTCATCGATCTGCTCGCCGCCATCGGCCCACTGCAAAATCGCCCGCAGCGCCTGTGTCGCCTGCAAACGGTCGCGCAGCCCGGCCAGGATGGGCGCCAACAAGCGTTCGGCCCCGGCCAACAAGGGCGGGAGCGTCTCCAGCGGCGGGTCGAACGCCAGCGATCGGGTATAGGTCGGTCGCTTCCGGCGGGGGATCACCGGCCGGTTATCCTGTCCCTGTGCCCATTGCTGCGCCAGCCGTCCCGGCGCTCCCCATTGCTGGAAGACCGCGGTCATGGGCAGCGCCGCGAACTGGCCCAGGGTGTGGATGCCCAGGTAATCCAGGAAACGATGCTGGCCGGCCGTGAGCGGCAACAGGCTCACGGGCAGAGGGCGCAAGAAAGGCTGTTCGGCCGCGCCCAGCACCACCCGCACCGCGCCCGGCCGGGTGTGCTGGGCGGCAGCGCCGGCAGTGAACTTGCCCTGATCGCAGCCGATGGCCGGTTGCAGCGCCGGACCGAACCCCCGGCGGATGGCCCTGCCCAACTCCTGGCAAAAGGGCGCCGCCGTTCGCTCGTTCAGGTCGGGAGCAGCCAGGTAGGCGCGACCCAACGCTGACGGCTCTACCGCATCGGAATACTCGTCGAGCAGGCACAACAGCGCCTCAAATTCCGACCGGGCCTGGGGCAAGTCCACGGCGTGCAATTGCAGCTCCGGACAGGCGGCGCGCGCTTGCCGGGCCGTTTGGCCGGAACGGACGCCGGCGGCCCGGGCCGGCGGCGTGGCGCACAGTACCCGTTCCTCGGGGTCCAGGGCCGCCAGGGGTCGCTTCCAGACATCCGGTTCCCCCCGCGCCAGCAGGGTGAGGGGGAAAGCGGGGATGGTGCAGGAGATGATCGGCATGGGTGGTTGCAGGTTGCAGGTTGCAGGTTGAATGCCAAACCTTCAACTTTCAACCTGCAACCCTAAATTCCTCTACCGCGCACGGTGCCGTTGAAGTGAATCTCAATGGGCACGGTCTGACCGGCGGGGCCGAGCTTGTTCTTGACGAGGGTGACACGTGCGCGGTAACCGCGCACGTCGGGTCCGGCCAAATACCATTGCTCCCGGCTCATGGCCAGGTGCAGGGCAGCGTAGTGGGCAAGGGGACCGCCTGCCACCGGGAGCAGGCGCTGCCACGAGGGCGGATCGTCCACGATCAACAGGGCCGCCTGCGAGTGCGCCAGCATCCCGGCGATGAACGAGCGGGCGCGGCCGTCTGCCTCCACTGCCCCCCAATGATCGAACAGAATAGCGGCTACTTCGGAACGAGCCGCCAGGGTCAGGGTCATCTCCAACGCCTGGGAGGCATGCTCGGGCCGCACAACCAGCAGGTCGCGCAAGCGCACGCCGCATCGCTCCAGGTAATCGGCATCGCAGGTGTGCAGCAGGTCGACATAAGCGGCCAGCCGTCCCTTGCCCTGACCGCGGGCCAGCGCCAACGCCGCCAGCGTGACCTTGCCGGAGGTGGCAGCGCCGCTCAGCACGGTGATGCGTCCGCGTGGCACGCCGCCGATCCCGGTGGCGGCGTCCAGCTCTGCAAACCCCGTCGGGATGTGGGGGATGGTCCGGGCCGGCGTCACTCCCTGGCGCAGGGCCTCTTGCCCCCATTTGCGCTGGATCAGGGCCACGGTGCGTTCCAGGCGTTGCTGGGTCTCTTTCCTACGTGCCATGCAAAGCTCCTGGCGCCGCCAGGGGGCAATGGCTTGAAGGGGGAGGCAAGCCCTTACGGGAATGGACGGTGCTGGCTATCAGAGTACTAGAACGTATGTTCTAGTGTCAAGATGCGATTTTGAAGCCGCTTTTGAAACCACTTTCCCGTTTGTTTTCTTCCTGGTAGCGTTCCGGACTGGCGCCGTGGCCTGCGGGAACCTCGTCTCCCCAAAAAAGTCAGTGTGCTGCTAATTCCCCAAACCTTGACAAAGTGTAAGATTCATGGCAATTTGGTCTGTGACAGTATCAGAGACAGACCAGACCATCTCATTGTGGAGGTCGTTATGGATTCCAAACAGCGCGTCAAATCAGCCTTTTCCGGCAGAGGTTGGGACCGCCTGCCCATGTGGTATGGGGCGGAGCCTGATACCACCCAGCAGGTCGTGGACTTTCTGCACCTGCGGTCCGAAGTCGAGTTGGTCGAGCACTTCGGCATCGATTTTCGCACCATCCGGCCGCGCTACATCGGCCCGGCACTGAAGAAGTATCCCAACGGAGACTTTGACACCTACTGGGGCATCAAGCGGGGCAAGGGCTTCTGGGGTATCGCCCTGAATACACCACTCGCCCATGCCGAAACGGTGGCAGACGTCGAAGCCCATTCCTTCCCCAGCGTCGACTGGTTCGACGTGAACTTCACCGCCGAGGACCGGCAACTCTCAGCAGAGTATTGCATCATCGGCGGCATGTGGTCGCCCTTCTGGCACGACGCCATGGAGCTGCTCGGAGAAGAAAAACTGCTCGTCGACTTGTACGAAAACCCCAGTGTCGTGGAGGCCGTTCTCGATCGAACTTTCGACTTCTACTATGAAACGACGGTGCGGGCTTTCGAGGCCAATCCCGATCTGATTGACATCTTCTGGTTCGCAAACGACTTCGGAACCCAAAGGGGCCTGATCATGGCTCCTGACATGTGGCGCAAGTTTTTCAAGCCAAAGATGAGACAACTGGCCGATCTCGGACACAAATACGGCATGACCGTGGCATATCACTCTTGTGGTGATATTCACGCCATCATTCCTGATCTGATTGAAATCGGCATCGAAGTGCTGAATCCGATCCAGATCACGGCAGCGAACATGGATCCTATCGTTCTCAAACGAGAATATGGCAAGGATATCGTCTTCTTCGGTGGCATTGACTATAACCAGATTCTGAACTATGGCAGCGAAGATGTTGTACGGGCCGAAACGCGCAGGATCATCGATATCCTGGGCCATGACGGCAGATACATCGTCGCTCCTTCGCACGACTTGATGATGCCCGAGGTGCCTCCCCGCAACATTTGGGCCATGTACGACGAAGCCCTGGCCTACTCTCGCCGTTACGCTCATTGAGGATGAGTTCAGTAGCCCCCTTCGCCACCCGGCGCTGCAATCGTCTGTGTAGCCAATGGAGGAACCACAGCAATGGACAAATATTCGGTCATCATCAGCAACTTCGGCAACAGGGCCGACCGTTTCCTCTCCGGGTATGGAGAGGATCGGACGCTGAAACAACTGTTTGAATCCGCCCAGCGCACCGAGGGTCTTAGCGGCGTCGAGCTGGTGGGCACGTGGCACATCACCGAGCGCAACGTGGCCGAGATCGGCCGGCTGCTGGCTGATCACAGGCTCAAGCTGGTCTCCATCATCCCCGACCATTTCGCCACCCAAATCTACAGCAAGGGCGCCTTCACGGCGAAGGATGCGGCCGTGCGCGCTCGCGCCGTGAGCGACACCCTGGCGATGATCGATGCCGCTGCCGAGCTGGGCTGCGACCTGCTCAACATCTGGAACGGCCAGGACGGTTACGACTACTCCTTCCAGGCCGACTATCAGGTCGAGCGCGATTGGCTCGTCGAGGGCTTGCGTACATGCGCTGCACACCGGCCCGACATCCGCATCTCCCTCGAATACAAGCCGAAGGAACCCCGCACCCACAGCTTCCTGGGCACGGCCGCCGGCGCCCTGATGGTGGCGCAGGAGGTGGGCCTGCCGAACGTGGGCGTCACCATCGACGTGGGGCATGCCTTCGTCGCCTACGAGAACGTGGCCGAATCCGTCGTCATCCTCAGCCGGGCCGGCGGCAAGCTCTTCCACATGCACCTGAATGACAACTACCGGCTGTGGGACGACGATATGATTGTCGGCACGGTCCACACCATCGAGTACCTGGAACTGCTCTACTGGCTCGACCGCGTGGGCTACCAGGGCTATCTGTCGTTGGATCAGTACCCCTACCGGGAGGAACCGGAGCATGCTATCGCCGAGAGCATTGGCTGGCTGCGGGCCCTACGTACGATCGTGACGCGCATGGGCGCCGAACGTGTGGCGGCGGTGTTGCACAGCGGCGATGCTACTGCCGCCTCGCGCCTCGTCCGCCAGGCGATGATGGACGAGCTTGGGTGACCAGACCGTCGCTCCACGTTGAGGCTTGTTGTTGACGAGCGATTGTCGTTTTGACAGGGATCGTGGGGTATGGTAGAGTCTCTTACAAAGTTTGACAGGTATCTCACAGCTTTTCACAAGCATCGCGCAACGAAGTGCGGGCTGCGATAAGGAGGTTCTCCGCTATGACGGGCACCGATGGCTCGTCTTCACCTCTGCTGGAAATGCGCGGCATCAGCCGCCGTTTCCCCGGTGTTCTGGCCCTGGACCACGTCGACTTCGACCTGCGCGCGGGTGAGGTGCACGCGTTGGTAGGCGAGAACGGCGCTGGAAAGTCCACCCTGATCAACATCCTGGCCGGGGTCTACCAGCCTTCGGGTGGTATCTTGGAACTGCAGGGCCAGGCGGTGGAGTTGCCAGACCCGGTGAGCGCCCAACGCGCAGGTATCAACGTGATTTTTCAGGAGTTCAACCTCCTGCCGCACCTAAGCGTGGCTGAGAACATCTTCCTGAATCGCGAACCGACGCGTGGGCTGCGCATCGACTGGCCAACCCTCTACCGGCGCACGAGCGAGGTCATCGCCCAGCTTGAGATCGACTTGGACCCGCGCGCCATCGTTCGCGACCTGCCGGTGGCCCACCAGCAGTTGGTAGAAATCGCCCGCGCCTTGGCCTTCGATGCCCGCGTGTTGGTCATGGATGAGCCCACGGCTGCGCTCAGCGAGCTGGAGATCGGGCGTCTATTGAACATGGTGAGGTCGTTGGCGAATCGGGGCGTCGGCGTGGTCTACGTCTCCCACAAGCTTGCCGAGGTCTTCGGCGTTGCCGACCGCATCACCGTTCTGCGCGACGGCAAGCACATCTTCACCAAGCCGAGGTCGGAGCTGACCGAGCACGACGTGGTGACGGCGATGGTGGGTCGTGAGCTGACACACACCGGCTGCCCACCACGGCATCCCGGCGATGTGGTCCTTTCGGTGCGCAACCTGTCGGCGGGCAAGGCAGTGCAGGGTGTGTCGTTTGACCTGCGCGCCGGCGAGGTGTTGGGACTGGCAGGCCTGATGGGCAGCGGCTGTCTGGAGGTGGTCGAGGCGATCTTTGGGCTGCGGGAGACGACAGCCGGCGAGGTGACGTTGCTCGGCCAGCCCAAGCACCTGAATGGCCCGCGCCAGGCCATCCGCGCCGGTTTGGCCTACGTGCCGGACGATCGCAAGGGCGCCGGCATCTTGCCGGATCTGTCGGTGCAGCAGAACATCAGCATCGGCATTGTCGAGCGCCTGCGTCGCAACCTGATCATCGACCGCAAGCAAGAAAGCGCGGTGATGAGCGAGTACGGGGGCAAGCTGTCGATCCGTTACAGTAGTCCGGGCCAGTTTGTCAGCGACCTGAGCGGCGGCAATCAGCAGAAGGTGATCGTGGCCCGTTCACTGGCCGAGAACTGCCGGGTGCTGTTGCTGGCTGAGCCTACCCGTGGTGTGGATGTCGGCGCCAAACTAGAAATCTACAACCTGATCGACATGCTTGTGGAGCAAGGTATTGCCGTCCTCCTGCAATCCTCTGAGCTCCCCGAACTGTTGCGGCTGGCCGAGCGCTGCATCGTCTTTGCCGGCGGCAAACCGCGTGGTGAGCTATCCGGCAAGGAGTTCACCCAACCCAACGTGATGGCGCTCGCTACCGGTTTGGACTCAGCGCCGGTCAAGCTGACGGCGTCGCAGGGAAGCGAGGTGTGACGATGGCAGATGTTCGCAGATTCTCCGGCAGGCTCTGGCGCTCCTACAGCGTCGCCGTGATTGTGTTGGTGCTTGGGGTTGTGCTTGCAGTGCTCACCCCGCGTTTCCTGATGGTTGGCAACCTGATGAACGTGTTGACCAACGCCGCCGTGATTGCCATCGTGGGGCTGGGGATGACGTTGGCCATCGCCTCGGGCAATTTTGACCTCTCCGTCGGCGCCAACGCAGCTTTTTCGGCCGTCATCGCTTTTACCATCGTACGGCTCTTCGGCGTGCCCGCAGGAATCGTCGCCGGGCTGCTCGCGGGGGCGTTGGTCGGTCTCGGCAATGGCCTGATCATTACCGAGCTGCGCGTACCGGCCTTCATCGCCACGCTGGCCGTACAAAGCATCCTCCGGGGAGCCACCCTGCTCTTCACCAGCGGCCGCGACCTGTACCTGCAGGGTTATCCCGGCTACAAGGTGCTCTCCGGCGGTCATTTCCTGGGCATTCCGATGCCCGTGATCTTGGCCCTTGTCATTGCCGCACTGCTCGGGTTGGTCGTCCAATACACCCGCTTTGGTCGTTACATTTTGGCAGTGGGCAGTAATATCAACACGGCCCGGCGCTCGGGCGTGCCCGTGAACAAGGTCATCTGGGGCATCTTCGCCATCGTGGGCGCCTGTGCGGCGCTCTCTGGCCAGATTTACAGCGCCCAAGTGGTCACGGCCAGCGCCCGCATTGCCGTGGGGTTGGAGCTTTCAGCCATCGCCGTGGTGGTCGTAGGTGGAACGGCCCTGACGGGCGGTCGGGCATCTCTCATCGGCACTCTGTTGGGCAGTTTGCTGGTAGCCATGATCAACAACGGGCTCAACCTGCTCAACGTCTCGGTGCTTTACCAACAGGTCACCATTGGCCTATTGCTGCTCTTCACCCTGGCAATCGGGGTGGAACGCAAGTATCGCATCGCGGGACTGGCGCGGAGGACGGCATGACCGCAGCCACTGACGTCAGGCGGTCGGAGGGTCGCAAGACCCGCAACTGGGCTCTGCTTTGGGAGAAGTATGGCATCAGCGTCGTTCTGCTGGGCACGTGGATCTTCGCAGCGTTTTTCACGCCCGACTTCGCCACGGTCGACAACCTGCAGAACGTGTTGAGGTCGGCCAGTTTCGTGGGCGTGGCGGCGGTGGGCATGACGATTGCCATCATCTCGGGGACGTTTGATCTCTCAGTGGGCTCCACCCTGGCGCTCTGCGCTACAGCGGCGGTGTGGACCGGGGCGCGTTTCGGCGTGATTCCCTCCATCATCGTCGGCGTGGCTGTCGGCATGATCGTGGGGACGGTCAACGGCTTTCTGGTTAGTCGCGTCCGCATCCCCGCCTTCATCGCCACGCTGGGTATGATGTTCGTCATTGCCGGCGTCACGCTGATTCTGACCGGCGGCCAGGCGTATCGCTACAACGCGCCTAGCTTTGTCTGGATGGGCAACGGTGTGGTCCTGGGGCTCCCGGTACCGTTCGTTGTGTTCATCGTCTGCGCCCTGATCGGCGAAGGGGTGCTGCGTGCCACGCCGTTTGGCCGCTATGTTTACGCCACCGGTTCCAACACGACGGCCGCCAACCTGGCCGGCGTGCCGGTGCAGCGGCTGACAAGCACGGTTTTCACGGTCGTTGGCCTGTTCGCCGGAATTGCGGCCGTGTTATTGGGCGCCCGACTCTACTCTGCCGGACCGGGCCTGGAGCCCGGTTTCGAGCTGCGGGTCATCGCCACCGTGGTTCTCGGCGGCACCCGGCTGGCTGGCGGTCGTGGTGGCATGTTGGGCACTGTAGCGGCAGCGATCCTGTTTGCAACGCTCGGCAACGTACTCAACCTCTTCCACGCCGACGCCTTCTGGCAGCGTGTGGTCGAAGGTCTTGTTCTGCTGCTGGCCCTTTCCATCGAAGGAGTCCGGCAGCGGGTCGAAGAGCGCATAAGCAGAAGCGTCTGATTGTTCAGGCAGCAGCACCGGTCTTCTGCCCTCAAGGAGGTGCCAGGAAAAGAATCACATCACATCGTCAGTGCCGGGCGCGCCGCGGGCGCGCCCTACTTCCCATTCGTCAGTACACCCAAGGAGAGAGAACATGTCTCGCAAGAACACATTCGTCGGTTTGCTGGTGCTCATGATCGTGGCCGTGGCTATCACAGCCTGTGCCTCCCCGGCGACGCCGGCCGCCAAAGCCAAGAAGAAGATCGGCTTCTCCGTCTACGACATGCAGTACGGCTTCTTCCAGGATATGGAGAGGGGCACGCGCGAAGCTGCCCTGGCGGCCGGGTATGACTTTGTCCTGGTGGACCAGAAGAGCAGCGAGGCCACCATGGTGTCGGCCACCCAGGACCTGATCAACCAGGGGATCGATGCTTTGATCATTTCCCCGTTTAAGCCGGACGCCATGGGGCCCCTGGTGGATGCAGCCAAGAAGAAGGGCATCCCCGTGGTTGTGAATGACATCGGCGGCGGCGGTACGGCCTACGACGTCATTGTCATCTCCAACAATGCCGAAGGTGGCGTGATGGGCGCCGACTACCTGGACAAGATGATCAAGACGACGGGGAACACCTCCAAGAAGGTGGCTTCGATCACCTGCAGCCCCACCGCCGTCTATGCCTGGCAGCGCAACGTCAACTTCGAGAAGCGGATCAAGGAACTCGGTTACACGGTTGTTGCCTCGCTGAATGGAGACAGCAAGCAAGAAGAAGGCTACCGTCTGATGAAGGACGTTCTCTCGGCGACCCCGGACGTGGCGGGCGTTTTCTCCTGCAACGATCCGATGGCTGTGGGAGCGGCCCAGGCCATTGCTGATGCCGGCAAGAGCGGCGTCACGGACATCCCGGTGGTGGGTTTCAACGCCGACGAGATCGCTCTGAAGGCGATCAAGGAAGGCTCCATGGCCGCCACCGTCCAGCAGATCCCCTACGATATGGGCAAGATGACCGTCGAACTGGCCACCAAGCTCATGAACGGCGA
>CAZHTZ010000034.1:23726-25295 GCA_964535455.1 uncultured Caldilineales bacterium
CCTACGATATGGGCAAGATGACCGTCGAACTGGCCACCAAGCTCATGAACGGCGAAAAGCTGAAGTTTGACAAGGAAGCAGAGCGGGAAATCTACGTCCCCGTCAAGCTGATCACACCGGAGAACGTTGACACCCTGCTCAAACCGGCGCAGTAAGGTCGATTGCTGGGTCGCCCAACAGTAAGGATCTAAGCAGCAACACCTACATGTAGGTGTTGCTGCTTAGATCGGGATGGGCGCCAAACCCATCTGGCGTGATCGCTCACTGCTCTCAAGTACAACCTCAATAGCCGGAGGAGGAAGCGATACCGTTGCTCGCCCCAATCAAGCCGGTCCGCAGACCGCGCATCGGTCTTTATACAATCGGGTTACGTGCGTATTGGGAGCAGTTCCCCGGTCTTAGGGAACGCTTGACAGCCTACGGACGCTTCATCGAGGGGCGGCTGGCCGCCTGGGGCGAGGTGTACAACTATGGCCTGGTCGATACGGAGGCCGAAGGGCGCAAGGCAGGTGAATGGCTGAATGCGCAGAATGTGGACCTGGTCTTCTGTCACGCTGCGACCTACTCCACCAGTGCGACCGTGCTGCCGGTCCACCAGATCTGCCGCGCGCCTGTGGTGTTTCTGAACCTCCAACCTACCGCCCGTATCGACTACGAGCGTTCGACGACGGGCGAGTGGCTCGCACATTGCGGCGCCTGTCCGGTGCCTGAATTCGCCAACACCTTCAATCGCGCCGGCATCCCGTTTCGTGTGGTGAACGGCTTGTTGGGGCTGGATGTCACGCCTGCGATCTCGTTCACGAACGAAGTGACCTTCGAGCGAAAGGAAGCCGTTCGAGCGTGGCAGGAGATCGAAGCATGGGCGCGCGCTGCAACTGTCAAACGCACCCTGCAGCATAGCCGCTTCGGCTTCCTTGGCAATACCTACAGCGGCATGCTCGACATGTACAGCGACTTCACGATGATCCAGGCGCAAATCGGGCTGCACGTGGAAGTCCTGGAACTGTCCGATTTGAATCGTTTGCTGCAGGACGTGACCCAGCACGACGTCAAAGCGAAGCTCGAAGAAGTGCATGAGATGTTCCAGATCAGCGGCGACTCGCCATCTGATCCCATCGCCAGGAAACCGACTGAAGAACAACTGATATGGTCGTGCAAGGTGGCCGCCGCCCAAGAAAAGCTCGTGCGAGAATACGATCTTGATGCCCTGGCCTATTACTATCATGGCGCGCCCGGCGAGGCAGACGAGCAACTGCAAGCCGGCTTTATCGTCGGCCATTCGCTGCTGACGGCGCGCGGCATTCCGTGTGCCGGCGAAGGCGATCTGAAAACCGCTGTGGCCATGAAAATCTGCGACATCGTGGGCGCTGGCGGCAGCTTCTCAGAAATTGTGGTAGCCGACTACATCGATGGGACTATCCTGTTGGGACACGACGGTCCCTTCCATGTCGCCATCGCCGAAGGAAAGCCGATCTTGCGCGGCATGGGGCTTTATCACGGTAAGCAAGGCACCGGCGTCTCGGTGGAGGCCAAGGTCCGATCGGGGCCGATCACCACGCTCAATGTCAC